>NC_020911.1:27500-357500 GCF_000155675.2 Octadecabacter antarcticus 307
CAGAGCGTAGTGTGACATAATTCCATGCGTCTTTACCATCCTTCGGGGTGGATTGGACGCAAGGAATTTTCGATGAAGCCGGCCTGTGAGGGATCCGGTGGAGAGATCACTAGTGAGAATGATGACATGAGTAGCGACAAACAGGGTGAGAGACCCTGTCGCCGAAAGTCCAAGGGTTCCTGCTTAAAGCTAATCTGAGCAGGGTAAGCCGACCCCTAAGGCGAGGCCGAAAGGCGTAGTCGATGGGAACCAGGTTAATATTCCTGGGCCAGGTGGTAGTGACGGATCTCGAGGGTAGTTCATCCTTACTGGATTGAATGGGCTGCTTAGAGGTTCCTGGAAATAGCTCCACCATGAGATCGTACCCTAAACCGACACAGGTGGACTGGTAGAGAATACCAAGGCGCTTGAGAGAACGATGTTGAAGGAACTCGGCAAAATACCTCCGTAAGTTCGCGAGAAGGAGGCCCAGTTTCTACGCAAGTATTGACTGGGGGCACAAACCAGGGGGTGGCGACTGTTTACTAAAAACACAGGGCTCTGCGAAGTCGCAAGACGACGTATAGGGTCTGACGCCTGCCCGGTGCCTGAAGGTTAAAAGGAGGAGTGCAAGCTCCGAATTGAAGCCCAGGTAAACGGCGGCCGTAACTATAACGGTCCTAAGGTAGCGAAATTCCTTGTCGGGTAAGTTCCGACCTGCACGAATGGCGTAACGACTTCCCCGCTGTCTCCAACATCGACTCAGCGAAATTGAATTACCTGTCAAGATGCAGGTTTCCCGCGGTTAGACGGAAAGACCCCGTGCACCTTTACTACAGCTTCGCATTGGTATTAGACACAACATGTGCAGAATAGGTGGTAGGCTTTGAAGCAGGAACGCTAGTTTCTGTGGAGCCTCCTTTGAGATACCACCCTTGTTTTGTTTGATATCTAACCGCGGTCCGTTATCCGGATCCGGGACCCTGCGTGGTGGGTAGTTTGACTGGGGCGGTCGCCTCCTAAATAGTAACGGAGGCGCGCGAAGGTTGGCTCAGACCGGTCGGAAATCGGTCGTTGAGTGCAATGGCATAAGCCAGCCTGACTGCGAGACTGACAAGTCGAGCAGAGACGAAAGTCGGTCATAGTGATCCGGTGGTCCCGAGTGGAAGGGCCATCGCTCAACGGATAAAAGGTACGCCGGGGATAACAGGCTGATACTGCCCAAGAGTCCATATCGACGGCAGTGTTTGGCACCTCGATGTCGGCTCATCTCATCCTGGGGCTGGAGCAGGTCCCAAGGGTATGGCTGTTCGCCATTTAAAGAGGTACGTGAGCTGGGTTTAGAACGTCGTGAGACAGTTCGGTCCCTATCTTCCGTGGGTGTAGGATATTTGAGAGGAGTTGCCCCTAGTACGAGAGGACCGGGGTGAACGTTCCACTGGTGGATCAGTTGTCGTGCCAACGGCAGTGCTGAGTAGCTATGAACGGACAGGATAACCGCTGAAGGCATCTAAGCGGGAAGCCCCCCTCAAAACAAGATATCCCTGAGGACCGAGGTAGACTACCTCGTCGATAGGCCAGAGATGTAAGCGCAGCAATGCGTTCAGTTGACTGGTACTAATGGTCCGATAGGCTTGATTTGATCCAGTAGAAGCAAGGCAACTTGCCATACCGGACAATGAAAAGTCATACACATACCACGAACAGTAATGCTGACTTGGACAACGCCTGATATTGTGAATTCTTTTCTTGGTTTGGTGGTCATAGCACGAGTGAAACACCTGGCTCCATTCCGAACCCAGTCGTTAAGCACCGTTGCGCTGATGGTACTGCGTCTTAAGACGTGGGAGAGTAAGTCACTGCCAGACCTAGTAAAGAATTCCAATAACAAGCGTTTGTATCTCTCTTTCGATTTCGTCCCTATATAGGTAGCGCGGGATGGAGCAGCCCGGTAGCTCGTCAGGCTCATAACCTGAAGGTCGTAGGTTCAAATCCTACTCCCGCAACCAAATTATATAAGCAATATCAACGTGCTAACAGCCACCCTCGGGTGGCTTTCGGCGTTGGTGGTTTTTACGTGGAAGGCCCGTGGAAGATCGCGGGAGCAATAAATGACCGTGACGCAAAAGCAACGCATCTGAATGGGGCTGAAGCCAGAAAAACCTCAAGTGGTTAAGGGAGCGCATTGCAACGAGCACCAGCCATGTAGTAACGGCAGCTAGGGGCCGGAGGCGACGGCAGACAATTTAGACCGTTTGTGACAAGCGCTGCGTTGCGCACATTTCGACATGAGAAGCGGAGTGCGGTCATTCGCTGCGTTTTGCTCCAGCGGCAGCTATGCGCAGATAATGTACTTTGCAAAGTCGCGTGGACTGCCCTTAGCGGACATTCATTAATTTGCTAGATGTTGCAGTGCGGCTTTCCTACTCGAATATTCACACGCCTGGCCCCCCGATAAGGCCCCAGAAGGTTATAGCTTTAGCTTTCCTTGATCCACAGCTTCGATCACTTCGACAACATCATCCTCATTCTCAATTTCATCCAAAGTGCTGGGTATCCATGTCCCTAAAGGGGAAGCGGATGCAAACAACTGCCGATCTTGTTTCGAGAAATCTAGCAGCGCTCCAACAAAGCTCTTTGCTTCTGTTGGCAGCGAGCCAAATGATACATCGTCAACACTATAAGCCGCATGTTCTAAATTCGGTTCTGTCGCAAATTTTTCGGCAGGCTGACGAACAGTCTTCTTTGGACACAATTATGCTGCGAGGGCTGCGAACTGCTTGAATGCCGGGATGCCTGTTTGGGCTAGTTGGCCCTTGCGGATCATATGCGCAGTTTCGATCCCAGCCAATGTTGTTGCAGCAGAATGGAACGCTTTGAAGCCCAGCATTGGCCGTGTGATCCGCTTGATGAATCGATGATCCTGCTCCACAATATTGTTGAGATATTTAGATTGAAAGATACTGATAATCTGACCAGCTCCCGTGAATTTAAGGATGACATTGAGGCTTTGCAGGCCAGCCAAATTGGCACCACTCTTGTCGATCGCAATACGATCTGGAACACCGTTAGTGCCAACGGCGCGCTTGAAGAACCTTCGAGCGGCGCCGGTGTCACGACGCTTTGACAACATAAAATCAAGAGTTTCCCCTTCGCGATCAACAGCGCGGTAAAGATAGGTCCACTCACCACGAACCTTGATATACGTTTCATCCATTCGCCAAGAGACGGCTGTCGGTTTCTTTCTGGCCTGCGCGTTTGCAGCAATCAATGGTGAGAATTTCACCACCCACCGGTTCAGAGTGGCATGATCGATTTCAACGCCGCGTTCGGCCATGATTTCCTTTAAATCACGATACGAGACGCCATAACGTACGTAGAAAAATACAGCGTACAGGATCACGCTTTTGGGGAAGTGGTTCCCTTTGAAATCAATTTTCACAGTCAGTAGCTCACCCTCAAGAACAAAGGCCCGCACCTAACACAATCCAGCAGTCTCACCCAAACGCAAAAACTTTGCGACAGAACCTTTGAAACTACTCGGGCAGCGCCTGGCCGACCGAGATTTTGACCGGCAAGTTGCGGAAGTCCAAATCCGTGCCGCGATACTCAACGGCTTCACCACCCTCGGCATCCCAAACACCGTTACTGTAGGCTGAGTCCGTCAGGGGTCAGGGGAAGCACGCCATAAGGGCGATTTGTGCAACAAAGCCACGACTGGGTGCCAATGGCGCATGTTGCCCAACGACTTCCCGCCGGTGTCGACGGTGCGGAGTTATTTTTACGCGTGGCGCGATGATGGCTTTCTGGATCAGATGAACCGTAAGCTGGTGGAAATCGCGCGTTTGGCCGAGGGCCGTAAGGCCCAGCCAACCGCCGGGGTTATAGATAGTCAGAGCGTAAAAACAACTGAAAGTGGTGGGGTTAGAGGGTACGATGCGGGGAAACGGATCAAAGGACGCAAGCGCCATATCGTCACCGACACGGTCGGATTGTTGGTGGGCCTTGTGGTTCACATCGCCGGAATTCAGGATCGGGATGGCGCGCCCGATGTGTTGAAATCTATCGTCTCGCGTCATCCATCATTGCGGCATGTATTTGCAGACGGCGGATACGCAGGGCCCAAACTGCGGGACGCACTAAAAGTCCTCGGCCGATGGACCGTCCAGATCATCAAACGTTCCGATACCACAGAGGGCTTTGAAGTGCTGCCGCGCCGGTGGGTCGTTGAACGCACCTTCGCCTGGCTGAACCGATGTCGCCGCCTATCAAAAGATTGAGAAGAATCTATCGCGAGCGCAGAAGCTTGGATCCTCATCGCACACATTAGACGCGTCACACGACATCTCGCAAGGAACTGAAATCGCTCAAATAGTTTTGAATCAGACTCTAAGACAGTTTGGCCCTACACAGGATTTAGCTGCCATAGTGACTTTCGAACATCGCATTGCCGAGGCCCGTCTATCGACGAAGAAGGCGGCTGGGCTTTTAACTCGTTTGCGCGAAGGACGTCTGGCTTGGTCCAAGCAACTTAGTCATCGCGCGGTGGTCGAACATATTCGCGAACATATAGATGAACCTCCAAATAAGCCACGAGAGGAACTGCTGGTTAGTGCAATGTCGCGCCGGGCTCAAATGGAAGCTGCAGCCGAAGCGGTTCGTCAAGTCAAAGAGATAGCGAAGGCCGCGAGCGCAGATATTAGCTTCGAACTGGAAGAGTTTGACGCTGAGTACATCAAGCCCTTAGGATTTTTGATGTCACAGATAAACCAAGCGATCCTTTGCGATCCGCGCGTTGGTATTGATCTTGTTGTGAAAAAGAAAAAGATTGAGCAAAGTGCGGTTAAGAGTAGTGAGGTTCCGAAATCCGTTGGTGCGGTTGACCCCATTCTCGTACACAGTGAGGGGCAAATGGCAGCCCTTGCGGTCAGTATGCTGACTGCGGCGAACCTGACATTTCCTTGGTCACGATGGAAGGCACTTATTCTTGACGACCCACTTCAACACAATGACTCAATTCACTCCGCTGCGTTCGCAGACATGGTGGGGAATCTAGTCACAGCTGAAGGATATCAAATCCTTCTCTCGACCCATGATGTCGCACAAGCGGAATTTCTGCAGCGTAAGTTTCGCTCGCGCCGTATTCCCTGCACGACTTTGAATTTGCTGGGACTAGGAAAAGACGGAGTTAAGTGGTCGGTCAAGTCGTCTTCCTCCATCGAGGCTCAGGTAGCTTCGGCCAAATGATCACGGCTTACACACAAAGAAAGCTACAGAAATTGGGAGTATTGGCCTATGCTGGCATTGTAGTTGCCAAGCCTGATTGGCCGGTCTCGCTTTTGTGCCATCTTTGATACTCAATCAGATCGCAAAGCTACAAACGACGCAACCGTATCGAGCGGATGTTCGGTAGGATTAAAGACTGGAGACGCGTCGCAACCCGCTACGACAGAAGCCCAACGGTCTTCCTCTCCGCCATCATGCTCGCCGCAACCGTTATATTTTGGTTATGATTCCTGAGCCTAGGTGGCCTTCGCGACCAAAGCACCACGCGAACGGATAACTTTCCCAGCCAAGACTGCACCAGCCGCAGCCGCTTCCATCTCTGACGCGCCTTGCACGATTGCTGCAAGGTAGCCTGCGTTGAAGCTGTCGCCGGCTGCGGTCGTGTCGACCACTGCGGCGATCTTTTCAGGGCTGAGCGTTGTGACCGTGTTGTCCGCATGAATCAGGATCTCGGCCGGTCCGTTTTTGACGAGTACAGTTCGCGCACCCGCCTTCGCGTAGCGTGCGGCCGTGGCGAGGCTGTCGGTATCCCCAAACCATTCTGCTTCGTCTTCGTGGGACGGCAAACTGATTGAGCTCACTGCTGCGGCCTGCATGATCGCGCTGGTCATGTCTTCTTTCGACTTCCAAAGCTTGGGGCGCAAGTTCGGATCGAAGACCACAGTGCCGCCCGCTGCTTTGAAAGCAGCCAAAATAGCAAGGAAACGGTCGCGATCGCCTTTTGGCAAGATTGCGACGGTTATGCCGGAAAAAAAAGCGACATCCGCACCCATCAGGGCGTTTTCCAGAAGCGTATCGTCCTGTGCAAGCGTGCGCGCTGCGCTTTGGCCACGCCAATAGCTGAAACTGCGTTCGCCCTCGTTTAACTGGATTATGTAAAGCCCGACGGTCCAGTTGGGGCTGCGTGCAATATGGTCCGTGCCGATGCTTGCCTCTTCAAGAAAGTCAAGCATCTGGTCCGAGGCGCTGTCGGTTCCCACGGCGGAGAAATAGTCAACCTGATGATCGGTACCGAGAAGGCGGCGCAGATACCATGCGGTGTTCATCGTATCGCCGGCAAACCCCATTTTGTAGGTGCCGGCAACGTCCGTGGGGGCCATTTCCACCATACATTCACCGATTGCAAGGATACGTGTCATTTGGCATCGTCTGTGAACCAGTTGTGGTTCTCCGCCTTGATCGTGGCGATGAGATCATCGATCCGCGATAAATGCTGCGCAAAGGCCGCCGCCGCGTCATCGGGTTTGCGGTTGGTAATCGCGTCAAGGATGATCAGGTGTTCGTCAAGCGCGAGGCGCTGTGAGGTCGCGTCGAGGGAGAGCATGCGAATGCGGTCCATATGCGCCTTGCTGTCAAGGATCAGGTGCCAGACGAAGTCGACACCGGACTGAACGCAGATTTCCCGGTGGAATGCTTCGTCAAGGGCATGAAATAGGCGCTTGTCATTGGCCGCTACGGCGGCCCGTTGTTGCGCGATCAAGTCGTTCAGCGCTCCGATTCCTTCGCTGGTTATGACCTCGCACGCGGTGCGGCATGTGTGCACCTCTAGTGCGATGCGGATAAATTTGGCGCGCAGCACGTCGCGTTCTGAGATCAGGCTGACCATCGTGCTGGTTTGCGGGCGGATGATGAGGAAGCCGAGCTTTGCCAGACGCTTGAACGCCTCGCGCACCGGCTGGCGTGACACGCCCATTTTCTTTGAAACATCCGCTTCGGAAATCTTGGTTTGGGGTGGCAGTTCGAGAGTCAGGATGCGTTGCTGCAGAGCGTTGAAAACCTGATCCGAAACAGAGGGTTGCGGGGCGGGCTGGATGACCGGCAGCGACACTTCTTTGGTGTCGGATAAGGTTGTCTGCTCCATCACGTATTCCTCCTTCGACGTGCAAGTTATTCATGACAGTCTGGCGGATCGTGAGGTTAAGTGCAACTAGGATATTAGTTGACACAGTGATTCTGGGAAACTAGGATATTAGTTAGCTTTGCAGCACAGGAGGTGCGGCCAAGCGATCAAATGGGGGACACTATGCCGATTCTGGATGAAAACCGTCTGTTTCCGACGGACCCGACCGTTCGGGCCTTGGCGCGGGACCTGTACGAGGCGGTCAAGGATCTGCCCATCATCAGCCCGCATGGCCACACGGACCCGCGATGGTTCGCCGAGAACGCAGCCTTTCCCGATCCGGCACAATTGCTCGTCACCCCCGATCACTATGTGTTTCGCATGCTTCATTCGCAGGGGGTCGCGCTTGAGGATCTGGGCGTGCCGCGCGTCGATGGCGGGGTCATCGAGCAGGACGGCCGCAGGATCTGGCGTCTGTTCGCGGCCAATTACCATTTATTCCGTGGCACGCCGTCGCGCATCTGGGTGGATCACGCCCTGCAAGAAGTTTTCGGCGTGGATGAACGCCTGTCGGCTGCATCCGCCGATGCTATCTACGACCATATCGACGCAAGCCTGAAGACCGACGCATTCCGCCCGCGCGCGCTATTCGAGCGGTTCAATATCGAGGCGATTTCGACCACCGAAAGTGCAATTGACGATCTGACGTGGCACAAGATGATCCGCGACAGCGGTTGGAACGGCAAGGTCGTCACGGCCTATCGCCCCGATGCGGTCATCGATCCGGACTTCGACGGATTTGCCGACAACGTCGCCAAAATGGGCGAGATAGCAGGCGAGGATGCCACCATTTGGGATGGGTATCTTGCCGCGCACCGCAACCGTCGCTCGTTTTTCAAGTCGTTCGGGGCCACGTCGTCGGATCATGGGCATCCGACCGCCCGCACAGAAGACCTGCCCAAAGCAGAGGCGGCGGGGCTGTTCGACAAGGCCTTGCAGGGCAAATGCACACCCGAAGAGGCGGACCGGTTCCGTGGTCATATGCTTACTGAAATGGCGCGGATGTCGCTGGATGACGGGCTAGTGATGCAGATCCATCCCGGTGCGGTGCGCAACCATTCCACAGGCGTGCTGGCCAAGTTTGGCCGCGACAAGGGTTACGATATCCCGTCACGCACCGATTACGTCACCGCCTTGCGCCCGCTGCTCGACGCCGTGGGTGCAGAGGTGGGGCTGACCCTTATTCTGTTCACGTTGGACGAGACCTCTTATGCGCGCGAACTGGCCCCCATGGCCGGCGTCTATCCAGCGTTGCGCCTTGGCCCACCGTGGTGGTTCCACGACAGCTACGAAGGCATGATGCGGTTCCGCGAAATGGCCACAGAGACTGCCGGTTTCTACAACACGGTCGGCTTTAATGACGACACCCGCGCATTTTGTTCCATTCCCGCCCGCCACGATGTGGCGCGTCGGGTTGATTGTTCGTTCCTTGCCACACTGGTCGAAACCGGCCGGTTAGACAGGGACGAAGCACAAGAGGTCGCCCACGACCTCACTTACCGGCTTGCCAAGCAAGCATACAAGCTCTGATGAGCGTTTTCTGGGAAGAAAATTAATGACTTATACAAAAACTCTTGGTGCAGCCCTGCTGGCCAGCGTAGCGCTGACGACCAATGCCTTTGGTTGTGAGATCACGTTCAGGTCGTCCGACACCCACCCCCAGGGCTACCCGACAGTCGCTGCCGTAGAGGCGATGGGCGCACTGCTCGAAGAGCGCTCTGGCGGGCGTCTTTGCATTGAGGTCTTCCACTCTGCGCAGTTGGGCGAGGAAAAGGACACCATCGAGCAGACCCAGTTCGGTGTGATCGATATGAACCGCGTCTCTCTCGGGCCGTTCAACAACATCATCGAAGAGACGCAAGTGCCGTCTTTGCCTTACATTTTCCGCTCAACCGAGCATATGCACAACGTGATGGACGGTCCCGTGGGCCAGCAAATCCTTGACGCGTTCAGTGACCACGATCTGGTCGGTCTGGCGTTCTACGACGGTGGTTCGCGCAGCTTCTACAACTCCGAGCGTCCCATCAACTCGATCGAGGATCTGGCGGGCATGAAGTTCCGAGTGATGCAGTCGGATATGTTCGTGGACATGGTTGCGGCTCTGGGCGCCAACGCGACTCCGATGCCCTACGGTGAGGTTTACTCCGCTATCCAGACCGGTGTGATCGACGGCGCCGAAAACAACTGGCCGTCCTACGACAGCTCGGGCCACTTTGAAGTCGCGCAATACTACACGCTCGATCAGCACCTGATCGTGCCGGAAGTTCTGGTGATGGCGAAGTCCACGTTCGATGCGCTCTCTGCCGAGGATCAGGAACTGGTGCGTCAGGCAGCCCGCGATTCCGTTCCTATGATGCGTGATCTTTGGGCCGCCCGCGAGGCTGAGTCCGAGGAGCGCGTGCGTGCGGCCGGTGTCGAAGTCATCACTGACATCGACAAAACGCCGTTCATCGAAGCAATGGTTCCAGTCTACGAAAAGTATGTGACCTCGCCCGCATTGCAGCAAATGGTCCTCGACATTCAGGCGACTGAATAAGATCGCCTTCGGCCCGCCGCCCTGTGCGGCGGGCCGCACTCCGACATCCGAGGGATTGACATGCAGAAGACGATGGAAACGGTCGCGCTTTGGACAGGGCGCTTGGCACACCTTGCCCTATGGGCGGCAGGTACCGGGCTGGTATTAATGACCGCCCTCATCGCGGCGCAGGTATTTTGGCGTCACGTCCTCAATGACAGCATAGTCTGGACGGAACCCGCATCTGTGATGATTATGGGCTGGTTCATCTTTCTCGGTGCCGCGGTGGGTATCCGTGAAGGGTATCATCTGTCGTTCGATGTGGTGCTTTATGTGTTGCCGCACGGCGCGAAGATGGTGCTTTTTTCGCTTTCGGACATAGCGGTTGCTGGATTTGGCTGCGGAATGATCTGGTTCGGCTGGCAGTTGGCGGCCAAAACGGCAGGCAACATGTTGCCTAGCCTTGGCATATCTGGGGCCTATGACTTCGCCCCGATCGTGGCGGGCGGCCTGCTGATTGCCCTGTTCTCGGCAGAGCGTGTGTTCCGCCGTGCCGCCGGCCTGCCTACCGCACGTTTCGGCGACGATGCGGAGGCTGCGTAACATGGAACTTTACGTCCTTTTCGGCTCTTTCATGGTCCTCTTGCTCATGGGAACGCCAGTGGCCTTTTGCCTCGGCATTTCCAGCTTTGCGACGATCGCCTATCTGGGGCTTCCGCCGGTGGTGGTTTTCCAGCGATTGAACTCCGGCGTGTCCGTGTTCGCCTTGATGGCGATCCCGTTCTTTATCTTTGCGGGCGACCTGATGGTGCGAGGAGACATAGCCCGAAGGCTGGTGGCGCTGGCCGGTGCCTTCGTTGGCCATTTCAGGGGGGGGGCTGGGGCAGGTCAACGTACTGTCTTCAGTGATGTTCGGTGGTGTGTCCGGCTCTGCGGCGGCAGATGCCTCTGCCGTGGGCGGCCTAATGGTTCCGCAAATGAAGGAACGCGGATACGATGCTGATTATGCGGTCAATATCACCGTCGTCAGTTCGATCATCGCGCTGCTGCTGCCGCCGTCGCACAACATGATTATCTATTCGATCGCGGCCGGTGGGCGTATCTCTATCGCCGATCTGTTCACCGCCGGTATCATCCCCGGTTTCCTTCTGGCGCTGATGCTGATGATCGTCGCCTGGGCCGTTGCTGTGCGCAAGGGTTATCCGGTGCAGAAGTTTCAAGGCGTGCGCATGATCGGCACTTTATTCGTGTCCGCAGCCCCCGGTTTGATCCTTGTCGCGATCATTTTTGGCGGGGTCCGGTCGGGTATTTTTACGGCCTCTGAATCCTCGAACATCGCGGTGGTCTATGCGCTGCTGGTCACGTTCTTTGTGTACCGTTGCCTCAGCTGGAACGATTTTATCGAAGCGACGTTTGCCGCAGTGCGCACCACTGCGATGGTTATGATGGTCATCGGATGTGCGGCGTCGTTCGGCTGGCTTTTGGCCTATACGCGGGTTCCGGCCTCTATGGTGGCGATGTTGCAGGGGGTGTCGGACAATCCGATCGTGATCCTGCTGTTGCTGAACTTCGTGCTTTTGATCCTCGGTACGTTCATGGACATGTCACCGCTGATCGTCATTACCACGCCGATCTTCTTGCCCGTCGCCACCGCCTTCGGTGTCGATCCGGTCCACTTCGGGGTGATCCTGATCCTCAACCTCGGGATCGGGTTGTGCACGCCACCGGTTGGGGCTGTGTTGTTCGTGGGCTGCGCCGTGGGCCGTATTCCTATTGGGGATGCCGTCCGCACGATCTGGCCGTTCTATGGTGCCGCGTTCGCGACACTGATGCTTGTCGCCTACATTCCGGCGCTGTCGCTTTGGCTGCCATCACTGTTCCGATAAGGCAAAATATGACCTATCCTGTTGTTCCCGCCGATCCCGGTGTCACCCGTCAAGTTCTGGCCGAAAACCCCGATCTTATGGTCGTTGCGTTGCGTTCCGCTTCGAGGCGACGGCGGAAGGCAAGTTGCACGACCATCCCCATGTGCAGTCCACTTATGTCGAGGCGGGGTGTTTCACCTTTACGGTAGGCGACGTCATGCACGATCTGGGGCAGGGTGACAGCGTGGTGATCCCGTCAGGCGTGCGCCACGGATGCCTGTGCACTGAAGCTGGAACGCTAATTGATACCTTCACGCCCCGTCGCGACAATTTCCTTTAGACAGAAAGTCATAAAGACATGCTCAAAACCGAAACACGCCACGCCATCGATCCCGCCACGGCCAAGACGCTCGACACCGAGCGGTTGCGCGACCATTTCCACGTAGGCGGTCTGTTCGCGGACGGCGAGATCAATCTGGTCTACAGCCATTACGACCGCCTTATCCTCGGCTCTGCGGTGCCTGCGGGAAAGTCGCTGACTCTGGACAAGGTCGCGGCTGCGGGGACCGCCACGATCCTCGAACGGCGCGAGATGGGAGTGCTGAACATTGGCGACACTGGCAGCGTGTCGGTGGCCGGTGAAACCTACGATCTGGAGAACGGCGAGGTTCTGTATATCGGGATGGGCGCGGGCCCGGTGAAATTCCTCGGGGAGGGGCGCTTCTATGTACTGTCGGCGCCGGCGCATCAGACCTATCCCACGACACTCATCAAGCTCAAGGATGCGCGGCGCGTCGAAATGGGCGCGCGCGAGACCGCAAACGAGCGCGTCATCATCCAGTTTCTGCACCCCGAGGTCTGCAAATCCTGCCAGTTGTTGATGGGCTACACGCAGTTCGCCGAAGGGTCGGTCTGGAACACGATGCCCGCCCACCTGCACGACCGCCGGATGGAGGCCTACCTTTACTTCCAACTACCTGAAAATCAGCGCGTTTTTCACCTGATGGGTGAGCCATCACAGACCCGCCACATCGTCATTGCAAACGAAGAGGCGGTGATCTCGCCGCCTTGGTCGGTCCATGCAGGTGCTGGCACGTCGTCCTACACGTTCTGCTGGGCGATGGCTGGAGCAGATGTGATCTGTGTGGGCCGCCGCACCTGTGACGAGACTTTGGGCAGGATTACGGACGCAGGTGGCTCGGCGTCATCGGTGCTGGTGGATTTTGCTGATCCGATGGCGGGCCAAGGGCTGTTCGACGGCCAGCCTATCGACATTCTGGTCAACAACGCAGGCATCATCCGTCGCAACGATGCGGTGGACTTTACCGAAGACGACTGGGACGCGGTGATGGATGTGAACCTCAAAGCGTTATTTTTCACCACGCAGGCGTTTGCCAAGGCGGCGCTGGCGCGCGGCGGGCAGGGCCGTGTCGTCAACATCGCGTCACTGCTTTCGTTCCAAGGTGGTATTCGTGTACCCAGCTACACTGCGTCCAAGCACGGCGTCGCGGGGCTGACCAAACTGCTGGCCAACGAATGGGCCGCCAAAGGCATCAATGTGAACGCAGTAGCACCGGGATATATTGAAACCAACAACACCGAAGCCCTGCGTGCGGACCCCGAGCGCAACAAGTCGATCCTTGACCGTATTCCGGCGGGCCGTTGGGGTGAGGCGTCTGACATCGCGGGCGCTGCTGTCTATCTGTGCACGCCTGCGGCGGGATACGTGCACGGCGCGGTTCTCAATGTGGATGGAGGCTGGCTTGCCCGCTGACGGTCAGAACACACGCGCGCAGGCGCGTCCCGCGACGGGTATTGTTCATCTGGGTCTGGGCGCGTTCTTTCGCGCGTTCGGCTGCGTGTATATCGCCGACGCCATGGCGGCATCGGGAGGCAATTGGGGCATTGTCGGGGTGTCCCTGCGCAGCCCCGACACCCGCGATGCGCTTCGTGCGAGTGATTGGTCGTACACCTCCGTCAGCCTTGCACCCGAGGGTGATAAGCTGCGTGAGATTGCAGTGCTCAACGACGTGCTTGTGGCGCCGGAAAACCCGAAGGCGGTGATTGCCGCGATGGCGGATCCGGCCGTGAAGATCGTCACGTTGACCGTCACTGAAAAGGGCTATTGCCACAATCCGGCAACTGGCGCGCTGAACCTAGATCACCCCGATATCCGGCACGATCTGGCCTATGACCTACCGGTTTCCGCGCCGGGGTATCTGGTGTGCGCCTTGGCGGCGCGGCACGTCGCCGGTGTCGCTCCGTTCACCGTTTTGACCTGCGACAACCTGCCCGAGAACGGCAAGCTGGTGCGTGGTCTGGTGCTGGAGCTTGCGGCGCGGATTGATCCTGCCCTAGCGAACTGGATCGCGACCGAAGGGCGGTTCCCTTCCACGATGGTGGACCGGATAACGCCTGCCACAACGGGCGCGGACATTGCCCGTATTGCCACCTTGACTGGTGTCGCCGACGCGGCTCCCGTGATGCATGAATCCTTCTCCCAATGGGCGGTCGAGGACAATTTCGTTAACGGCGTGCGCCCTGATCTTGAGGCCGCCGGCGTCGAGATGGTCCGCGACGTGACCGCCCATGAACACATGAAGTTGCGGATGCTGAACGGCACCCATTCGGCGCTGGCCTATGCCGGTTATCTGGCAGGTCACGACACCATCGCTGATACCATGGCCGATCCAGTCTTCGCCGACTACGCCCGTGCGCTTTGGGCCGAAATTATGCCCACTGTCACAGCCCCCGAAAGCGTCAGCCTGACGGCATACGCCGAGGCGCTTTTTGATCGCTATGCCAACCCCGCGATCCGTCACCGCACATGGCAAATCGCCATGGACGGCAGCCAGAAACTGCCGCAACGCATCCTTGGCACGCTGCACGAAAATCTGGCTGAGGGTCGGAAAGCTGACGGGCTTTGCGTCGCGTTGGCCGCTTGGATGCGCTACGTGAGCGGCACGGACGAGGCAGGCCAACCTATCGACGTGCGTGACCCTTTGGCCGACCGCCTGCGCAACCTTGCAGCGGGGCAGGACACTCCGGCAGATGTCGTCACCGCGATCCTGTCGGTCGAGGATATCTTCCCTGCGGATCTGGCCGACCAACTGCGCGGCCCTGTGTCTAAAGCGGCAGAAAAGATATGGTCCAACGGCGTACGTACTACTGTGCAAGGGGTCACATAATGATCGAAAGCTGGCGGTGGTACGGCGAGTTTGACAGCATTCCCCTGTCGGACGTGGCGCAGACGGGTGCACGCGGGATCGTGACGGCGCTGCATGGCATTCCTTACGGTGAGGTTTGGCCACAAGACGCGATTGTCGCGCGAAAGGCGCTGGTGACGGAGGCGGGTTTTGACTGGGTCGTGGTCGAAAGCCTGCCCATTCACGAACGCATCAAACGCGGTGATGGGGATTTGTCGCAGCTCTTTGCCAATTACCGCCAGTCGATGGCCAATCTTGCGGCAGAAGGGATCACGACAATCTGCTATAACTTCATGCCGCTTCTGGACTGGACCCGCACCGATCTGGCCGCACCTGTGGCAGGCGGTGCCACTTGCCTGCGGTTCGAAGCGGTCCGCATGGCCGCGTTCGAGGTTCACATGTTGGGCCGTCGTGCCGCCGAGGACGATTATCCGGACGATATACTGGCCAAGGCGGCCGCGTGGTTTCAGGCCGCTAATGATGCGGATCGCGCAGCCCTTCTGGCCGCGATCATGGCCGGATTGCCCGGCGCGTTCGACCGCTACGATGTGGATGGATTGAAGGCCGCGTTGGCCGCCTATGACGGGATCGGTCGAGACGCTTTGCGGGCCAATTACCAACGCTTCCTCAACGAGGTCGTGCCCACCGCGGAAGAGTTGGGGGTGCGGCTGTGCGTGCACCCCGACGACCCGCCGCGCGACATTTTGGGACTGCCGAGGATCGTGTCGAACGGGGACGATCTGGAGTGGGTGTTGAAAGCCTACGACAGCCCTGCGAACGGGATCACTCTGTGTTCAGGCTCTCTTGGGGCGAACCCCGCCAACGATGTGCCCGTGATTGCTGGAAAAGTCGCCCATCGCATCCACTTTGCCCATCTGCGCAACGTGCGCAAAGACCCTGATGGGTCGTTCGAGGAGGCGGCGCATCTGGATGGTGACACAGACATGGTGGCGCTGGTCCGAGTGTTGCTGGATGAAGAGGCGCGACGCTGCGATGTGGGACGCGCCGATCACGCGATCCCGTTCCGGCCGGATCATGGCCACCACATGCTGTCCGACCTCGCGCGCGATCTGATTCCGGGCTATCCGTTGATCGGACGTTTGCGCGGTCTGGCCGAATTGCGCGGCGTGATGCGGGCGTTGTCCCATGGCTGAGCCGCTGGTCCTGCACCTGAGCGATACAATCGCCGTCCTGACCGAGCGGGCCAAGGCGGGGGACGATCCGCTTGACCTTGGCATGCCTTTGGCGGCACCTGTGTCGTCCGGGCACAAGGTGGCGCGGGTGCGACGGCCGCGGGTGCGCCGGTGATTAAATTCGGGCAGTTCATCGGCCAAGCGACGGTGGCGATTGCCGCAGGTGACCATGTTCACACCCACAATTGCGTCTTCGCGAATCCTGAAAAAGACTATGCCATCGGTGCTGATCTGGCCGCAGCGCAACGGGCGATCCCGCACACCGACTTGCTGACCTTCAGCGGCTACGCCCGCTAGGACGGCCGCATCGGCACTCGGAATTACATCGCCCTCGTGGCGACTGTGAATCGTTCCGCCACTGTCATCCGCCGTGCCGCATCCGAGATCGCGGCGAGCAGGCTACTGGAAGACTACGCCAGCGTTGACGGTGTCGTCGCTCTGGCCCACGGAACCGGCTGCGGCATGGCCAACAGCGGCTGGGGATTTGATATTCTTGACCGTGTGCTGTGGGGGCATGCGATCCATCCGAATGTGGGCGCGACCGTGTTTGTCGGTCTGGGCTGTGAAGTCATGCAGATCGCGGGGATGCAGTCGCATTCTGGCACTGCGGGCACCGACCGGTTTCACGCGCTGACCATTCAGGACACCGGTGGTACCCGTGCAACGATCGACGCGATCAAGACGCATGTGGCGTTGTTGCATGGAGCATGAAGAGTTCGGAACGCGCCCTACCCGAGAGGGAATTCAGGCGGTGCGTTGAAAATTGGGGCGGCCAAGATCTGTCATCCGGTTAGGGGTCCGGACGCCAATTTTAGCCTCTGGTTTCTGATTTTCGAACTAGCGCGCTTTGAGCTTGGGCCCGATGATGGCCTTCCATCGGCCGATCTGCGTCTCAATGCGGCTGCGCTGATTGTAGCCGGATGACTTCTGCTAAGCCATTCGACCATGGGCAGTTATGTCTGCAATATGGCGGTCACGAATGCTCGGGTTTTGGGCGGCGCTGGGGCTCAGGACCGCGTTCTTGGGTGGTGGGATCGTGACTTCGATTAACGCACTGAAGCGGTCGCTCAGAACCTTGACCGTTGGCTCGCCATCGTATGCACCGTCCGCAAGAAATAGGTCAACCGGACCGCCGATCTGATCCAGCAGGCCTGGCAGCGCGGTCTGATCACCAATGTCATCAGTGGTCAAATCAGAGCAGACGATTTGGCCACTAACAAGATCAAGACCAAGCTGCAGCTTGCGCCAAGAGCGCCGTTTGCGCTTGGTTTTATACTTTTGCTCCAGCTATTCGCCTTCGCCGAAGATCTTTAACCCGGTGCTATCCACGACCAGATGTACTGGTTCGGGCTTTTGGACAAAGCTTTGGGAGACAAACTCAGCCCATTGCCTCTGCGTGACAAGGTCGTGAAATGCCGCGCTTCGATCTCAACCCCAAGCAGTCCGGTGATGGAGCGCATCAAGCCTTGGGTTTGCCGCAGTGGTTGCTTGAACACCATGCCAAAGGTCAGGCAAAGCTCAATCGCCAAGTCCGAATAGACAGCCTGGCCGCCAGGCGTCGTACGCGGCGCAGTCGGTCACCCGACGCTTTTGCTTCGGGATCTTGTCGCGACGATCAGCGTTGAATTTGTGCGGCATTTATAGCATCCTCAAAAGGCAGGCCGACACCAATATCAGTGGAGTGGCGGTCCATGCAACAACGCCCAAGGTAGACATTTCGAAGTGCGCGTCAGGTAAAGGTGATCTGAACCTTCATGGCTTGGCTGCGATCTTTAGCCATTTCGAACGCATCTATTGAGTCGTCCAAGCTGAATTTATGCGTGATTAAAGGGGTGACGTCGATCAGCCCTTTTTGCATCATTGCCACGGCTGTTGCGAATTCGCTGTGAAACCGGAACGACCCACGCAGGGTTAACTCTTTGGCCGTGATCGCTTGCATCGGGATGGTCATATCTCCGCCCATGCCAAGTTGTACGAGTGTTCCCTTTGGGCGCAACGCCGCGACACCTGACGCAAGCGCCGCTGGAGCGCCAGAGCATTCGAACTGCACGTCGATCTGGCCTTTGCCAGCGGTGAAGGGGGCAAGCGCGTCGCTGTCACTCGCCAAGTTCAACACAACGTCTGCGCCGCATTTTTCGGCCATGTCGAGTGTGTAGTTTGACAGATCGGTCGCAATGATTTTCGCAGCTCCGGCGCGGCGCGCGGCGAGGATTGTGAGCGCACCGATGGGCCCACACCCTGTGACCAAAACCGTCTTACCAACTAAGTCGCCTGCTTGGCGCATCGCGTGCAAACAAACGGCCAAGGGCTCTGCCATGGCAGCGGCTTCGGGGCTTAGGTCATCGGCGGGGACGCATTGGCTGGCGTCGACGATGAGCTCTTGGCTGAATGCGCCTTGGATGTGGGGGTAGGGCATTGCGCTGCCGTAAAAGCGCATGTTCTCGCAGTGGTTGGGTTGGCCGCGCAGGCAGTAGTCGCACTTGGCGCATGGCCGTGATGGGGAGACCGCTACCAGCTGGTCGGGGACGAGCCCTGTGACGCCGTCGCCGACAGTTGCGATGTGGCCGGATACTTCGTGGCCCAGCACCATGGGTTGGCGTAGGCGCACCGCCCCGAAGCCGCCGTGATTGTAGTAGTGCAGGTCGGACCCGCAGATGCCACCGACAGCCATATTGATGCGGACTTCGCCTGCGGCTGGCGCGGGCAAGGGGGATTGTTCTTCGATCCGCAAATCTTGTGCTGCGTGAATGACGACTGCTCGCATAATTGACCTGACTTAGTTATGTACAACTTACCCGAAGTTAACGATACTTCTTCAATAGCACCAAAGGAAAATATCATGAGCCTCTCTCTTTTTGACCTGACGGGTCAGCGCGTTTTGATCACCGGGTCTAGTCAGGGCATCGGTTTTGCCTTGGCAATGGGTATGGCGGCGGCTGGGGCCGAAATTATCTTGAACGGACGTGATGCGAGTAAGCTAGCGCAAGCGGCAAAAGACCTTGGCGGCACTGTGCAAGTCTTGGCCTTTGACGTGACCGACCATGACGCAGTGCGTGCGGCAGTCGATGCGTTTGAGACAGAGTCAGGCCCGATCGATATCCTGATCAACAACGCAGGCATGCAGCATCGTGGTGAGTTGGAAGAGTTTCCCGCAGATGCGTTTGAGCGGTTGTTGCAAACCAATGTCGCCAGTGTGTTCCACGTTGGCCAAGCGGTGGCGCGTCATATGATCAAACGCGGCAAAGGCAAGATCATCAACATTGCGAGTGTGCAAACTGCCCTCGCGCGCCCCGGTATTGCGCCTTACACGGCGACGAAAGGGGCGGTGGGCAACCTAACCAAAGGCATGGCGACGGACTGGGCGAAACATGGGTTACAGTGCAACGCAATCGCACCCGGTTATTTTGACACGCCACTGAATGCCGCCTTGGTTGCGGACCCCGAATTTTCCGAGTGGCTGGCCAAGCGCACGCCGTCAGGCCGCTGGGGTAAGGTCGAAGAATTAGTGGGCGCTGCGGTGTTTTTGTCGTCGGCTGCGTCCAGTTTTGTGAATGGGCATACGCTTTATGTGGACGGCGGGATCACCGCGTCGCTTTAGGTCTGCGACCAAAGCGCCAGACCGACCGCGACCAGCATCGACAGCGCCATCGTGATGTTCACGCGGCGTTGCGCCTGCGGGCCAAGGTCAAGGCGGCGTAAGCTGATCCCCGCGCCAAGCCAGCCAAGGTGCAAGGGTATCCAGATCAGGTTCATGATCAGCAGTTTGATCGCCGTCTCTAGCCATAGGGCGTCGGGCATAAAGCTAAAGCCGGTGAACAAAGTTGTGTTCACGACATAGGCTTTGGGGTTGATCGGTTGCAGGGCCAAACCGTTCCAAAACCCCAGCGGCGTGCGGGCCTCGATAAAGCCAATTTGCGCGCCCGCGCTGGCAATGCGCCAAGCGAGCCACAGTAGGTATCCGAGTGAGGCGATCAGCAGTGTTGTGCGTAGCCACGGCAAGGCAAGTGCGGTTGCTGTGACGCCTGAGATCACAAGCATCGCCACCAAATTACTGCCTGCAAATAGCCCTGCGACGTAGGCCAGCCCGTTACGGTAGCCATAGGCCGCACCGACGCCTGCGGTCGATAAAACACCCGGACCAGGGGAGATGATCAGGAAGAAAACAGCAGCGGCGAAGGCGAGCATCAGGTGACCTCGTACGGGGTCAGTTTTGGCCAATCGAACGTTACACCAATGCCAGCCACATCAGGGGCTACGGCGCGTTGATTTTCGACTACCAGCGGGCGCGTGGTGTAACGGTCGATGGGAAAGCTGTGCACTTCAAGCCAGCCGCCATGCGCCTGAGATGACACCAGCGAAACGTGCAATTCCTGCATCCCGTGCGAACAGACAGGCACGTCGATGCCGCTTGTCATTTCAGCGACTTTGAGCCAGCCCGTGATATCACCGCAGTTGGAGGTATCAGGTTGGATAAAACCTAGATTGCCTTGGGCCAGAGCCATTTCAAATTCATGGATTGTGTGCAGGTTCTCACCTTGCGTGACCGCCATGCCAGAGGCGTTTGCGACCTCGGCGTAGCCTGCGTAATCGTCAGGGATGATGGGTTCTTCGAACCAGAGGATGTTTTGATCTTTGACCGCTAGGGCCAGTTCAATCGCCTGTGCACGGGTGAGTGAATAATTTGCGTCGATCATGAAGGCCGCGTCGGGTCCGATCTGCGAACGCACGGCGCGAATGCGGGCGATGTCGTCGGCCATATAAGGTTGGCCGATCTTTATTTTGACGCCGCCAAGGCCTGCGTCGATGTAGCTTTGCACATGGGTCAAAAGTTTGGGCAGGGGATAGGCCAGATCAATTCCGCCGCCGTAGGCCTTGCAGGTTTTGCGAGCGCCTCCTGCGACTTGCCACAAGGGTCGATCCAACGCCTGACAGCGCAAATCCCAAAGGGCGATGTCGATGGCCGAAATTGCAAAGCTGGCAATACCGCCGCGCCCACCGTTGTAGGAATAGCCAGTGCCACTGCGCCCGTCGTTCAGCGTGACGGTCGCAGTGATCAGGTGGAAGTGCTGGTGGTCGCCGTGCTTGGCGTCCACCAGCACTTCGTCGAGTGGGACGGCGAACAGTCGTGATGTGACGGCTGTGATCCGCGCCATTTCGCTACATCCCGTCGCATTCTGGCACTGGGCTGATCACGGTGCCGTCGCTGAGATGCTGCAACAAATTGTCAACCGTCAGCGCCCCCATCGCGGCGCGGGTTTCAACCGTTCCGCTCCCGACGTGCGGCAACAGAATCGTGTTGGGCAGATCGCGCAGCGCTTGAGGTACATGCGGTTCTGCGGCGAACACGTCCAGGCCTGCCCAGCCGAGCGCGCCAGATCGCAAGGCGGCGATCATCGCGTCCTCGTCCACGACAGACCCGCGCGCGACGTTGATCAAGGTGCCTTGTGGACCAAGTGCTGCCAACACATCGGCGTTGACGATTTTGTTCGTCGCAGGACCGCCCGGGGTGATGCAGACCAGAACGTCACAGTCCACGGCCATCGTTTTGAGGTCGTCGTAGTATTTGTAAGCGACGTCTTTTTTGCTGCGGCTGTGGTAGACGATTGTGGGGGTCCATGGCGCGAGTTTATCGGCGATCGCTTGGCCAATGCGACCGAGACCCAGAATGCCGATGGTTTGATTATCCGCCGAGCGGGTGAGGGGGGCGTTGCCCTTGGCCTCCCACGCGCCGGAACGCACATAGGCATCGTCGCGCAAAGCTTCGCGGTAGCAGGCGAGCATCAGCAAAACAGCCGTGGTGGCGACTTCGGCGTTCAGCACATTCGGTGTATGCGTGACGACGATGCCGCGTTTCACGGCTTCGGTTGTGTCGATGGCGTCGTAACCCACGCCGTAGCACGAGATGTGCTTGAGGTTGGGCAAGGACGCCATGATATCGGGTTTGATCCCGTCGTGACCGTTGGTGCAAACATGGGTAATCTTATCGGCGGGGTAGCCGCCATCCGCCAGTTTGTGGATGGTGAATTTATCCGCCATCCGCTCCAGCATTTTATCGGTGGCCCCCCCGATGAGCAAAAGATCAGGCATCTTGACCGACCTCCTGTCGCTGCTGGCCGAGGCCTTGGATCGTCAGTTCCATCACATCGCCAACCTTAAGGTAAATCGGTTCAGGCTTCATGCCCATCGCCACACCCGGAGGCGTGCCCGTGGTGATCACATCGCCCGGATGCAGGGTCATCAAGCCGCTCAGGTGTTCGATGATTTTGGCAACGGTGAAGATCATCGTCGATGTGTTTCCAGTCTGCATCCGCTTGCCGTTCACATCGAGCGACATAGCAAGGTTTTGCGGATCGGCTACTTCATCACGGGTCACCAGCCACGGACCTGTCGGGCCAAATGTGTCGCAGGATTTACCCTTGGTCCATTGTCCTGTCAGTTGCGTTTGAAAGTGCCGCTCGCTGACGTCGTTGATTACGCAGTAGCCCGCGACATGGTCCAGCGCGTTTTCTTTGCTGACGTATTTGGCTGTCTTGCCGATGACGACACCCAGCTCGACTTCCCAGTCGGTGTGGGTTGAGCCGCGCGGCATGACCACGTCGTCATTGGGGCCGACGACCGCGGAGTTGGCTTTGAAGAACAGGATCGGATGCTCGGGGATTGCCGCACCGGTTTCGGCGGCGTGGTCAGAGTAGTTCAGACCGATGCACAGGAACTTGCCGATGTTGCCAACACAGGCACCGAGGCGTGGGGTGCCGCTGACGGTGGGCAGGGTGCTGGGGTCAAGGCTGCGCAGTTTATCCAGTGTCGCGTCGTCCAGCATATCGCCCGTGATGTCAGCCACATGGGCTGACAGATCGCGCAAGTTATCACCGTCCATCAGGCCAGCTTTTTCTGCGCCTGTGTCTCCGTAACGTACAAGTTTCATTGTTTTTTCCTTTTAGTGATTGTCGCGCGGCATATACGTGCGGGCGAGGTCTTGATATTCGGTGGAACCGTCCAGCGTCATGCCCTCATCAAAGCGGCCGACCTTTTCGCGGAACAGCGCCTGCCATGGGGTCTGGCTTTTGGGGATAGCATAGCCGCCCGTCGCCGCTAGCTTGCGGGCGCGATCGGCCAACTCTTCCAATGGGACAAGCATGTCGGTGGTGCATTTGTTTAAGTCGATGCGCACGCGGTCACCCGTTTGTAATAACGCCAGTCCGCCACCATCGGCAGCCTCGGGCGAGGCGTTCAGGATCGAGGGAGAACCAGAGGTGCCAGATTGCCGGCCGTCACCGATACACGGCAAGGCTTCGACGCCTTGTTTGAGAAGATAAGCGGGCGGGCGCATGTTCACGACTTCCGCCCCGCCGGGATAACCCTTGGGTCCTGCGCCGCGCATGAACAACATGCATTGCGCGTCGATTTTTTCGGCGGGATCATCGATGCGGTGGTGGAAATCTTCTGGGCCTTCAAAGACGATCGCGCGGCCTTCAAAAGCGTTAGGGTCATCAGGATTGGACAAATATGTCGCACGGAACGCGGGGCTAATCACGGAGGTTTTCATCAAGGCGCTGTCGAACAGATTGCCCTTCATATTGATAAAACCTGCCTTCGCCTTTAGCGGATCGCTTACGGGTTTGATCACGAGGGTATCTGCGCTGCGTTTTGCTTTGCAATTGTCGCCTATGGTTTGCCCGTTGGCGGTGATGGCCTTTGGGTGGGGCAGCATGTCCGCGGCCATCAGTTCGCCGACTACGGCTGGCACGCCACCCGCATGTTGGTAGTCTTCACCAAGGTATTCGCCTGCAGGCTGAAGGTTGACCAGAAGCGGCACGTCATGGCCAATCTTTTGCCAGTCGTCATTATCCAGCGACACGCCAAGGTGACGCGCAATGCCGTTCAAATGGATAGGCGCGTTGGTGGAGCCGCCGATGGCCGAGTTAATCACGATGGCGTTTTCAAACGCCTCGCGGGTCATGATGTCTGAGGGACGCATGTCCTCCCAGACCATCTCGACGATGCGCTTGCCGGTCTCATAACTGATCTGGCCGCGCTCGCGGTAGGGCGCTGGAATCGCGGCTGAACCGGGGAGTTGCATGCCCAAGGCTTCGGCCAAGGAATTCATCGTCGTGGCGGTACCCATGGTGTTGCAATAGCCGACTGAGGGCGCGGATGAGGCCACAAGATCCATAAACCCGTCATTGTCGATTTCACCAGCGGCGAGCATTTCGCGGGCCTTCCAAACAACAGTGCCAGAGCCGGTGCGTTCGCCATTGAACCAGCCGTTCAGCATCGGGCCGACGCTAAGGGCAATCGCGGGAATGTTCACGGTGGCGGCGGCCATCAGGAGGGCAGGGGTGGTTTTGTCACAGCCAATATTTAGAACAACACCGTCCAGCGGATAGCCGAACAGGGTTTCCACCAGCGACAGATACGCAAGGTTGCGGTCCAGCATCGCGGTGGGGCGTTTGCCGGTTTCTTGGATCGGATGCACAGGCACTTCGATGCAGGTGCCGCCCGCGGCAATAATGCCATCGCGCACACGCTTGGTCAGTTCCAGATGGTGGCGGTTACAGGGGCTAAGGTCGCTGCCAGTTTGGGCAATCGCGATGATCGGTTTGCCTGATTGCAGCTCCTCGCGGGTCAGGCCGTAGTTTAGGTAACGTTCCAGATACAGCGCAGTCATTTCCGGATTGTCAGGGTTCATGAACCACTTGCGGCTTCGTAGATCTTCTATACTGATTTTCTTGCTCATTGGCCTGACCAACCTCCGTCGATGATATGTGGGTGCCCGGTCGTGAACGCACTTTCGTCACTGGCAAGGTAGACCACGAGGGCTGCGATTTCTTCGGCGGTTGCGACGCGGCCCATGGGCTGGCGTTCGACGAACTGCTTGAGGGCGGCTTCTTTACTGCCCAATTCCTTGCCCAACTGATCAACGCGGTCTTGCCAACTGGGGGAGTCTACGGTGCCAGGGCAGATGCAATTACAGCGGATGCCTTGAGACATATAGTCAACGGCAACCGATTTGGTCAGACCGATAACAGCCGCCTTGGTCGTGCCATAAATAAAGCGGTTCGGCGCGCCGATCACGTTAGAACAAGCGGACGACATGTTGATAATCGATCCTGTGCCGCGCTCTAGCATGGCGGGCAAGGCGGCGCGGATTGTGCGCAGCATGGAGCGGACATTGAGGTCGAGCGCGAAGTCAAGTTCATCATCTGTCGCGTCCAGAATTGAACCATGGTGCACAAAGCCTGCGCAGTTAAACAGCACGTCAGGATTGGCGCGCGCGACACCCTCAGTGACGCTGTCGTCACTGAGGGCATCAAGGGCAAACGTCTCGACACCCGTCAATGTTGCCAAGGCTTCGGCGTTGACGTCGGTGGCGAAAACCTGTGCGCCTTCAGCTGCCATCGCCAAAGCGCTGGCGCGTCCAATGCCTTGGCCCGCTGCGGTGACTAAGACACGCTTTCCTTCAAGTCTTTGTTTTGTCATGAATATCCCCCTCCAATTTCACGTCGCATTCGAAAGCAACTCCATCGTGGTCCCTGTCTGGGTTTCACATGGGATTTCGCTTTGACTTCTTAGCACTATACGCGCGATATTCTAATTTGGTATACCAAATCGTACTTCATTTTCGGCCTGCAAACTCCCATGCAGTGCCCAACCGTCTGAGCGCGTGTGAAATGCGCGCCAATTGAGAAAGCAAAAGTATCCTATGGACAGTGTGCGCCTTGACCCTTCCGACAATGTTGTGACTGCAACCCGCGCGCTTGCCGCCGATGCCGAGGTTGAGGGCATTGCGACAGCAGGGCTGGTCCCGTCTGGTCACAAGGTCGCGACAATGGCGATTGCGCAGGGCGAGGCGGTGCGCAAATACGCGCAGGTCATCGGCTACGCATCGCAAGACATCGCGGCGGGCGATCACGTGCACACGCATAATACTGAGTTTCGCAATACTGAGGCCGACTATGAATTTTCGACCGACTTGCGCCCTGTTGCGATGGTGCCCGAGGATCAGCGCGATACGTTCATGGGTTATCGTCGTGAAAACGGCAGCGTCGGGACGCGCAATTATATTGCCATCGTCACGTCAGTGAATTGTTCGGCCACGGCGGCGCGAATGATAGCAGATTACTTTACGCCTGACATCATGGCGCAGTATCCCAACGTCGATGGTGTCGCGGCGTTCGTGCATGGCACGGGGTGCGGCATGGCGGGCGATGGCGACGGGTTTGAGGCCTTGCAGCGGGTGATGTGGGGCTATGCGCGTCACCCCAATCATGCGGGTGTTTTGATGGTGGGTCTGGGATGCGAGATGAACCAGATTGATTGGTTGCTCGACGCATGGGGTCTAAAGCAGGGGCCTTTGTTTCAGGCGATGAACATTCAGAATGTTGCGGGTTTGCGGCGCACGGTCGAGCTGGGCATCGAAAAAGTCGCGGCGATGTTGCCACTGGCGAACGAAGCGGAGCGGACGCCTTGTCCCGCGTCCGAATTGAAAGTTGCGTTACAATGTGGCGGATCGGATGCGTGGTCGGGGATCACGGCGAATCCTGCGCTTGGATATGCGTGTGATTTGCTGGTGGCCCAAGGCGGGACAGGCGTTTTGGCTGAAACGCCTGAAATTTATGGCGCCGAGCATTTGTTGACACGTCGCGCGGTGGATCGCGCTGTCGGCGACAAGCTGATCGGATTGATCAGCTGGTGGCAGGACTACACGACGCGCAACCGCGGCTCGATGGATAACAATCCGTCTCCTGGTAACAAAAAGGGCGGGCTGACGACGATCCTTGAAAAATCGCTTGGTGCTGCGGCAAAGGGGGGCACCACGCCTTTGACCGGCGTCTATAAATACGCGGAAACCGTAACGGCCCATGGCTTCACCTTTATGGACAGCCCCGGCTATGACCCTGCGTCGGTCACAGGGCAAATCGCGGGCGGCTGCAATTTGGTGTGCTTCACCACAGGGCGCGGGTCGGCGTTTGGATCAAAGCCCAGCCCGACGATCAAGGTCGCGACAAACTCCGAAATGGCGGCACGTATGTCTGAGGACATGGACGTGGACGCGGGCACGATCCTAAGCGGCGGCGTCAGCGTGGCACAAAAAGGGCGCGAGCTTTACGAGATGTTCTTGGCCGTTGCCTCGGGCGAGGCCAGTAAGTCCGAGGCGCAGGGGCTTGGCGATTACGAATTTGTTCCGTGGCAAATCGGCGCTGTGATGTGAGGCGACTTGTCGTCATCGGTGGCGGGCTGATTGGCATCCGTCATGTGCAAGCGGTTCAAGCGCATGAAGACTGCGAGCTGGTCGGCTTGGTCGATCCAAATTTGGGCATTGTGGCGGGGGATGTGGCGCGGTTTGCCGATATGGCCGACGTGCCTGACGGCGTTGACGGTGCGATCATTGCGACGCCAACGGGGCTGCACGCGGCCCATGGAATTGCGGCGGCAAAGCGGGGTTGGCATGTGCTGATCGAAAAACCGGTCGCCGCTGATGTGGCAGGGTCGCAGGCATTGCAAGCGGCATTGAGCAACGCTGGAGTGCAGTCATTGGTCGGTCATCATCGCCGCTATCATGCGTCTGTGCGCCAGTTGCGCGCGATGCTGGCAGAGGGCGCGATTGGTACGCCTGTGACAGCCAGTTTGATCTGGGCGATGCGCAAACCGGATGACTATTTCGATGGGAATTGGCGTACGGCTGGCGGATCGCCGGTGATGATCAACCTCGTTCATGACATTGATATCTTGCGCTTCGTCTTGGGTGAAATCAGCGACGTCGCCTGTCTTGCTGGTGCGCCGCTGCGCGATGGTGGACGCATCGAAAGCGGGGCGGTCGCCCTGCGTTTTGAACGGGGCGTTACTGCGACAATCAGTTTTGCAGACACAGCGCCCAGCCCTTGGGGGTTCGAGGCGGGTACGGGCGAGAACCCTAATGTTGGCACCACAAACCAAGACATGATGTGGATCACAGGCACGCAAGGCGGCATCAGTTTTCCGTCGTTGACCCAATGGAACGGTGTGGACTGGGGTCAGGCGGCTCAGACGGTGCCCGTCGATGTGGCGGTCAACGAAGCCGTCCCATTGGCCGCGCAATTGGATCACTTCTTGGATGTCATTGGGGGCGCCGCGCCCTTGATTGATGTGGCCGACGCCACTCGGACATTGCAAGTAGCATTGGACATTGAAACGCAATTACGTGGCACCGGCGCTGCGACATGAACATAACGCAGCAAAAAGGACTATATCGTGGGTAAACCAGAAATCGGATTTATTGGACTAGGGTTAATGGGGGCTGCGATGGCGAACCGTTTGCTGGATCAAGGCTATGCGCTGACGATTACGGCCAACAGATCGCGACCCAATATCGACGCGGCCGTTGCACGTGGTGCTGCCGAAGTCGGCACCGCCCGCGAGGTCGCAGAGGCCAGCGACATCGTGATGCTCTGCATGGACACTTCGGCCAGTGTCGAAGCGCGGATGCGCGGCGCGGACGGTGTGATCGCGGGGCTGCGCAAAGATGCGGTGGTCATCGACTTTGGCACATCATTGCCCGGCAGCACACGCATTTTGGGGGCAGAGGTGGCAGTGGCGGGTGGCCATTATCTTGACGCGCCCTTGGGCCGCACACCCTCCCATGCCAAAGATGGTTTGCTGAACATCATGGCGGCGGGTGACAAGGCTGTGTTTGATCGCGTCGAACCTGTGCTCAAGGATTTGGGCGAGAACGTCTTTCATCTTGGCGCGTTGGGGTCGGGGCACACGATCAAGCTGCTCAACAACTTCTTTGGCATGACGGTGGCAAACGCGATGGCCGAAGCCTTTGCTATGGCTGACGTCGCGGAGATCGACCGCAAAAAAGTTTATGACGTAATGGCGGCGGGGCCGCTGCATTCAGGCATGATGGATTTCGTTAAAGCCTACGGCGTTGATAACGACCCGAACAAGCTGGAGTTTGCGATCAAAAACGCGGCCAAGGACGTGGGCTATTACGCGACGATGGCCAAGGATGCGGGCGTTGATAGCATCATGTCCAAAGGCCCGCTCGAGGCGTTGACGCTGGCGCGTGACGCAGGGCAGGGTGATGAAATGGTCAGCCAGATGGTCGATTTCTTTGCTGATCGTTTCAAGACGTAACGGGATGATTTGACCCGCTTGGCTCGCCCAATCATTTGGTATACCATTTCTATAAATCAACTTAGGAGACTGTTATGTCAAACTATAAAGTAGGGATATTCGGCCTTGGGGCGATGGGTTTTGGCATGGCGGGCGCGTTACGTCGTGCGGGTCTTATGACCCATGGATTTGATATCAACACGGACGCTGTGGCAAAGTTCAAAGCCGAAGGCGGCGCAGATGGCACGCTGGATGAGGTTGCATCGACGCTAGACGCAGCGGTGGTCGTCGTGGTCAACGCGGCGCAAACCGAAGCGGTCTTGTTCGGCGCGAACGGCATCGCGACGAAGCTTGCCAAAGGCACGGCCGTGATTTCATGCGCGACCGTCGCGCCAGATTTTGCCCGCGATATGGCTAGGCGCTGCGAAGAGTTAGGGCTGCTTTATCTAGATGCGCCGGTATCGGGCGGGACAATCAAAGCGGGCGAAGGTACGTTGTCTATCCTCGCGGCGGGCGCACCTGCGGCGTTCCAAAAGGGTGGGCCTGCGTTAGATGCGATGTCGGCGAAAGTATTCGCGCTCGGCGATGTAGTGGGTGCGGGATCATCGATGAAGGCGGTCAACCAAATGCTGACAGGCGTGCATATCGCAGCCATGGCCGAAGCGATGACCTTTGGCATGACGCAGGGGGTCGAGCCCGCTAAATTCCTAGAAGTCATCACGCAATGTGCAGGCAATAGCTGGGCGCTGGAAAGCCGTGCGCCCTCGATTGTGAACGGCGATTATCATCCGCTGAGTGCTGTAGATATCTGGCCCAAGGACCTTGGGATTGTTTTGGATATCGCAAAGTCGGCCAAGTTCAGCGCTCCGATCACGGCAGCGGCCTTGCAGCAATATCTAGCGGCGTCTGGGTCTGGTCTAGGTGGCGAACACGATTCAGCGGTGGCGAAAGTTTATGCCCGTAACGCAGGCTTAACCTTGCCGGGGCAAGACTAAGTGGTGGTGGTTTTAGGGGCGATTGCCGACGATTTTACTGGGGCAACGGATTTGGCGGGGCTGCTGGCACGAAGCGGTGCGCGCGTGTCCTTGCGGATCGGTGTGCCAGAAGAACCGCCATCGCAAACAGCACCTTACGAAGTGATCGCGTTGAAAATCCGCACCATACCTGTGGCCGACGCTGTGGCTCAGTCTGAGGCGGCATTGGCTTGGTTACAGGCAGCGGGTGCAAAGCAGTTTTTCTGGAAATATTGCTCAACCTTTGATTCCACGCCTGAGGGAAACATCGGACCAGTGGCTGAGGCGTTGATGGCGCGGCTGGGGACAAAACAGACGATCTATTGCCCTGCGTTTCCCGAAAACGGGCGTAGCATTTTCATGGGGAATCTGTTTGTTGGCCAACAGCCCTTGGCGGAAAGTCCGATGAAGGATCATCCTTTGACGCCGATGCGGGACTCGAACCTGATGCGGCTTTTAGCGCCGCAGGTGACGGGCGATGTCGGGCTAATTGACCGCCTTTGCGTCGCGCGGGGTGCTGACGCTGTGCGTGCGAAATTGGCGCGGCTAACTGATCAAGGCATCGCTCATGTGGTCGTCGATGCGGTTGCGGATGCGGACCTTGAGATCATCGCGCAGGCATGCCAATCGTTTAAACTGCTGACAGGGGGCAGTGCGTTGGCGATGCCGTTACCTGCGCTTCATAGCCTAGACGGTAACTCGATTGCGGACCCGTGGCAGGCCCTGAAGGGGGAGGCTTTGGTATTGTCAGGATCGTGTTCTGACATGACCCAGCGACAGGTTGCGGCCTATGCGACGTCGGCGCCGTCTTACAAATTGGACCCGCTCATGCTGGCGCGTGACGGGGTGCAGCCTGTGCTGGATTGGCTGGTGGAGCAAAGCGGCGCGCCGCTGATCTATGCCACCGCTGCGCCGCAAGATGTGCGTGCAGCACAGGACCAGTTGGGACGGGATCGCGCGGGGGTATTGGTGGAAGACGCCTTGGCGCAGATCGCCGTGTTTGCCCGCGACAAAGGGGTGCGGCGGATCGTCGTTGCGGGTGGCGAATCCTCGGGCGCTGTCACGCAAGCCTTGGGCGTGACGCGGCTCGACATTGGGCCAGAAATTGCGCCGGGTGTGCCGTGGTGTGCATGCGACAGCGACGGCAAACGGATGGCGCTGGCGTTGAAATCCGGTAACTTTGGAGCCGAAGCATTTTTCGCCTCTGCATTGCAAAAGTTGGACAGCCTATGAGCACGGATGCGAATTTGCGCGAGCAGATGTGCGTGCTGGCGAAATCGCTTTTTGATCGTGGGCTGACAGGGGGCTCGACGGGTAATATCTCGGCCCGCACCTCGAACGGCGGCTTGCTGGTGTCGCCGACAGGGTCCAGTTTCGGGCGGCTTGATCCGGCGCGACTGTCGCTTTTTGACCCGACGGGCCAACATATTGGCGGCGACATGCCGACCAAGGAGATGCCCCTGCATAGCGCGTTCTACGAGACTCGCTCAACAGCAGGCGCAGTCGTACATTTGCACTCGGCGCACTCAGTCGCGTTGTCGTTGCTAGAGGATCAAGACCCTGATGATTTCCTGCCCCCATTGACTCCTTATGCGATTATGAAGCTTGGTAAAGTCGCCCTACTGCCCTTCTTTCTCCCCGGAGATGCCGCGATGGGCGACGCGGTGCGCGGGTTGGCGAGCAAACGGTCGGCGGTGATGTTGGCGCATCACGGACCCGTTGTTGCGGGCAAAGATGTCGAGGCCGCCTGCAACGCGATTGAGGAATTGGAAGACACGGCGCGATTGGCGTTACTGACCTACGGTATGGCGCGGCGGCAGTTGAGTGACGCGCAGATCAAGGACGTTGTCACGAAGTTTGATGTGGAGTGGGAGTCATGAAGTTTTCTGCCAATCTAGGATTTTTGTGGACCGATAGAGCGTTGCCAGATGCGATCCGCGCAGCAAAGGCCGCCGGATTTGAGGCGGTAGAATGTCATTGGCCCTATGATCATGACGTCGATGCTGTTGCGTCCGCGCTGCGGCAAACAGGGTTACCAATGTTGGGCTTAAACACCCGGCGTGGCCAACCTGGTGAAAACGGCTTGTCTGCTTTGCCGGGGCGCGAGGACGAGGCGCGCGCGGCGATTGATGAAGCGCTGGCTTACGCGAAGGCGACTGATACGGGGGCGGTTCATGTTATGGCAGGTTTCGCGCAAGGGGCCGATGCCCATGCTACTTTTGCCGAAAACCTGCGCTATGCCTGCGGGCAGGCCGAGGGACGCACAATCTTGATTGAGCCGTTGAACGGTTATGACGCGCCCGGCTATTTCCTGAACCGTACGACCCAAGCTGCGGCGTTGATCGAAGAGGTTGGCGCGCCAAACCTTCGACTGATGTTTGACTGTTATCATGTGCAACTCACCGAAGGCGACGTGGCCCGTCGACTTGAAAAACTGTTGCCCTTGATTGGGCATATTCAGGTCGCCTCGATCCCCGATCGTGGCACACCGGATCATGGAGAGTTGAACTATCCCCATATCTGGCAGGTCTTGGATCGGCTGGGATGGGATCGACCGATTGGCGCGGAATACAAGCCAACAGGCGATACGGATGCCAGTCTACGGTGGCTTTCAGCCGTCTAGAAAGGCGTGTTGCTCGACCCGCAGATCGAAAATGTCTTGGTCATCCACAATCTCGACATCATCAAGGCTGATGATCTGATCCTTGCGCACCGCGCGTTTTAGCTTGATGTGATGCGCCAAGCCGATTGGCAGGGCGTTCAGATCATGGGACCGGCGGGCAGGGATCGCCTTGGCCCAAACCTTGTAGCCACCTTCACCGTCCAGCATGTCGCCCGCTGCGAAATCGCCCTTGGCGGTCGCGACCGCATCACCGCGCCAACGGGTGGAACTGCCAGTGGCTTCGCCGCGTAGGCAGGCGGATAGGACGGACACAGATGTTTCCAATCCGATGAGATGGAACGGCCGCCACATCGACCCGTACCAGCCCGACGGATCAGTCAGCAGCCCGTATTGTTGAAAGCAGGCGCGGGTGTATTCATCGGGCGCGCGGAAGGTCACGAACATGCCGTATTGGATGTTGTTCAGCACAGTGCGGCCATCATGTTCGCGGCTGGAGGCGATGTCGACAAGGCCGGTTTTCGTGAGATTTCCGCCGTCGTTTTTCGGTCGGAAAACGGTAGCGAGGTCCTGCAAACCAGCGGGATGAAACGCGAGGCCATCGTCGGGGCAATCCAAGCCCGTGGCATTGGCGACGGCGGCCATTTCGATCGCGGCCTTGGTGCCGTCGGTAAAGGAGTTATACATCTTGGGGTTAAAGTCTCCGGCGGCGACTTCTTCTGCGGACCAACCGAAAAAATCCCAAACCGTGTCAGGGGTTGAGTAGCGATAGGGCGGGGCGAAGTTCATGCCTTTGCCTGCGGAGACCAGTTCAAATCCGCAGTTATGGACCCAATCGACTAACTCGCACATCGCGGCGGGCTGGTCGCCGTAAGCCATGGAATAGACGACGCCTTGGGTGCGGGCGCGATCTGCCAAGACCGAACCGCATAGGACATCGGCCTCGACGTTGACCATGATCACGTGTTTGCCCGCATCGATGGCCGCAAGCCCGTGGCGCAAGCCTGCGAGGGGGTGGCCCGTCGCTTCGATGATGCACTCGATGGCGTCGCAGGCGAACAGATCGGCGGCGTCGGTGGTTATGCAGGTCGTGCCTTCGGTGACGGCCTGTTTCATTGAGCGGGCGTTGTAATTTTTGGCCTCCCAGCCGGTGCGGGCGAGGGAAGCGCGGGCTTTGTCGGCGTCCAACTCCGCGATACCGACGATTTGGTATCCGGGAATATGCTTGGCCTGTGCCAAAACCATGGAGCCGAATTTACCTGCGCCGATCAGGCCGATGCGGATGGGTTTGCCGGTGGCGGTGCGCGCGGCAAGCAGGGAAGACAGGTTCATGGCAGGCTCCGAAAGATGAGATTATCACCAGCCTAGAGCGGAAAAGAAAAATGGTATACCAAATTTTACTTGAGTGCGGAGGCAAGCCGACGCAAGATGATCCCAACAAGGGGAGGGCCGGCGGATGGAGCCTGACACATCAAACGTCAGTCTTGCGCGACGGGCGTATGCGATCCGGCGCAACGCGCTGTTGATGGGTGAAGTGCAAGGACAAGGCTATATCGGACAGGCATTGGGCGCTGCTGATGTATTGGCTGTGTCCTACTTTCACGCGCTGAATTACCGCGCCGATGATCCCGAATGGGAAGGCCGTGACAGGTTCTTGTTGTCCATCGGGCACTACGCCATCGCACTTTATGCGGCGATGATCGAAGCGGGTATCCTGCCTGACGCCGAAATTGAAACCTATGGCATGGACGACAGCCGGATGCCGATGTCGGGCATGGCGGCCTACACTCCGGGGATGGAAATCACCGGTGGATCGTTAGGGCACGGTCTTGGAATTGCCGTCGGGATGGCGCTGGGATTGAAGCGTAAGAACAACCCTGCGTTCGTTTACAACATGATGTCGGATGGCGAATTGGGTGAAGGCTCCACATGGGAGGCCGTGATGTCGGGCGTGCAATGGAAGCTCGATAACCTGATCGCCATTGTCGATTTCAATGACCAACAGGCCGACGGCAAAACCACCGATGCACTGGCGCAAGTACCAGAGGCGGGCCGTTGGGAAGGCTTTGGCTGGTTCGCGCAAGAGATTGATGGCAACGACATGGACGCGCTTGTTGCGGCGTTTGATGCCGCGCGTGCGCATCCGGACCCCGTGCCGCGTGTGATCATTTGCCAGACTAAGATGTGTAAGGGCGTGCCTTTCCTCGAGGACCGCGAGGTCACGCATTTCGTGCGCGTGGAACCTGATGAATGGGCGCGTGCCTTGACGATATTGGACGAGGATCGACCCGATGAATGATGTAAGCCTGTCTCGCCGCAAATCGAAGTACACACCGCGCACGGTGCCCGTGTCCGAGGATGGATCGAAGCTGACGACCTCGGCAATGATTGCATCGTTGGATGCGGAGGGGCGCGAAACGGTCGCCGCTCCGTTTGGTCATGCGCTGGTTGATCTGGCCAAAACCCGCGATGATATCGTCGGGCTGACGGCGGATTTGTTGAAATACACCGACCTGCATGTCTTCGCCAAAGCCTATCCAGATAGGTTTTATCAGATGGGCATGGCCGAGCAGGTGATGATCTCGGCAGCGGCTGGGTTGGCGCGCGAAGGCTTCACGCCGTTCGCCACGACCTATGCGGTTTTTGCCTCGCGCCGCGCCTATGATTTCATTTGTATGGCGATTGCCGAAGAGAATTTGCCTGTGAAGATCGTCTGCGCGCTACCCGGTTTGACGACAGGGTACGGGCCGAGCCATCAAGCGACGGACGACATCGCGATCATGCGGGCCATGCCGAACTTGACGGTGCTTGATCCTTGCGATGCGACCGAAATTGATCAAGCGACCCGCGCCATCGCCGATCATCCGGGTCCGGTTTACATGCGCTTGTTGCGCGGCAATGTCGCCGATGTGCTGGGCGAGTACGGCTATAAATTCAAGCTGGGCAAAGCGCAGATGATCCGTGACGGGCGCGATGTTTTATTCGTGTCTTCCGGTTTCATGACGATGCGCGTTTTGGATGCGGCCAAGCGGTTGCAGGCCGATGGCGTTGATTGCGCTGTGTTGCATGTGCCAACGATCAAGCCGTTGGATATGGAAACGATTGCAGCCGAAGCTGCTAAAGGTGGGCGCCTTGTGGTAACGGCTGAAAACCATTCTATCACGGGCGGGTTGGGCGAAGCCGTTGCCGCCGTGCTGATGCGGGCGGGCGTACACGTGCCGTTCCGCCAGATCGCGTTGCCCGATGCGTTCTTGGATGCGGGGGCGTTGCCTACGTTGCACGATCAATATGGAATTTCGGTGGATGCTGTGACGGCGTCGGTGAAAGCGTGGCTTTGATATGAAACTATTGAGAGGCAAAACGGCGATCATCACAGGCGGCGCAAGTCCGCGTGGCTTGGGTAAGGCTGCGGCGGTAATGTTTGCCCAACACGGCTGCCGCGTGGCGATTTTGGACCTTGATGCGGATGCGGCGGACCAAGCGGCGGCGGATTTGCCGGGCGCGGGTCATGTGGGGCGTGCGTGTGATGTGACAAACAAGGAGTCCTGCGAAGCCATCGCCGCTGACTTGGTCTCGGCGTTTGGCCAGATAGATATCCTCGTGAATATCGCAGGTATCACCCAGCCGTTAAAGTTTATGGAGATCGAACCGCAGAACTACGATGATGTGCTGGATGTGAACCTGCGCGGTACACTTTATATGTCGCAAGCCCTGCTTCCGCACATGCGCGACCGCAAGGGGGGCAGTATTGTGAACATGTCGTCCGTTTCCGCGCAACGGGGCGGGGGCATTTTCGGTGGGCCACATTATTCAGCGGCCAAAGCGGGTATCTTGGGGCTGACCAAAGCGATGGCGCGAGAAGTGGCGCCCGATGGCATCCGCGCGAACGCGATTTGCCCTGGGTTCATCGCGACCGACATTACCGCAGGCAAGCTGACCAATGAAATGCGCGCGCAAGTGTTGGACGGCATTCCAATGGGCCGGGCTGGCACGGCGCAGGACGTGGCGGGGTGCTGTTTGTTCTTGGCGTCCGATTTGTCGTCTTATGTGACGGGATCAGAGGTTGACGTGAACGGCGGGTCTTTGATCCATTAGCCTCTGTTGGCTTGCTGTTCGGCTTTGTCCTGCAAATCCTGATGCTCGCGGCGGATTACGTCACCGATGTCTTCGGTAAGTCGATCCAAATGCGTGCCGATGGCAGTATCAATTACAACGGTATCTCGGGCGCGCAAGGCGGCCAGAATAGCGGTATGATGTTCGATTACACTGGCGCGGTTACGACGCTTCACTGCGGAAAGGAACCGCGCCCTCCATAGACGCGCCAAGAACCGATCATGGATTTCTGCCAGTGGTTTATTATGCGACGCCTTGGCAATCGCGGAATGAAAACTCATGTCGATCTCGAACATTCCGAGGGTGTCCATGGTATCAAAGTTATCGCCCATGTGCTGCGTGATCGCAGCAATTCCATCGATGTCTGCGTCAGTGGCACGTTCACAGGCCAGCTTGCCCGACAGCTTTTCGATGGACAGCAAAACCTCGACATCGTCGGTAACGGCTTTGACGTCCGGCATCGCGACAATCGGGCTGCGGGACGGGCGCAAGGTGATCAGACCTTCGAGCGCGATAATGCGGATCGCTTCGCGCATCGGGGTTCTACTGACGCCAAGATCCGCTGCCTTGTCGCGTTCTTTCAAAGAATCGCCGGGCATCAACTTGCCACGCAAAATGTCGCGTCGCAGTTGATTTGCTATTTTTTCTGGCAGCGTTTGATCTGGCATTTTTGACGTCCACCTCCATTGAAAAAGGTCCTTGGAAGGACATTCCTAAGTATCAAATTTGGTATACCGAAACTTGTTGCTTGTCGAGTAAGCAGTGGGTAACGTCATTTTCAGATGGTATACCATCTTAGTTCACGCTCTGGGAGGATGGGTGAACACACTAACGGCGGACATTGCCGCCAAGGGAGGAATATTAAGATGAAACTCAAGACATTATTTTTATCCGCAGCTGCCGGCGCGGCGTTAGCAAGTGCTGCAGTTGCTCAGGATGTGACATTGCGTATCCAAACGCACTACGCGACTGAGCACCCAACAGGTCAGATGTTGGCCACTTGGATCGACGACGTTCAGACCATGTCTGGCGGCGAAATCACGATCGAGATGTTCTATTCATCATCCGTTGTTGCAACGGTTGAAACATTCGATGCGGCCATCAATGGCATCCTTGATTGTGACGCAACAGGCGGCGCGTATCAGACCGGTAAAAACCCAGCGTTCCAATTCGTGGGCGACATCATGGGCGGTTACGAAACACCTTGGCAGCAGTATAGCTGGCTCTATTATGGTGACGGGTACGACGCGGCTCAGGAACTTTACAACGCACAAGGCATGCAGCTGATTGGTTGGGCCGTTTACGGTCAGGAATCATTTGCCTCATCCAGGCCGATTGCTGGTCCTGAGGATCTTGTTGGTTGGAAATTCCGTTCCCCTCCGGGCATGGAAACTGAGATCTTTCAACAGCTCGGCGCGTCCCCAATCGTGATGGATTTCACCGAAATCTTTACGGCTTTGGAAACAGGCATAATCGACGGTGCCGATGCGTCTGGCCTCGCCAACAACGTCGGCCTTGGTCTGTATGACATTGTTAAGCACGCCAACTACCCGGGCTTCCACTCAATGCCATCTGACCACCTTGCTTGTAACCAAGACGTGTGGGAAGGCTTGAGCGAACAGCAGCGTCGCATCATCGATACCGCATGGCAGAAGCTGTCCTTCCAGATTGCTATGTATAACGAAAAAGCCAACACCGAAGCTGCCGCAGCTTTGCAGGCACAGGGCGTCACACTGTACGACTGGTCTGTTGAAGATCGCGCTGCATTCCGCGTTGCAGCTCAGACTGCATGGGATGATTGGGCGACACGTAGCCCAGAGGCCGATGCGCTGGTTCAAAGCCATAAGGCTTATCTTACACAGCTGGGTTTGATCGACGGATAAAGGTCCGCTTCGTTTGACCAAATAACGATCAAGGCGAGTCCGGCTTGGACTCGCCTTTTTTAACCGAAGACATGACCATATGGGGCAGCATGCAATGCAGAACAATTCACTTTTTTTAGGGCGCATGCGGGCACCGGTTAAGACGGGAATGATCGTCCTTTGTAGCATTACATGTGCGCTTTATCTGGTCCTTATTAGTCAACAGATGTTCGCGGCAGAACCCTACGGCATGTTTGAAATGATCCGCCCTGCCGGCAAGCCGTTGGTGCAGGTGATGCTGGCATTTTTCGCCGCCGCTTTGACTTTTGCCTCACTCTTTTTATCCGACACGAAAGGCGCGATCGAAACGCCGCCTGAAGGGTTCTTTGACCTTGTGTCGGTGGTGCTGGGCCGCCTTGCGATGATCATGACCGCCTTTATCGTGCTGGTGATGTTCTACGAAGTCGTTTCGCGCTACGTGTTCTCGCGGCCCACGCTTTGGGCCAATGAATTATCCCTGTGGCTCGCCAGTTTCGTGTTCTTGCTTGCGGGACTTTACGCCATGCAACAGCGCTGCCACATCCGCATTTATATCATCTACGATATGATGCCTTGGTGGATGCAAAAGACATCTGACCTTATCTCTGTCCTGCTGATCGTTGCGTTCACATTCGCCCTTGTTTGGGGTGGCTATACCGACGCCGAGAACCGCTTTATGCGCATGGAAACCTTCGGCACTGCGTGGGATCCACCCATCCCCGGTATCGTGAAACCCGCTTTGCTCATCATCATCGTATTGGTCTGTATTCAAGCCGTGTCCAACCTGTTCGCAGATTGGAACAAAGAGCCAGAATTGCACACACCAGCCGACGAGATCGACGAAGTTGAAATTGAAAAAATCCGCCGCACTCTTGAGGAAAAGAACTAATGGTCGATATTGGTACACTCTCTCTCATCATCCTGCTGGGCATGTTCGCTCTGCTGGCCATCGGCATGCCACTGGGTTTCGCCTCGGCCTTCTTGGCGGTCGTCACACTGGCTCTAAAGTTCCCACCTGATCTGTTGTGGGGCGACTTTGGGCGTGGCCCGCTGTCTGTTTTGGGGCAGGCGGTTTATCGACAAATGACGAACTACGTCCTGATATCGGTGCCGCTATTCATCTTTATGGCCGCGATGCTGGAACGATCCGGCATCGCGCGAGATATGTATTCGTCACTGAACGTCTGGATGAGCCGGATGCGCGGCGGCATCGCTGTCGCCACGTCTATCATGGCCGTGATTATGGCGGCGATGTCGGGCATTATTGGTGGTGAGGTTGTTCTGCTGGGCCTGATCGCTTTGCCGCAGATGTTGCGTCTGGGGTATGATCGCAACCTTGCGATTGGTACGATCTGTGCGTCCGGTTCACTGGGCACCATGATCCCACCGTCGATCGTTTTGATCTTCTACGGTCTGGTGACCGAAACATCTATCAAGGCGTTGTTCACCGCATCCTTCTTGCCAGGCTTTATGCTGGCTTCGTTCTTCATTCTCTACATCCTGATCCGCACACGGATGAACACTTCCTTAGCCCCCTTGCCGGATCCGATTCCGGGTGAGCCTGAAGGCTCTGAAAAGGGTCTGATGTTCCTTGGCTTCATCTCGCGCTTTGCGATGTGGGTGACGGGTGTCCTGTTCCTTCGTGCGGTGTTCTTTACCATGACTGGCGACAACGTGATCCGCGCAAACGAAGATCCGATCCTGTTGGGGATGGTTGCTGATATTCCTTGGATCATCGGAGCATTCGTGATCTTTACCTTGATCGTCTTTGTGGTTGTTGGTCGTGAACGCACTGCACGCGGTTGGGACATGGGCAAAGGCCTGATCGCCCCAATCGTTGTGATCGGCGTTGTCTTGGGGTCTATCTATGGTGGCATCACAGGGATCACCGAAGCTGCGGGCATGGGCGTCGTCGCCGTGTTCGCAATCGGTATGATCCGCCGCGAGATGACGTTTGATATCGTCTGGGACAGCTTGATCCGTACGCTCAAATCCACAGGTACGATCATCTGGGTGACCATTGGTGCAGCAGCATTGGCCGCGGCCTACACGCTCGTCGGTGGACCGACCTATGTGGCAAATTTGATCATCGGAGCAGAGCTACCAACGATGGGGATTATCTTGATGATGATGCTCGTGTTCTTGATCATGGGTATGTTTATGGATTGGGTTGGCATTGTGCTGTTGATCATGCCGGTGTTCCTACCCATCGTGGTGCGGCTACCCGCCGAAGAAATTGGGTTCTTGGGCAGTATCGAAGCACGCTACATCCCGATCTGGTTCGGCGTGGTGTTCTGTATGAACATGCAAATCAGCTTCCTGTCACCGCCCTTTGGCCCTGCGGCGTTCTACCTCAAGTCCGTTGCTCCGCCCGAAATTTCGCTGGTAGATATCTTCCGTGGCTTCCTACCGTTCATCACGTTGCAGCTGTTGGCGCTTTCAACACTATTGATCTGGCCCAACATCATCACCGTCTTCTTGTGACCTTAAGCAATGGCCCAAGCCGTCGCACCCCGAGAAGAACGGATCGTCATCGGGCTTGGGTCCATGGCACTGGCGGTGATGTTGTTCACCATGATCGACACCTCAGCCAAATGGCTGGTGTTGGCGGGGCTACCGGCGATGCAAGTGGCGTTCCTGCGCTATGCAATCCACTTCTTACTGGCCGTCGTGGTGTTCGTGCCGCGCGAAGGGCTATCCGCCTTCGAGTCGTACAGCCCAAAGTTACAGGTCTTGCGCTCGGCCAGTTTGTTCATCGGCACCTGCTTGAACTTCATGGCACTCAAGTATTTGCCAATTACGGTGACCACGACGATTATGTTTGCGGGACCGATCTTGGTCACTCTTTTGGCCATCCCCATGCTGGGCGAAAAGGTCGGACGCCACCGCATCGCCGCCGTCTGCGTTGGGTTCTTAGGCGTCATCGTTGTCATGCAGCCTTGGGGAACCGGATTTCATCCCGCGATGTTGTTGAACCTTGGGGCCTTGGTCGGCGCGTCGATCTATTTCCTGATGACGCGCAAACTCGCGGGTATCGAGAATAACAGCACAGCGCAGCTTTGGGCAGCAGGGCTTGCGACGTTTTGTTTGGCCCCGTTCGCCATCTCACAATGGGTTTGGCCGACGGCGCCAGCCGATTGGGTATTCTTTGTGATGATCGGCATCTTCGGGGGCATAGCGCATATTCTGGTGACCTCAGCGCATCGTTTGGCCGACGCCAGCATTCTGGCACCTGTGATTTATACTCAAATCTTCCCTGCGGCTTTCGCAGGGATTGTCTTTTTCAACACATATCCAACTGTGTGGACCATGGGCGGCGGGCTGATCATTATCAGTGCCGGCGTCTACATTTGGTATCGCGAGCGGCAAGCTAAAAAAGGAAAATAACATGACTGAAAAACTGGTTCTCATTGGTGCAGGCGGCAAGATGGGCGTGCGCAGTGCCGCCAACCTTGCGCGTACGGATTTTGAAGTGGCCCACGTTGAGATTTCCGAAGTGGGACGCACCCGATTGAAAGATGCCGTCGGCGTTGATTGCGTCGACATCGACACCGCGATGGAGGGCGCAGAAGTCATCCTGCTGGCCGTCCCCGACGCCGCAATCAAAGCCGTCGCCGCCGCGATCATCGACAAAGTACCAAGCGGCGCGATGGTGATCTGCCTTGACGTGGCGGGCCCGTTTGCGGGGCACTTGCCCAAACGCGACGACGTCACTTATTTCGTAACTCACCCCTGCCATCCCCCGATTTACAACGATGAAAAAACCGAAGCCGGGCGCAAGGACTACTTCGGTGGGATCGCCGCGGAGCAGGGTATCGTAAACGCGCTGATGCAAGGCCCCGAGGATCACTATGCTTTGGGTGAAAAAGTAGGCCGCGCCATCTACGCCCCCGTCGCCCGCAGCCACCGTGTCACGGTCGAACAGATGGCTTTGCTAGAACCGGGCTTATCCGAAACCGTCTGCGCATCCTTGTTAGACGTTATGCGCGAAGCGATGGACGAGGTCGTGCGCCGTGGCGTGCCAAAGGAAGCTGCGCGTGACTTTTTGCTTGGCCATATGAACATCCTAGGTGCGGTAATTTTTGAGGAAGTCGACGGCGTATTCTCAGACGCCTGCAACAAGGCGATTGAATTCGGCAAGCCTGCCCTGATGCGTGACGACTGGAAACGGGTGTTCGAACCAGACGAGATCGTAGCCAGCATTCAACGTATTACCTAATGACCATCGGCGAAAAACCCGTACTGGCGTGGCTCGGTGATGACTTCACTGGCGCTGCGGCGGTAATGGAAGTGCTGGCGTTCGCCGGCCTTCCCGCGGTGCTGTTCTTGAGGCCACCAACACTGGAACGGATGGCGGATTTTCCAGACATGCGAGGGATTGGCATCGCCAGCATGGCACGCACGTTTGACCCCGAGCGCATGGACGAAGAATTACCAGATCTGTTCGATATTCTGGGACAAACAGGCGCGACGTTGGTGCAATACAAGACCTGCTCAACCCTCGACTCAGCACCGCGTATTGGGTCGATCGGCAAAGCGATGGACATCGGGTCAAAGACTTTCGCCACCAGCACAATTCCAGTTATAGTCGCTGCCCCTGAAATGCGCCGCTATCAAGCGTTCGGGCAGTTATTTGCAGGCACTGACGCAGGCGTGTTCCGCTTGGACAGACACCCCGTCATGGCCCGTCATCCCGTGACGCCCATGGGCGAGGCGGACGTGGCGATACATCTGTCAGCACAAACCAGAATGCCGATGCAATGCCTCAATCTAGAAGTTTTAGCCGATCCAGAACGCGCCACCACCATGATTGCTACTGCGCCGGGTGGGGTCACGATTGACCAGATGACACCCGCAGATGTCACCGCCGCAGGTGAGCTATTGTGGAACGCCGGGCATCGGTTTGTGGTCGGCTCACAAGGGATCGCCTATGCATTGGTCGCGCACCTTCAAAAGACGGGTGTGCTTGCTGCGTCACCGACGGCCAAAGGGATTGGCCACGCCAAGCGGATGGCTGTGGTGTCAGGGTCGGTCTCGCCAATCACTGCAGATCAGATTGCTTGGGCGCTAGACAACGGTTTTGCGGATATCATGTTGGATGTTGTTCAGTCGTGCGACGGCGATTTTGCAGCCGAAGAAATCCGTGTCTTGAGCGCCGCAAAAGCCGCGTTGGAGCGCGATCAAGTGCCCCTGATCTACACCGCGCGCGGCCCAGACGACCCTGCCGTCAAGCAATTGCGAGTGGCGGCTGGCGATCATCTGGCGCAAGTAAATTATGAAATAGGTGCTGCCCTTGGACGTATTCTGGCGCAGCTCGTCAATCAATCGGGCCTTGATCGTGCTGTGGTTTCGGGTGGCGATACATCGGGGCATGTGTGCAGCGCCCTCGGCATTGACGCGCTCACCGCCGCCGCCCCAACCATTCCAGGCGCCGCAATTTGCAACGCCCATGGCGGCACGCGGCCCCTGACGTTGGCGCTGAAAGGCGGGCAGATGGGCAGCCGCGATTACTTTGGATGGGTCCTAGATGGAGGCGGCCACAGATGACACGTTTGACAGCAACCTATGAAATCGAAAGCCCCGTGGGCGTGCAGCGCGCCGCCGAAGTTATGGCAGGTGAGCAATCGACAGGCACCTTCGTGCGTCTCGCATCCGAGACCGACGCCCTGCGCGACCGCTCTGCCGCACGGCTGGATCATGTTGATATCACAGGCACCTCTGAGCATCCGGCCTTGCCATGCAGGCTAAGCGCTGAGACCTACGAACAAGGCCGCGTCACGATCAGTTGGCCGATGGACAACTTTGGCCCGTCCTTGCCCAATATCCTTGCCACTGTTGCAGGCAATTTATTTGAATTGGCTGAACTCTCTGCGATCCGACTTGTGGATTTAGGCATACCTGATGCGCTGGCAAAAGGGTGTCCCGGTCCTCAATTTGGAATTACCGGTACGCGAAAGCTGATGGGTGTGCCAAGCGGCCCGATGATCGGGACGATTATAAAACCAAGCGTGGGCTTAAGTGCCGAACAAACCGCCGCTCTTGCCGGTGATCTGGCGCAGGCCGGCATCGATTTCATCAAGGATGACGAGTTGCAAGGTAACGGCCCCGCATGTCCGTTTGACGGCCGCGCCAAACTGGTGATGGACGTTTTGAACGAAGCAGCGCAAAAGGCAGGGCGCAAGGTGATGTATGCCTTCAATATCACCGACGAGATTGACGTGATGCGCCGCAACATTGACCTGCTCGAAAGCCTTGGTGCGACCTGTGCCATGGTATCGCTGAACTCTATCGGCTTGGCGGGCTTGCGGGCGATACGCGATCACAGCCCGCTGCCGATCCATGCGCATCGTAACGGATGGGGGCTAATGTCGCGCTCGCCACATGTGGGGATCAAATATCTTGCAATGCAAAAACTGTGGCGACTGGCGGGCAGCGATCATCTGCACGTGAACGGTTTGGGCAACAAGTTTACGGAAGGTGACACCGTCGTAACAAATGCCGCGCGCGCCGTACAAGCGCCCCTAAACGGCGCCACACCACACGCCGCGTTGCCGGTGTTTTCGTCGGGCCAAACCGCGTGGCAAGTCGGGCCGTCGATGGAATTACTCGGTAACGACGATTTCCTGTTCTGCGCAGGCGGCGGAATCATGAGCCACCCATACGGACCAGCGGTAGGCATCACCAGTTTACGCCAAGCCGCCGCCGCACAAAAAGCAGGTGAGAAAGTCGAAGACTACGCCAAAGATCACCCCGAATTGGCGGCTGCATTGACGACATTCAAAAGTGCTGTGAACCGCAGCTAGGCAGTGTGTTTGTCGTCTTCCAAATAGTAGCGGATATTGTCTTCAAATGTGTCGTCTGCTTTCAAGCCCAAACGAAGGGCTTTGTCAGCGTGGATGTCCCAACGCCAGCCTGACACGATCCGTTTGATGTCGGGCTGCGGATCCCATCGGATTAGTTTGGCAGGATCAGTGCCCGCAACGGCGGTCATCGCTTCAATGACTTGCGCAATGGACCATGTCTTGCCCGGCATTTGCATGACGCGGTTCTGGCCGATGTCGGCGGCGTTCAATTCCGCCCCCTTGACCAGATTTTCGACGCAGCGTCGGGGACTGATATAGTAGTGTAGGAAGTCCGCTTCGACAGGACAGATCGCGTCTTGGCCGTTCAACGGTTCGCGCAGGATCGACGACATAAAGCTGCTGGCCGCACGGTTCGGCTTGCCCGGACGCACCGAAACCGTCGGCAGTCGGAACGCGCGACCGTCGATGAACCCTTTGCGCGAATAGTCGTTGATCAGCATCTCGCCCGCCGCTTTTTGCATTCCATACGACGTCTGCGGATTGGGGTAGCTGTGATCGCCAAGCGGGTCCTGAGCCTCGCCGCCATAGATCGCAATCGAAGAAGAGAACACCACCGTGGGCACGATTCCCAAGACGCGGCAGCGTTCCAGCACATTGTAGGTCCCAAACAGATTGATGTTCATGCCTGCGTCAAAATCTTCTTCCGCGTGGGCGCTGACGATCGCGGCCAGCAGATAGATCACATCGGTTTGTGCTGTCACGCATTTTGCAACGGACGCGGCATCGGCGATATCGCAGGTGACGGTTTGCACAGGGAAGGGGGCGTCGATCTTAGGCGGATCCACCACGTCGGCCAAAGTGACTTGCGTGATCGCCTGACCTTTTAGCGTCGGATTGGCCGCTAATTTCAAGGCCAGCTTTTGCCCCAAGACACCGCCACCGCCGAGTATCAGAATGTTCATGTCATATCCCCCTATGCGCCTCGTGCTTGCAACATTGCCACGATGGTATACCATTTCATCAACGTGGTTTGATGCGGCCTTGTCAATGGTGCGCGTCCGGAGGATTTCAAAATGGCACAAGATATGACCATCGGCTTCATCGGTGTGGGTTTTATGGGCCACGGCATGGCAAGCAACCTGATCAAAGGCGGCTATTCGATGTGGATCAGAGGCAACCGCAACCGCGAGCCGATCGAAAGCCTGATTGCCAAAGGCGCGCAAGAGGCAGCGACCCCGAGCGAGATGGCCCAGCACTGCGATGTCATCCACCTGTGCCTGTCGAACTCGCCTCAAGTCGAGGCGGTGATCCGCGGCGTTGATGGTATTCTTGCAGGCGCACGCGACGGCCTGATCGTGATTGACACAACGACGGCAGACCCAACCTCGACCGCTTTTTTGGCGGCTGAGCTGGCAGCAAAGGGTGCCACGTTGGTTGACGCTCCGTTGGGACGCACCCCGAAGGAAGCCGAGGCTGGCACGCTTGATGCTATGGTCGGCTGCGATGCGGCGACCTTTGCCAAGATCAAACCGGTGTTGGACTGCTGGGCGGGTAACATCACCCATGTCGGCGACACGGGCAGTGGCCACAAAATGAAGCTGTTGATGAACTTTATTTCGATGGGTTACGCCGCCCTTTATGCCGAGGCGACCGTCTTGGGGGCCTCAGTCGGCTTGCCGCCCGCGAAGGTGCGCGACGTGATCGGATCTAGCCGTTTGTCGAACGGGTTCTTTGATACCTTTATGACATACGCCGTCGATCGCGACCGCGAAATCCATAAATTTACCATCGAAAACGCGTCCAAAGACCTGCGTTATGTCAACGCAATGGCGGCCGAGGTGGGCATGGTCAACATCATGGCGGGTGCTGTCAAACACTACTTTACCCATGTCGAAGCCTTGGGGCAGGGCGGTGATTACGTGCCGATGCTGATCGACCATGTCGCGCGGATGAACGGCATGGACATGGAAGTCGAGGCCGCCAAAGGCCGCGACTGATCAGTCTTCCATCACGGCACGTCCATCGGTCAGCATTTGAATAATGCGTGAATGTTCGCTGAACTCGCTTTTGACCTTGGCTTCCATCGCGGTTTCAGCGGCGCGCACCGAGTCGAGCTTTGCGATCACACGATCAATGCGCGCGTGCGGAACGACGACAACGCCGTCGATGTCAGCCACGATGATGTCGCCGCTAGGCACGAGCTGACCGCCAACACTGGCATCAAACCCGACGCACCCCGGCCCATTGGCATAGGGCGAATTGGGGTTCAAACCGTTGCACCAGGCAGCCAGGCCGACGTCTTGAATGCCCACAAGGTCGCGCATCGGGCTGTCGGTCACAAAGCCGATGCCGCCCGAGCAGTTGTCAACCACCACCGCACAGCCCGCGATATGCGCGTCGAATAGTGGCGAAATCGCGGTTTCCATGCCACCAACGCCGTCCATTGCATCGCAAACGAACCCTGTTGGCACGTCTTTGAATGCCGCAATCTACGCCGCCGTCGGCCGCGGGAATTTCGCGTGTAAGGTTAGCTGGGTTGGCTCTTTGATCATCGGGTGTCCTTTGCATAAGACGCACCACTTATTGTCGTGGCGGCGAATTGGGCTTGCATTTGGTATACCAAATTGACAGCCTACGACAATGCTGCAAATGCGGGACCGCAAATGCAGGGCCGAAACCAAGCGGGGGAGATCACCATGCCATCCATTCTTATCACAGGCGCAGGCAGCGGCGTTGGCCGCGCAACCGCGAAAGCGTTCTTGGAAGAGGGCTGGCAAGTGGGTCTCGTCGGCAGACGCACCGCGCCGCTTACCGAAACCGCGGGGGATAATTCCAACGCGCTAGTTTTGCCCTGTGACGTCGCGAACGAGGTCGAGGTCGATGCCGCCTTTGGCAAAGCCGCAGCGCATTGGGGTCGTGTCGATGCGCTGTTTAATAACGCAGGCGTCAGCCTTGGGGGCGCGCCGATTGATGAGTTGGCCGTGGATGACATTCGCTACTTATTGGACGTCAATGTGATGGGTGCAGTCATCGCGGCGCGGGCCGCTTTCGGCCTGATGCGCAAGCAAGACCCGCAGGGCGGACGTATCATCAACAACGGATCTGTTTCAGCATACGTGCCGCGTTGGGGATCTGTGCCCTATACGGTTTCCAAACATGCGATCACGGGTTTGACTCGTACCTTGTCTCTGGATGGCAGACCGTTCAACATCGCTTGTGGGCAGATTGATATCGGAAATGCTTTGACGGAAATGGCGCAGAAAATGACCAAGGGCGTTCCGCAGGCCGATGGCCAGTTGGCGATTGAGCCGGTGATCGACGTCGCCCATATCGCCAGTTCCGTAGTGCACATGGCGCAGCTACCACTTGATGCCAACGTGCAATTTATGACCGTGATGGCAACGAACATGCCCTTCATCGGAAGGGGCTAAGCCATGCAAATGAAAGACCAAGTCGCCGTCGTCACCGGAGCTGCACAGGGCATTGGCCTCGCCGTTTCAACACTCCTAGCCGCGCGCGGTGTACGTGTCGCGGGCTGGGACATTGACCCGACGCACACGACCGCAATGGCGGGCCTGCCAAGACCGGGCACGGCGATTTCTTGTGACATCACCGATCTTGCTTCGGTCGAAGCGGCGCACGCGGCCACGTGCGAACAACTCGGCGTGCCGACGATCCTTGTGAATAGCGCAGGAATAGCGGGACCGAACGCGCCTGTCGAAACCTATGACGTCGACGCATGGCATCAAGTGATCGACATCAACTTGAACGGCACCTTTTACGTGAACCGCGTTTGCGTGCCAGGGATGAAGGCGCAGGGCTATGGCCGCATCTTGAACATCGCGTCCATCGCGGGCAAGGAGGGCAACCCGAACGCTTCTGCATACTCTGCGTCTAAGGCCGCGGTGATAGGCCTGACCAAATCGTTGGGCAAGGAATTGGCAGATATGGACATCGCGGTGAACTGCGTCACACCTGCCGCCGCTCGCACGCGTATCTTTGACCAGATGAGCGCGGAACACATCGACTATATGTTGTCGAAAATCCCGCGCGGTCGGTTCTTGGAAGTCAAAGAAGCCGCCGAGATGATTGTCTGGGCCGTGTCGCCTGAAAATAGCTTCACCACCGGCGCTGTATTCGATCTGTCAGGGGGGCGCGCGACCTACTAAGCACCCTTTGGCCAAACCGCTTGGGAAAAGACGCCGCCATCAACCCATAGGGTTTGTCCTGTCACAAAAGCCGCTGCGTCGGACGCCAGAAACAAAATTGGCCCGACCAAATCAGCGGGGGTGCCGACGCGGCGCAGTGGGGTCAGTTCGGCCCATTGATCGGCGTAGTCTTCGTCCTCGTCGTTGGTGCGGTCCGTCTCGATCGCGCCGGGTGCAACGCAGTTCACGCGGATGCCGTGGGGACCAAGTTCAGCGGCTGACACCTTGGTAAACTGCTCGATCCCGCCCTTTGACGCCGTGTAGTCCACAAGGTTTGGAAACGCGAGTTTGTTGCAGCCAGATCCGAGGTTAATGATCGTCCCTTTGACCTTATCCGCAACCATCAAGCGGGCGGCCATCTGAGTGTTCAAGAAGCAACCGCGCAGGTTGGTGCGGATAACATTGTCCCAATCGCTTACCTTAAGGTCCAGTAGCGGGGACCACGTCTGGATGCCCGCATTGTTCACTAAAAGATCAGGCGAACGGCCAAAGTCTTTCGCAACAGACGCATAAAATTCTGTGACATCGGCTTCGTCGCCAACATCGCGTTGATACGCCTTGACCTCAAAACCCTGTTTCATAAGGTTGCTCGCCAGTTCCTGCGCTGGTGTGGGCGTTGATCGATAATTGAAAGCGACGCGGTATCCCGCCTGTGCAAGCGCGCCGACCAAATGGTGCCCAATGCCGGTACTTCCGCCTGTGACGACTGCAATTTTCTGCATAGGGGACCTTTCTTGTTTTCACGCGCGCTGTCCGAGACATTTACAGGGGGTGTTGTTGAGGCGGTTGTTAATTTCTTCGATGTCCTGATCTGACATCGATCGGAGCCAACGTCTACTTCGGACGCGACAAAATCATCCTACTGCAACGAAAGACTTTCAAAACGCGACGCTTGCATCACAGGCCGCGCGCCGCATAATGTAGACAATCAGATGGGCCAAACTCTCTTTTAGTTTAAGATGCCTTTGGTTCCAAAAACCTTAATGACGGAAACATGGAAACCATCCTCGCAAAGCTGACAATCTTTACCCATCCGCAGCTGCTTGTTGGGCGTGGAGCCTTCGCAGGTATCTATATGGGCGGCGTCTCCGAGGCGCTCCAACAATTGCAGAAAGTAGATGTGAAATCGGTCCGTCAAAAGAACGACCGCATCGTGGCGTCGTTTGCGACGATCACCAGCCCGCTGATCCTGCTTTTGTCAGCCAGACACCGTTTTGGATCGCGATGAAAAATCGCCTTTTTGGAAGGACAGCACCATTACAGCCGCGGCAACCAAATCCGTCAAACTGGGACCAATCGGTGACAACATCATACAATCAAAGTCCCCGCGACTGCACCGCACGGCGGGGCAGCTGACAGGCCTTGACGTGACCTATGACCGGCTGATCCCGAACGACATGGGGCTGTAGTTCGACGAGGTCTTTGAGCTGGCGCGCGCATCTGGCTTCCGCGGCATCAACATCACCTACCCCTACAAGGAGGTTGTGACATCGAAAGTGACCGTGTCTGACCCGCTTGTGCGTGGTATCGGAGCCGTCAATACGGTCGTCTTTGATTCTGATGGACCTAAAGGGTTCAACACCGACTATACCGGTTTTATGAATGCATACCGGTCGGTGCGCGGCACCAAGCAACCGGGCGTTGTCTGTCTGATTGGGACCGGTGGCGTTGGCAAAGCTGTTGCCTTTGGCCTGATTGGATTGGGCGCACAGGCGATCCATTGCGTCGATCTTGATCCCGCCAAAGCAGCGAGCCTTGCAGATACGCTGGTGGAACTCGGGTCGCAAACGCGGATCGAGGTGTTTGGGGATGCGGTTGCCGCCGTGGACGGTGCGGACGGGATCATCAATTGCACCCCTTTGGGAATGGTTGGAATTGGTGGATCGCCATTGCCTGATGATGCAATGCAAGGGGCCGCGTGGGTTTTTGACGCGGTCTATACGCCCGTCGACACGCAATTTTTGCAAGATGCACAGCGCGCAGGTCTCACTGTGATTTCAGGCTACGAGTTGTTTTTTGGTCAGGGGGTTGATGCTTGGAAAATCTTCACCGGCATCGAAATCGACCACGCCGCGCTCAGGATCGCTATTCAAGGATATCTTCCGAGCTAAGGACTTCCTGACATGGCCAGCTGAATCAGCTTTTTTAAAATATTTGGTTTTGCAGATGTGTCTTTTCTTGTAACCTTTTGACGTCGCCCGACAAACTGAGCTACCCCCCCGAAATTTGGACACTGATGTAAGCTACAATTTGTAGTTTGCGATCTTGAATACGAAGGAGATCAGATACGTTGAAACGGAAGCAACATCACCCGGAGTTTAAGGCCAAGGTCGCGTTAGAGGCGTTGAAGGGTGAGGAGACGGTGAGCGAGCAGGCCAGTCGGTTCGGTGTTCACCTGACGATGATCCATCAATGGAAGCGGGCTTTGCTTGAGGGCGCGTCTGGTGTGTTCGAACGCGGCAGCCGTAAGGCACCCGAGGTCGACGAAGAGCAGGTAAAAGACCTGCACGCCAAGATTGGGGAGTTGGCCGTCGCCAACGGTAAGGTGGCTCTCGCCCCCTAGCTTTGGCCAGAAAACTCAAGCCTTGGACCAGAAAGTGAAGCGCAAGATGATTGAGCCGAACATCCGGGGCCTGTCTGTTGGCAGCCAATGCGCCTTGCTGTCGATCTCGCGGTCATCGTTTTACTACGAACCGAAAGGAGAGCCCAAGAAGAATTTGGATCTTATGCGCGTGATCGACAAGCAATTCCTTGAGACGCCGTTCTATGGCGTTCGCCAAATGACATGGCATTTGCGCAATGAGGGCCATCTCGTAAATGAGAAGCGCATTCGCCGCCTTATGCGGTTGATGGGTCTCATGCCGATCTATCAAAAACCTAACACCAGTAAGGCCCCCAGGGGGCATAAGATTTACCCCTACCTGCTGCGTGGCCTTCGCGTCGACCGGCCCAACCAAGTTTGGTGTGCTGACATCACCTATCTGCCGATGCGGCGTGGCTTTCTATATCTGGTTGCGATTATGGACTACCACACACGCAAGGTTCTGGCATGGCGCGTCTCGAACACGCTTGAGGCGAGGTTTTGTGTTGATGCGCTGAACGAGGCCATCCATAAGTTTGGCCCACCTGAAATTATGAATACGGGTCAAGGTTCCCAGGTCACGTCTTTCACCTGGACGGACAGATTGCGGCGCTCAAACGTGCGCATCTCCCCTCTCTTGCATGTAAACATGCACTGCTGGGGCAGTGAATTGACGGCAAAGGCCGTTTCCTCGACAATATCTTTGTCGAACGGCTGTGGCTGTCGCTGAAGTATGAAGGCGTCTACCTGCATGCCTGGGAAGCCGGATCAGAGGCCAGAGCTGGCGTCAGAAAATGGATCGAGTTCTGCAACCACAAGTGCCCGCATTCTTCTCTTGGCGGCAAACCACCTGCTGTGGTCTATTGGCAGAGAATTGAAACAACCAACCCCGATCAGCAGGTGCAAAGAGTAGCTCGCGGCTTAATTTACGCCAGATACTGTCCAACTAATGGGGAGTAGCTCACTTCCAACGACCCATCAGGGTTTCACCCCGGCTCCACTGATTGTAGCCCGATGACTTCTGCCATGCCATTCGTCCGTGCGCTCGTATGTCGGCAATATGGCGGTCACGAATGCTCAGGTTTTGGGTGGCGTCGGGGCTCAGGACAGCGTTCTTGCGTGGTGGAATAGCAACTTTGATCGCCGAACCAAAGCGTTCAGTAAGAGCAGCGCAGGTTGGCTCGCCATCGTAAGCACCATCCGCCAAGAATAGGTCAACTCGTCCGTCGATCTGATCCAGTAGGCTCGGCAGAGCGGTCGGATCGCCAATGTCTTCCGTGGTCAACCGATGCTTTTGCTTCGGAATTTTGTCGCGCCGATTTAATGAGGGCTGTCGTCGAAGCCGGAAGAGGTAAAGGCGGTACGAACACAAAGTTGCATGCCGTCTGGTCAGAGCCGATTGTGACAGATGCTGCGCCATGCACATTGCTATATTAAGGGTGGAAAGTGCTCCTTCGCTGCGGTTTGCATCAATGGCTGCTGTGCGGACAAAGTGAGTTTTCACTGCATGCGCGCCAACGGAAGCTTTAGGAAAATCCTCTGCTTCTAGTAAGGCAGAGCTGACTCAGTTCAGGGTGGTTCTGAACGGCGTCAGGTGGGCAACCAACCCCATCTCAACACTCCCATAGCGTTCCAAGTCATTTCAAGCTTTTTAGCCTGTGGTGTCGCAAGTAAAAATGGACGTTAGAGACAGCGGTGGTTATTATTCTTCCAATGGCCCTCTCTGGCTAGGTTGGTCATCGGAGACACAAGATAACCATTCCCACAATCACACCTGTAAAATCGGCTCAAAAACCGAGGCATTCCGCTAACATGCGGGGTATCGCCCTTATGGCTGCAGGCGTGTTCCTATTTTCAGCCACGGACGCGATAGGGAAGTTGCTGACCGACACGCTCCCTCCCATCCAAATTGTTTGGTTTCGCCAGCTTGGCCTCTTTTGGGGTGTCATGGTTCTTGTCGCAATGCGAGGCCGGTCAGTCTTGAAATCAAAATACCCCGGCCTGCAAATCGGACGCGGTGTGTTGGCAGGAAGCTCCGCGACACTATTCATCATCGGCGTCAGTTACGTGCCACTGGCTGATGCCGTTGCGATTACGTTTGTTGCCCCGTTTATGGTCACCGTTATGGGGGCTTTGATCCTGCGTGAAAAGGTAGGGTTGCGCAGATGGACCGCCGTGACTGTTGGCTTTATCGGCACGTTGATCGTCATTCGCCCGGGGATGGGTGTCGTGCATCCCACAGCGGGTTTACTGCTCATCGCGGCCACCGCATTTGCATTGCGTCAAATTCTATCGCGGATGGTTTCTGGGGGTGATAAAACCCAAACTACGGTCGCTTATACCGCCATTGTTTCTGGGCTGCTGTTGACAATCCCCCTACCCTTCGTCTGGGAGACTCCCACCACAAGTCTGGAAATTTCATTGCTGGTCGCAATTGCTGTGATTGCTGCATTTGCTGAAACTTTGGTCATTATGGCGTTGGATGTGACACAGGCCGTTGTCGTAGCTCCTGTGCAATATAGCATGATAATTTGGGGAACCTTTTATGGCTTTTTCATTTTTGGCCAACTCCCTGACGGATGGACCTGGATCGGCACCGCCGTCATCGTGGTAACAGGACTCTATATGCTAAATCGTGAACGTCTCATTGCTCGATCAAACCGTCAAGATGACAGCGGTGGTGATGGGTTGTGAGCGAAGCACGCAATATAGGCCTCCAATCGGGAAGGAGACATTCATACGAACTGCAGCATCAGGCAAAAAGGGCTCAAGCACTAAATCGCTTCGCGATAGGGGCGCTTGTGGTTGGGGTTGTGCTGAACCGGGATTTGTTGCGCGTTTTGTGGTGTTGGGTGTGTGCTCTTCGTCGAGGTGATTTTGCCTCGATCGACAGAGGATATTCCGATGAACATTCAACAATTGACACCAACGACGCCCCTTCGTGCTCGCATGATAGCCGATATGTCGGGACGCAATCTCGGCCCTGCTTCTCAGACAGGCCACTTGCGTGCGTGCAAGCGATTTGCGGCCTGGCTTGGCCGCTCCCCCGAGATGGCAACGCCGGATGATGTGAAATATTTCCAGCAGCACTTTATTGAAAGCGGCGTCAGTATTTGCACGCGCAATCAAACGATGACGGGTGTGAAGTTTCTGCTTCGCGTGACTTTGCGGCGACACGATTTGGTTGCTGAGATCTTTCACCTGAAGGAACCTGTGAAGGTGGCGCTGGTTCTCAGTAAGAAGGAGATCATGCGCATCTTGGCCATGGCACCAAGCCAGAAGGCGAAGGTGATGTTGTCACTGGCCTATGGGTGCGGCATGCGCGCTGGTGAGGTTGTGCGCTTGAAGGTTGGGGATATTGACAGCGCACAAGAGATCATCCGTATTGTACAATCAAAAGGTCGCAAAGACCGCAACGTCATGTTGCCGATGGACCTTTTGGATCTGTTGCGCGAGTGGTGGGTCGAACGCCCAACCGGTCAGGGCAAGGATGTGCCAACGCCTGAGCGGTCCTCTTCCCGGATATCGCGGCAACTACCTCTCAACCCGGCAGATCTCGCGCTTGTTCAAAGAGACCGCGCGGGAAGCTGGGATCACCAAGCCGGTCACACTGCATACGTTGCGGCACAGTTTTGCGACCCACCTGCTGGAACGCGGGGTGGATATCTGGGTGATCCAAGCACTACTCGGCCACACCAAACTGACGACCACGGCACGGTATGCAAGCGTGGCCACCGGTATGATCGCGGCGGTGGACAGCCCGTTGGATGATCTGAATGGGAGCAAGCGCAAGAAAAGCAGGCCCAAGTCTTCATAAGCAGCTATGTCGGTTCAATCTCTGGAGGTTGCGGATATTTTCCGCGCCCATGGTGCTGTCTGGGGGGCGGTGAATGCAGGACACATCAGTCTGACCCAGCTCAAAGTCATGAGCGCCATTGAGCGCTGCCGCACAGCGGGGCTTGGCGGTCATGTCGCGCGGTGCGCCGACTGTGCGCATGAGCACATCGCCTACAACTCATGCCGCAACCGTCATTGTCCCAAATGTCAGGCGGGGTGCCGCCAAAACTTGGTTGGCAGCACGTGAGGCCGAGCTGCTGCCCGTGCGGTATTTCCACCTCGTCTTCACCCTGCCCAAACAGATCGCCGACATCGCGTACCAAAATAAGCGCGAGATCTACAATCTACTGATGCGGGCAAGTGCGGACACTGTGGTCAAAATCGCCGCCGATCCTAAACATCTGGGGGCAAAGGTTGGCATAACGTCAGTCCTTCACACTTGGGGATCCGCGATGACCCACCACCCGCATGTCCATATGATCGTTCCGGGCGGTGGGCTTTCGAGGGATGGTTCAAAATGGATCGCCAGCCGCAAGAACTTCTTCCTGTCTGTTCGCGTTCTATCCCGCTTGTATCGGCGGCTCATTCTGGAAGGGCTGCCCAAGCTGGACATGGCCGGGAAACTGCAATTCTTCGGCGATCTCGCAAACCTTGCAGATCGAAATGCCTTCGACGACTTCCTCAAACTGCTGCGCAAAATCGACTGGGTCGTCTACGCCAAAGAACCCTTCGCTGGGCCGAAGGCGGTGCTGGCGTACCTGTCGCGTTACACCCACAGAGTGGCAATATCCAACAGCCGCTTGATCCGCTTTGATGCGCAAAACGTCACCTTCCGCGTCAAAGACTCGGGCCACCACACTACTATGACGCTGGCAACATCAGAATTTATTCGCCGTTTCCTGATCCACGTCCTGCCAAGAGGTCAGCACCGCATCCGCCACTATGGGTTCTACGGAAACGGTAACTGGGCCGCCGCATGAAGCGCGCACCGCACGTCGTAAATTGCAGTCTCAACCGCACGCTACACCGCCTGCGGACCAACGGTCATGCGCAAATCAAGATATCGAAGCGGCGCAAGTTGATGACACCGATGGGATGCGGCACATATCGACCAAAATTCAGAAAAACTCATGAGGCGTTTTCCCGAAAATGCCCCGTGCAATCAGCCTGCCCAGTCGGATCCAAAGCACCCGAACCCCACAAATCCCCATAGACACCACTGATCCACCAAGACCAACCCCGCGATTTCCCGCTTGAGCGCTTCTCCGACGCCAGGCAACGATCCGCGTCACCCAAACGGCGCGCCCAGCGTCCGAGAAACCTACACTCAACCGGACGTTCGCCGCGCGCTCTTCTCCAAGGTCCGCAATGGGCCGGAAGTGTCGGTGCCAGCCAGCAGGATTAGTCTACCTTTTTTGTGCAATCAATTGGGTCAAGACATCGCCGGCAATTTTAAACGATCGCACTCGTGCAGCGTGGTCATGGATCATGCCAGTCACCAAAAGCTCGTCGGGCCGGTACTTTTCGATCATCGCGCTTAACTGCGCCTTGACCATCGAAGGTGAACCCGTTGCGGAACACGATAAGGCTTGTCTGACTTGCGCCAGGACTGGCGCGGGGACGTGTGCCTCGACATCTTGGACGGGCAGGGGCAGCTTACCGGGCTGGCCGGATATCAAACGTGCAAATGCAATTTCTTGCGAGGATCGCAGCATCTGCGCCTCCTCGTCGGTCTCGGCAGCACAGACACCTGCCGCGACCATTGCATAGGGCTCGGACAAGAACTGGGATGGTTTGAAAGTTGTTCTGTAGATCGACAGTGCCTCTTCGAGCATAACCGGTGCGAAGTGCGAGGCGAAGGCATAGGGCAGGCCCAGATGGGCTGCCAGCTGGGCACCGTAAAGGCTCGACCCGAGGATCCAGACCGGAACGTGCGTGCCGACACCAGGAATAGCGCGGACAGCTGCACCCTCGGGCATGTCATCGAAATAGCCGATCAGCTCTTGCACATCTTGGGAAAAGCTATCCTCGGGCGCCATATGGCGTCGTAACGCACGGGAGGTCGCCATATCGGTGCCAGGTGCGCGGCCCAGGCCGAGATCAATGCGGTCGCCGTACAGCGTTGCCAGCGTTCCGAACTGTTCTGCTATCACCAATGGCGCGTGGTTCGGTAACATGATCCCACCAGCGCCGATCCGCATGGTCCGGGTCGCAGCTGCCACGTGGCCGATCACTAGGGCCGTCGCGGCGCTGGCGATGCCGGCCATGTTGTGATGCTCAGACAGCCAGTAGCGGTGATATCCAGCGTTTTCTGCAGCGTGCGCCAAAGCAACTGAATTGGCCAAGGCGTTCGCCGTGGTTTTGCCTTCTGGCACGGGTGATAAGTCGAGGAGCGAAAAGTGCTGCATTGAGGCCTCCGTTTGCAGTGAGGTATGCACCCGATCCGCGCAACCTAAGGTCGTCTCTAACACTGTCGCAAGATGGAGTGGTGGTCATGAACTATCGTCTTGAAGTAGCGAAAAGGGCTGCGTTTTGTCATCCACAGAAGCTAATTGCTCACCCTGCCCGCCTCAACCGATTTTGCTCTGACAGTGCCATCTGGGACTTGATCTGCGCTTCACTCACTGCGTCGTATAGGGATGTTATAGTTTTTGACATTTCCAAGCTATTAATTGGCTTTTCCAACATCGCACAACGAAATCCAAACTTATCCTCAAATATAAAAGCTTCCAAGAGGCGTGACGACATTAGAATGGCAAGCGTCGCATCATTTAGTTTAAGTGTTTGCTCGATCAATTTTATACCCGTTTGCCCATGGTCCAAATTTAGATCCGTTACGATGACAGCAAGATGAGGTGTCTTTAAGATGATCTGTTGTGCTTTTGCGAAGCTGGTTGCGGTCAAGACGGCTTTGTTGCACAATTCAGTTGAGGGGATTCATCTCGTAAATTTAGCATGATACTCGGAGGGTATGAGCAGTTGGATCCCTACGAAGTACAAGACCACGAACTGGTCGTCATACAATGACAGCGTGGGTCGCTGTCGATATGGTTTGATCCTGCTATGGAATGGGTGCCGCGGCCGAGCGGAAAGCGCGGTCGTCAACAACATTTCAGTGATGCCGCGATCCAGACATGTCTGACCTTGAAGGTGCTGTTCGGGATGCCGCTCAGGCAGACACCAGGTTTTGTGCAAAGCCTGCTGCAGCTCGTCGGGCTGGACTACGGTGCCGGACTTCAGCACTCTATGTTGCCGTCTAAAAACGCTGAACGTCAGCCTGCCCTATCGCGGGGAAACCGGTCCTTTGAATCTCTAGATCGACAGCACGGGGATCAAAGCAGAAGGTGAAGGAGAGTGGAATGCGCGTAAGCATGGCGGCTCCAAACGCCGCATCTGGCGTAAGATACACATAGGCATCGACGAGGAAACGCTGGAGGTTCGGGCAGTCGAAGTCACTAGCAGCGACATCGGGGAAGCTTCCATGCTGCCCGAACTCCTAAACCAGATCCCCTCCGATCAGGACATTGGCAGCGTTACCGCTGATGTTGCGTCGACCGGTTGAAACCGCCGCCTATGACGGTCTTGTTTCGCCGACGTGATCTTGGCTCAATCCCGTGAGGGAGGCCACAGCGTGTGATGCAAAACGACATGATGCAAATATTGCTTAAATAAAGTCGATTTGGGGTCTCTAAATCTAGATTCTTTGATACTGAGGGAGCTAGAAGTTATGCAAAGCAGGTTCATGGATAGATTTTCAGAAAGCGGCGACATCAAACTTGAAACCCGCGCCCCCCGCGACTGGGTGAGAACCTTATCCAGCTACCGTGATCCAAGCACGGTTCGCAGTTGGTTTGAACTCGCCGTGACTGTGGGACCTTTTATAATCCTATGGGCGTTGGCATGGTGGAGCCTGTCTTACAGTTATTGGCTGGCCTTTGCTCTCTCGATGCTGAACGGCGCGTTCCTGTTGCGACTTTTTGCAATCCAGCATGATTGTGGACACGGTTCATTTTTTAACAATCGTAACCTGAGCGATTGGATTGGCCGCGTTCTCGGTGTGCTGACGCTGACCCCTTATGATGTTTGGCGGCGCACACATTCTATTCACCACAGTTCGTCAGGAAACCTGGGTCAGCGCGGCATCGGGGACGTTTATACGATGACCGTTGCCGAATATGCCCAGCTGACCCCGCTTAACCGCTTGAAATACCGGCTTTACCGGCACCCGATTGTGTTGTTCGGTTTGGCACCAGGCTATCTTTTCCTCTTAAAAAATCGATTGCCCCTCGGCCTCATGAATGGTGTCAAATACTGGGTAAGCGCAATGGCGACGAACGTCGCGCTGTTGGTCTTGGTTTCAATTATCATGTATTTTGGTGGTGTCATGCCGATCATGTTGGTTTTCTTGCCCACAACATTGCTTGCGGCAACGGCAGGTGTGTGGCTGTTTTACGTCCAGCATCAGTTTGAGGACACGCATTGGGATGCCGAAGAAGATTGGCAGGTGCACGACTCAGCGTTGAAGGGCAGCTCACATTACGTGATGCCCTCCGTTCTACAATGGCTCAGCGCCAACATCGGAATCCACCATGTACATCACCTCTATGCGCGAATTCCTTTCTATCGTTTGCCAGAGGTACTTCGCGATCACGCGGAACTGGCGGATGGAAACCGGATGACGATCTTGGAAAGCCTCGGGAACTCGCGGCTGAACTTGTGGGACGAAAAGACCAAGAAATTGTTGTCGTTCTCTCAGGCCCAAACGCTTCAGGAATAAGCCAAGCAACATAACTTTCAGCCGACGATCTGGTCCATAAAGTTGATTTCGTTTGCGAAGACGTGCTTCGTTCAACGTTTGAAATGTCTCACTTGGCGTGTTGGAGCAGAGCTTGGCAGGGCGAACACATCAAACATCGCAGCGCTGAACAGTGATGCCCGCGTGGTCACTCGGTGGCGTGCGATGGTATTGCCTCAGTCTGCGTCTTCGCTCTGCGCGCCGGCCTTGAGTTCCAGCCGTCGTTGCGACTTCCGGCGGGCTGATAGCGGGCTCTCTGCCTACCGGCCTACCGTTTTTGGAACCGCTTGATCTTGTTCAACTTTGATATGTTCCAAAACCGCGCCGAGACGTTTGTTCTTGGCGATTTCAGCCTGAGTCACGCGCTGATCTTGTCGAACACGGTGCAGGGGATCGAAACACCTTTCCATCGGACGTCAAACCGGCCGTCCTCTGCCCCGTAGGGTACCATGCCATAGAGTTCATGCTTTGCGGCCAAGACCTGAACGGTCATTGGAGCGGTGCGGGAGTGCGGCCTTGGACGGACTACGCCATGGGCTATGAATGTACGAATGCCAACTGTGACCGCCGTGGTGAACTCCTGACCGCAGCCACCGACCTGCTCATGTCCGATCTGGAATAGATGACAACGCAGTGGGCCGACTATGGCGCAGCACGTGGTGATCTAACGGCGAACACGGGTGCAGGTCTTGGCGTCATGCTTAATGATCCAGAAGAGGAGCATTCCTGCTTTGCAGACGACACCAAAAACGACCATTACTATGACGGCCTGGGTGTTCAGAATGTCTACTTGTGCGAATACATAGGCGCAGAGATGAATGGGACAGCGGCGGTATCGGTCCAATTGCCAATGGTGGCATCGGTAAACACCCTGACACAGGACGTACCAAGCTCAAAATACCAACGATGCCACCTGACCTTGCGTATTTTGGGGACGACAACGTGGTCAAAGTCGCCACGTTTCCGCTTGAGATGCACAAGAACTCCATCCGACATCTCGCCTTCGGAATGCAGTGGCAAGGAGATGGCCCAGTGGATGGTCTCGTCGGCATTTACCAGATCGGATCACCTGTGAATCGGTGTAGCGGTCTAGCGTGTTACGGAACGGCCTATCGGGGCTTTGTTGCACAAATCGCGCTGATGTCGTGCTTCCCCTGCACCCCGGACGGACTCATCCTACGGCAATGGTGTTTGGGATGCCAACCGCGGTGATGCCATTGATTATGACGGCGCAGATCTTAACCTCTGCGACCTGGCGATCGAAATCACTGGCAGCCAAGCGCTGCCCCATCAGTTTCAGGCAATGCACCTTAGTCTCGGCGCGGCTTTGGCGGCGGTATCGAGTTGAGCGCCGCCAAAGCGAACGACCAAGATATTTGGATGAACAAATGGCTTCGTTTCTCGCCATGGCACCGGGGGTGTCCACAGGCCGGCAGTGGTTTGCCTGCAAACCATGAGAGGCAGGCATCCAAGGCTTGGGGTTCTTGCGCGGCGGAATGACGGCGAAGGCATCGCGAGCTGCGAACGCATTATGACATTTGCGTGTATCGAATGCTGCATCCGCTGCCCAGCATTGCATGTTTACATGCATGAGAGGGTGCGGTGAGGCTACCGATCTTCTGATCAGGACCAATCTGGTCGAGCAGATCAGGCAATATGGGCGCATCTCCAATACTACTGTTGGTCACTTCAATCGCCCGGATATCAAGTGTTTCGTCATCGCCCCCCCCCTCTCGGCGAATGTTCCATTCGCCTGCCGGGCAATGGAAGGCGCGGCCTCCCAGGTAGCTTCGGGGTTGAACCAGATCGTCAAAGGTCCGCTATCTTTAAGGGCCTTATTGTACGCAGGCCAGTTCTTCGTACAGTAACTTGGGAGGATCGGAGCTCATACAGCACCAGCTACCACGCTTGATTCGCAACAATAATCCCTGCAACCAGAATATTTGTACAACAAAGCCGTTCTTCATCTTAATTTCACAAAACCTATCAACAGAGCAAACATCTCCGGCTGTTTGTCGCAGATTAACTGAGCTTGTGCTTGCGCACTTGTTGGCCAGTCTCAACCCGCATCTTCAGAGCCCCCAGAATCTCGTTAAGTCCGGCTTCCAGCTTTTGACGCAGACCTGTTTCAGCAGGGCCGCCCGACATTGACGGGTCTTGTAATTCATAAGCAATATCCAAGTTGCATCGGCTTTTTCCGTCACCTAGATCCAGCACGCTATACGTTGAAAGCGTTTGGCTGAGCGGGCCAAAAACACCGGCGATATAGGTGAAGCTTTTTCCCTCATCCCATGCCGTTATTTTCTGTTCAATCTTTCCAAATCCTTTGGCGGTATTGACTCGGATTGCGCCCATACCATTCTTAGCATCGGAAAGCTGAACTGTATCAGCAATACCTTCAGCCCAAGTGTACATATCATTATATTTGGCGATAACTGCCCATACATCAGCGGCGGACGTATTGATTTCGATTTTCGCGGATAACAATTGCTCGGTAGCTTGTTGTGAATTTGACATTATATTTCTTTCTTTCTGACTGCGTGGGTGGGGTTAGGTTTTCTCGACGGCCGTCGCTAATTGCGCCAACGCGCCTTTCAGGGTTTTACCCAGCCCGATTTTTACCATCGGAACCAATGGAATGGCGTACCAGGCCAGTTTTGCGGTAACGACACTTGTGGCACGGCTGCGGCTGTTACCAATGTCCTCTATCGTCCAAGCATTATCGACCTTAAGCATGAACGCGGGAAGGCCGCTAAGGATCGCATAGGTCAACGAACGCGTTTTTGGGTCGAAATGGGTCAGCTTTTCCTTGATCACGAGATCTTTTGGAAAGTTGCAGGTGCGCGTCACACCCACGGCTAGATCACCGTCCAACGACGATGAAATGATTGCGTCCAGCCATTTGCTGATACCTTCGAAATCTTCGCCAAATACTTGCCAGGCGGTATCGACAGAGGCGTTGATTTCTATTGATGCTGTCACTTGCATTGTTCGATCCTTCTTCAAAACTAAGTCTTGCGAACATACGCTCCAAATATAATCCATAAACATAGCATTTTCGTACAGGGTGGATTAAATATAATCCATCAAGTGTTTTTCGAAGGAGTTGTAACAATGCGCCTAATGGATTGGGAACAAGTGCCGTATTTCTTGGCAGTCGCCCGCACAGGCAGCTTGCGCAGGGCTGCGGAGCAGTTGAACGCCAACCACGGTACGATCGACCGGCACATTAAGGCTCTGGAAGCCGCATATGGTGTGCAATTGTTCAGCCGAACCCGCAAAGGCTTGGCGCTCAACTCGGCGGGACAGTTGTTTTTACCAATCGCAGAGGAAGCAGAAACAGCATTGGTCTCCGCTCGGCGGCGTCTAAGCGGATTGGATCGCGAAGAAAGCGGCATCGTGCGGGTCTCCATGCCACCAATCCTTGCCTATCATATCATGGCCCCAATTTTTTCTCGCTTTTCAGAAGCTTATCCGAACATAAATCTAGAGATCAGGTTAACCGACCGATTTGAAGACATTGCCGGATTTGAAACCGACGTTTCAATTCGCGCTGCTTATGAAGTGGCTGATGATGTTGTCGGACGAAGAATGTTTCCGTTGGCCGCTGGGATATTCGCTAGCCAAAACTATCTGGATCGCAACCTGCCAAGTGCCGGAGCCCGAGGCGAAGGGTTGCATTGGATCGGTTGGGGCTCCACTAATCCAGTCGCAAATATAATCGAACAATCCCCCTACCCAAAAGCAGAAATTAGGCACTCCGTTGCTGATACTGTGATGCACATGGATCTAATGCGTAACGATTGCGGCATGTCGCTGATGCTGGCCTTTTGTAACAGTGTTTATCCAGAATTGGTTCAGGTTCCGGGGACTGAACTGTTTCATGATCGCAGCATCTGGTTGTTACTTCACTCGGATCTAAGCCGCACAACACGCGTGCGGCGGTTTGTTGATTTTGTTGCTGACGGGCTGAAAGAGATCAGACCCCTGCTCCAAGGTGAGCTGATTGGAAAAAGGTAAACGTTCGAGCGCGTGTTGTCAGGCGAATGCGAACCAGCCCCAACAAGGCCGCCGACACTCTTCTTTAATTGCCATGAGTGATGAATTTGGTCTTTTTATCGCAGCCACCAATGAAAGTGTGGAGTCAAACTGCTAATCTATCAAAAAACAGTAGGTATTCCACTTGATAGCTGCATAATCCAGTTAGCCTGCGGTGCCGTCAGACTGCCGAAAAGTTTCCGATTTCCGACGCTATCAGTACGGCAAAAAACAGAGTAATCACGGCTGGGCCAACAAACCAGCGCGCATCCTTTTGTTCTTTCCAGGCCCAATGAAAATAGAGGATTACGGCTATCAAAGCCATTGCCACTTCGGTTGCTAACGCTTGAAATTCAAAATCCCACAAACCGAAACCCAACAGCGGCAGATTACCCAGATTGCCGGGCAACACCGCCATGTCTGGGCGGTGCATCAGCACATCAAGCATCCAATGCGAAAAACTCAGACTGGCCAAAACTATACCGCCGTGGCTGGATTTCCAAAAGCGGTTCCCGATCCAGTAAGCGACTGCGGCGATAGCCAGCGCGCCGACCAAAGAATGGCTGTATTGTATATTCAGAGATAGATGACCGTATGGTCCAAACTCAAAGCTCTCCATGCCGATCAATACGAACGGCACAAACACCACATCCATGAACTGTGGTGCCAGCAACAATATCCAAATCGGTATCATTGGCGCAAATTTCTTTGTGGCTACGCCAAGCGCGAAGTGACCTATCATCATGTTGAGTATCCCTTTTCCCGCATACAACTAGGCAGGTTGATCAATAGTGAAGTAAATGCTTAGATAAAATCCAATTTTTTGTGATAAGAGAGATAAGATTTACTTATGGATATGTTGGGAGCGTTTGAAAGTTTTGTGTCCGCAGTCCAGTCGGGCTCGCTTTCCGGTGCTGCCCGTCAACGTAGCATGTCGCAACCTGCAATTAGCCAACAAATATCTGCGCTGGAAACTAAGCTCAACACCCGACTGCTTTCGCGAAACCGAAGCGGCGTACGAATGACTCCGTCCGGAGAAATAGTATTTAGGCACGCCGTCGCCATGTTGGACGAACAAGCGAACCTGAAAACGGCGCTGGAGGACCTATCCGACAAAGTGGAGGGGCAGCTTGTCGTCACAGCAAATTTGGCTTTTTGCCAACACATCATGGGCGAGGTCATCATTGAATTGTCCAAGCAATTCCCTGACCTGAAAATCGTTCTGCGTGCCGATGATCGCATTTTGGATTTGGCGGCTGAAAACATCGACTTCGCCCTGAGATCGGGCTTGGTCGGGGATGGCAAAGGAGTGGTCCAAAAAATCGGCACTCTGTCGATCTTGCATGTAGCTACTCCTGAATATCTTGATACCGCCGGGCGGCCGCAAACGCCTGACGATTTGATAAATCTTGCCTATATTCAATATAAGGCGACGGACGATCGGATCGCCACACTGCTTCTGCGCGGCACTGACGCCATTCAAGCGCCAATTAAGATCGGATTGACGGCACAGTTTCCTGGAATGATGTTTCAGGCGATCAACGGTCATCTGGGATACGCCAAGATGCCCGAGTTTTTGGTGCTGGACGCGGCTTTGTTGCACAAATCGCCCTTATGGCGTGCTTCCCCTGACCCCTGACGGATTCAGCCTACAGTAACGGTGTTTGGGATGCCAAGGGCGGTGAAGCCGTTGAGTATCGCGGCACGGATTTGGACTTCCGCAACTTGCCGGTCAAAGTCTCGTGCGGCCAGGCGCTGCCCGAGTAGTTTCAAACAATGCATCTTTGTCTCAACACGACTCCTGCGGTGGTATCCGCTCAAGCGACGCCATTGAGCGCGGCCGAGATCCTTTGAGGACTGTACCGCTTCGTTTCGGGCTCTGGCCCCCAGCGTATCCGGCTTCCATAGCTTGGCATTCTTGCGTGGCGGGATGACAGCACGGGCATTGCGGGCCGCAATCGCATCATGGCATTTGCGGGTGTCATATGCCCCATCTGCTGTGACACTGCCAATCTTCTGATCTGGTGTGATCTGACCGAGAAGGTTGGGCAACATGGGTGGGTCTCCAATGCTGCTACTCGTCACTTCGACCGCGCGTATCTCCAACGTTTCTTCATCAATCCCTATATGTATCTTGCGCCACACCCGACGTTTCGGCCCGCCATGCTTGCGAGCGTTCCACTCACCTTCGCCCTCAACTTTGATGCCGGTACTGTCGATAAGGAGGTTTAGCGGGCCCTTTGAGCCCTGATACGGGATGGTAACCGATAGCCTTTTCTGACGCCGACATAACGTGCTGAAGTCTGGGACCTCCCAGTCAAGGTCGATCAATTTCAACAGGCTTTCCACAAAGCCCGTCGCCTGCCTCAAAGGCATTCCGAACAGCACTTTCAACGTGAGACAGGCTTGGATCGCCGCATCGCTATAGCGTGGCTGGCGGCCCCGTTTGCCCCCCTCTCATGGTTTGCAAACAAACCACTGCCGGGCAACGGTAGGCGCAGCTTTCCAAGTGACCTCTGGGTTAAACCAAATGGTCAGTGACCCGCGTCGCTTCAGGGCCTTGTTATACTCAGGCCAGTTCCTCGTGCGGTAAATCGGGGCGATAGGTTTACTCATGACGCCAGCTACCATGCTGGATTTACAACATGAATCCCTGATACGAGACTATTTGTGCAACAAAGCCGGTGGCTTTCTTCAGTGCACCAACGCATAATATATGAAAATAGTGATATACCTTGAGGTTTTGTTGCTTTATGTCAAAATTAAGCCTGTTTGGCCCGCAGTGGCGCGATAAGGTCACTTGCCACCTGATTTTCGGATGACTGCGGTTCCTGGGGCGAAATTGGCTGGTCTGAAAAAATGGATGCCAGACCAGTGTAGCCGCTTTCACTCAGGCTTCATCGCCGAAAAGCCATGTCTAAGCCACGCAGTGAGATACGATTGCACAAGTCTCCACTGATCGTAATCTATCATTTTGGATTCATTACTAAATTTCCATAAATAAACCTTTGCAATAAAGCAATATTAAGTAAAATAATTAATATTGCGTCGCTCCAATCAGCCCAAGCTGTAGGTTTTTAAGCAAATAATCTACAGTATGTGAATGAATATTTGCAATAATAATAAATTTAATCTATATATTTAACTAAATTATTTAATACTCTTGGAGCATTTCTAGGACTTGATATGAAATTTCAAAAATCCATACACATCGAGATAGGAGAATCGGATCACATAGGTCAGTCATTAAATATATCTCAAACTATAGATGCTAGCGCTGTGGCGAAACCATTAAAGCAAAAAGAAGCTGGGCGTTCCCCTGCATCGATAATCACCGATAGAAACTTTAGCATTATAAGTGTTTCACAATCGTTGTGGGACCTTTATGGAATTGAGCCATTATCTCTTCCTTCTTCTTTACAAGAGATCGTGCATGCTCAAGAAGCAGCCGGCTGGCTTACTGTTTCCAATTCATTTAATGACCACAATAATATCGATGCCCTCATTCACAAAATTGAAAGTAATCAATACTTTCATGACTTCCATATCTCGCTCTTGGGCGAGGTAATTGACATTACACATTATATAGATTTTACAAGCGAAAATATATATTTTAATTATACCCCTACTGGTATAATTATAACGCACATCCCAAAAGTATCACGTGAATTTCGTGGACTGATTGCCTTGCGCGATTTAACCAAGTTGGGCATGTTTCCAATGCCTTTTGGACTAGGCCAACCTGCTAGATGGACATGTGCGCCTGTAATCTGCGCCCCCAAATCAGGAAAACTAATCATCTTAGATGAAACCAAAAGTTTTACAGATTTAAAAAATATTCAGAACGTCAAAGACTTATCTTTAAAAATTCATGATATAATTTACTACTTGGATAAAGATGGCCAATACGCTTCCCATGTCGAACAAAAGGGCTGTAAGCCACTGCAGTTGGCTTTGAAAAGACAATTTTTCTATGCAGGAGGACCTAGTTTTATTGTTGGAAGAGTGATGAGACTAAGTAGCGGTATTTCGGAAGAGAGCATCTTGTATAAATATCCGCAGTTTTCATCAAAGGAGGTGGAGGTCATCTGTCTTCTTGCGCTTGGCAACACCATTAAGGAGGCTGCTGCGAAGGCCGGGAAGGCACAAGTAACAGTTTCTTTACAAGCACGAAGCGCGCTACTTAAATCCCGTGAACGCTCTTTAAATGCATTGTTAGCAAAGATCGCCTATTCTTCCCTGTGGTAAATTAAAATCAATACAATACGGCCAGTTTCCGTTCGGTAGAAGTGATTGAACGTCGGAACGCGAGCGTCAAAACCAGCCGTGACTTCAGCCCACTAAGTGGTAAAGCCAAATCAACCCGAAAGTTGTCTCTAATCTGTTTCGCTCCCGAAATAGGGCCTCATATTTTGTGGACTGTATCAAAATACAGGTGTTCTTCGTTCGTGCTGGTCTATGCGACTGTCCACGTTGGCTCTACCTGCAAGATACAGTATTATGGACGTTCTCAAAGCAGTTGAGCAGAAGCATGCTGCCATCTACCCACTGATGACCTCGGGCATTGGTATGCAGTTGTTCCGTAAGGAGTCAGACATCCTAGTTGATGTCCTCCTAACCCTAAAGACCCAAAGGATTACCGCCCTACCAATCCATGATGCTGTTGTTGTTCGGGATGATCAGTCAGAAAAAGCTAAGGCCGTCATGCTGAAGGTCTTTAAAGAACATACAGGCATCACCCCTGATGTGACCTTAGGGTAGATCCAATGGGTGTATCTAGTGAAGGTAGATTGTTGTGGATAATCAATAAGAACAACATCAATACAAAAGGACCTAAGGGGGATATCTAACCCCTCTTCATATAGGGGACCCGTAAGGAGCTGGTATCCTTGTTAATGTTCTGGGAACCCTCAGGTCACCCTAGGGTAAGTCCTTAGAGGGTGGGTTGTTGTTAGTAGTAGAATAACAAAAGAACAATAACACCTCAAGGGACCCTCTTAGGCTCTTCATATAGGGGACCCGTAAGAAGGACCTAGGGGAGCCACTGATTGCTGGGGTACCGAAGGGTATCAAAGCCTAGGGTGAGATTCTGGGCTGGGTACTCGGGTAGTTGGGTACTTGAAGGTCTAGCCCAACACCTCCCAAACACCTCAGCGTAGGTTTCCAAGCACAAAACCTCTTCGACGAACACCAAGCGCAAGCAGCACGTCATAAGTGGTCACACCGTTAGGGGTTTGTGCCTGTCTTGCTGTCTCACTGTCTCAGGCAGTCGGATAAACCAGTAGGGACTGGGGTTTTGTGTGAGACAGTTGGGTCATTGCGGCTCGTCTCATGGGATAAGCTTGTCTCACGACGCAAGGCCACCTCCCAAAACTGAGAATTTCCCAGCCTCTATGATGATAAAAATCATCATGGAGAACACCGATGCTGACATCATTAACGTCCCTAGCAGTTGCTGGGGGTGCCATTCGGCTTGCCTTGAACTGGCAGCTTAGGAAGCGCTGGGCGATATCACTGGCAGTCCCACAAGCCCTAGCTTTGGCTCTCATAGGATTGGCCTTGCTGCTGGACTTTCTGAAGCCTGTAAAACGCACAGCAATAATGGGCCACAGAAACGGCTGCGACATAGCGCAGTTGTAGCGGAGTAAAATTCCGCCAGTTTGTGCCCTTCGTTTATTCGGAGGGCGGGAGATGTATTCTGTGGATATTTATAATCGTGTGCGCCGCGCTTGTTTGAAGGACGGTATGTCAGCCCGAGAAGCGGCTCGATATTTTAACAAGGACCGTAAGACGATCGCGAAGATGCTGCGTCATGCACTGCCACCTGGTTACCGCCGTTCAGAAGCGCCACGTCGCCCAACGCTTGATGATTATGTCGGTGTTATCGACAAGATCCTGCGCACAGATAAGGCCCTGATCAAAAAGCAGCGGCATACAGCGAAGCGTATTTTTGAACGCCTGCGCGACGAACATCGGTATGCTGGCAGCCTGACGACGGTGACTTATTACGTTCGGGAGCAAAAGCGGCGCACCAAAGAGGTGTTTGTGCCACTGTCGCATCGTCCGGGCCATGCACAGGTCGATTTTGGCGAGACCCTTGGCGTGATTGGCGGCGTAGAATGTAAGATCCACTTCTTCGTGATGAGCCTGCCGCATTCTGATGCTGTATTTGTGAAGGGGTATCCAGCTGAGACAACCGAGGCGTTTTGTGATGGCCATGTCTCGGCCTTTGCTTTCTTTGGCGGCATTCCGCAATCCATTCTCTACGACAATACCAAGATCGCCGTGGCTCGGATACTCGGGGACAGAACGCGCATCCGCACACGTCGGTTTACGGAGCTGCAGTCGCATTACTTGTTTGATGACAAGTTTGGCAGACCCGCGCGAGGGAACGATAAAGGCAACGTTGAGGGCATGGTTGGATACACCCGCCGCAACTTCATGGTTCCCGCACCTCGTTATGACAGCTTTGATGATCTGAACACACATTTGGAAGAGAAGTGTTTAGCACGTCAGGGCGATACGTTGCGGGGTCACACCCAAACTATAGGCGCACGCCTGATGTCGGATTTGGATGCTCTGATGGGATTGCCCATCGCAGAATATGAAGCCTGCGATCACGTCAGCACGCGGGCCACGTCAATCTCAATGGTGCGCTATCGCAGCAATGATTACTCGGTGCCAGTAGCCTATGCGCACCACGACGTTCACGTGCGTGGGTTTGTGCATGAGGTTATCATCGGCTGCGGCAACGAGATTATTGCGCGGCACAAACGATCCTACACATCAGCGGATATGATCTTTGACCCGTTGCACTTTTTGCCCCTGCTTGAACAAAAGGTGGGTGCCTTGGATCAGGCCGCGCCTTTGCAGGGTTGGAATTTGCCAGATGTATTTGCCACGCTGCACCGGCTGCTTGAAGCCAGAATGGGTAAGCCGGGCAAGCGGGAATATGTTCAGGTCCTTCGTCTGTTGGAGACGTTCGAAATGGATGTTGTGCAGGGTGCGATCCAGCATGCCATTGATCTGGGCGCGATTGGGTATGACGCTGTAAAACATCTTGTGCTGTGCAGAGTTGAGAAGCGGCCACCGCGATTGGATTTGGACTTCTATCCCTACTTGCCCAAGGCCAATGTCGGCACAACACGCCCGTCCAGTTACATGAGCCTGATGGGGAGGACGGCGGCATGACTGAAGCCCCTCAGATCCTTCTGCGGCATCATCTTAAACAACTGCGACTGCCAACGTTCCAAGGCGAGTATGCCAAACAGGCGCAGCTCTGTGCTGCAGAGAACAAAGACCACATCCACTACTTGGCGCGCTTGTGTGAGATGGAGTTGATCGACCGTGAACGGCGGATGATTGAACGTCGGATCAAAGCGGCGAAGTTCCCCAGCACCAAAAGCTTGGACAGCTTTGACTTCAAGATCATGCCCAGCTTGAACAAGCCGCTGACGATGGATCTGGCGCGTTGCGACTACGTGGATCGCAGGGAGAATATCATCGCCCTTGGCCCCTCAGGCACGGGCAAGACGCACATCGCTTTGGGACTTGGGTTGGCTGCGTGTCAGAGGGGACTGAAGGTTCGCTTCACAACGGCGGCAGCATTGGTCCATGACCTGATTGAAGCCCAAGATGAGCGGAGATTGCAGCGCCTTCAAAAACATCTGACAAGCCAGAACCTGTTGATCATTGACGAACTGGGCTTTGTGCCCCTCAGCAAATCGGGCGCGGAATTGCTCTTTGAAGTCATATCCCAATGCTACGAACGCGGGTCCATCATCATAACCTCGAACCTGCCCTTCGATGAATGGACCGAGGTCTTTGGCTCTGAGCGCCTGACAGGCGCGTTACTGGACCGTTTGACCCACCACGTCCACATTCTTGAGATGAACGGCGAAAGCTACAGGCTCAAACACAGCCGTAACAAACAAAAGTAAGCCCCATCCAGATCAGAACAATGGTGGCCCTAGGGCCAACATGCGCTTTGGCGCGCGTTAGCTATATGACAAGCACGCCCACCAAAGCGCCACACAAACATCACCCGAAATGGCCCCTTCTTACCCCGCGACAGAGGTCCCATTTTACTCTGCGATTGACAAGCTTGATTGAAAAAAAGTAATCCACGCTGTTAAATGTGGAAAAACTGATTTTTCGTTGAAGAAAATGACAGCTAAAAATGCGCTCGAGATATCAGTTCAATTGTCGATAAGTAGGTATGAGAGTAGACTTGAGTCAGCACGTGTTGCACTTGGTTTACTTAATCCGGATGACACCGTCGCACAAAAGAAAATCCAACTAGTTGCAGAAAGACAGCGATGTAAAGAGCTGGAAGATCTAAAAAGAGATAAGTCAACTTTTTCCAAGACTTTCAGCAAGTCAAATCAGAGAATGATAGTTCAAGGTGGTGCGCCTGGGCTTAAGCGTTAAACTGCAACTACTTTAAAATAGCTTATTTTAGTGATTTTTTCTATGGGTTTAAACTGATTTGTATTTCTTCTACCCATTATCACAGTGCGTTTATATCTAAAACATCCCGGTTGAAGTAAATTTTTCTATTGATTAAAATACGCGACCGCGCAAGAAGTTAAGCTTAGGGTGGCTCATTCTCGAAGAGACGTTTGAGAGTAACAAATGATTAAGTTTTGTTGCTAACCAGCGTAACGATAACAGCCCGCAGAACAACAGCTTCACGACTACGTATCCCATATCTATAATCTGGGTGCGCCTTACCAGACCCTGCGCCGCCGCACGCATCGTGCGTTCGGCAAACTTTCCGTTTTCTTACAGAAGGACTCCTGCAGGGCAGACCGCTGCGTTTTCTATTTTGCTCTGTATCGTGGTGAATTAAGCATCTTCATCGAGTTTACGCATATTTCACTAAACGAGATTCAATACGCTTTAATTTTTCAAACCTTTTTCGATACAGCCAAGGAATAATAATTCGGACCCAGTACGTGTTGAGAAATCCCGGTGTACTTATACCTTCTAAAAGTTCAGCATATAAAAGGCCGCGAGCTTCAAAAAAAATGGGGTCAACATGCTCTGTTCCACCTGCATCCGCGCGTTCTAAGTCATAATCGCATTCCTCTGCTATGCGGGCAGCAATTCCTCCATCATTATGACAGGCCACCTGTGCTGTTACGACGAGCCCAACTAAACTTATTAGGCCCCTAATTTAAGCGTCTTGCTCGGTCACTTGAGCCTCTAAGTACTGGATGCGCTCATAGTCAGACCGTTTCTCAATTTTTTCCACGTTAACTCCTTTGAATTATTTACCAGCGTAAAATATGGAATAGTTTGCAGTATACCTTAGTTGTTGGTGCTGGGATAAAGCACTGTGCACGTGGTAAGGGCTTTGTTGCACAAATAGTCTCGTATCAGGGATTCATGTTGTAAATCCAGCATGGTAGCTGGCGTCATGAGTAAACCTATCGCCCCGATTTACCGCACGAGGAACTGGCCTGAGTATAACAAGGCCCTGAAGCGACGCGGGTCACTGACCATTTGGTTTAACCCAGAGGTCACTTGGAAAGCTGCGCCTACCGTTGCCCGGCAGTGGTTTGTTTGCAAACCATGAGAGGGGGGCAAACGGGGCCGCCAGCCACGCTATAGCGATGCGGCGATCCAAGCCTGTCTCACGTTGAAAGTGCTGTTCGGAATGCCTTTGAGGCAGGCGACGGGCTTTGTGGAAAGCCTGTTGAAATTGATCGACCTTGACTGGGAGGTCCCAGACTTCAGCACGTTATGTCGGCGTCAGAAAAGGCTATCGGTTACCATCCCGTATCAGGGCTCAAAGGGCCCGCTAAACCTCCTTATCGACAGTACCGGCATCAAAGTTGAGGGCGAAGGTGAGTGGAACGCTCGCAAGCATGGCGGGCCGAAACGTCGGGTGTGGCGCAAGATACATATAGGGATTGATGAAGAAACGTTGGAGATACGCGCGGTCGAAGTGACGAGTAGCAGCATTGGAGACCCACCCATGTTGCCCAACCTTCTCGGTCAGATCACACCAGATCAGAAGATTGGCAGTGTCACAGCAGATGGGGCATATGACACCCGCAAATGCCATGATGCGATTGCGGCCCGCAATGCCCGTGCTGTCATCCCGCCACGCAAGAATGCCAAGCTATGGAAGCCGGATACGCTGGGGGCCAGAGCCCGAAACGAAGCGGTACAGTCCTCAAAGGATCTCGGCCGCGCTCAATGGCGTCGCTTGAGCGGATACCACCGCAGGAGTCGTGTTGAGACAAAGATGCATTGTTTGAAACTACTCGGGCAGCGCCTGGCCGCACGAGACTTTGACCGGCAAGTTGCGGAAGTCCAAATCCGTGCCGCGATACTCAACGGCTTCACCGCCCTTGGCATCCCAAACACCGTTACTGTAGGCTGAATCCGTCAGGGGTCAGGGGAAGCACGCCATAAGGGCGATTTGTGCAACAAAGCCCTTCGAAGGGGATATTCGCAACTTCGACTTCAGTAGCCTTGAAGGTATTGATGTTGTTGCCGGCGGGCCGCCCTGCCAGCCATTTTCGACGGGTGGAAAGCATAAGGCCAATGATGATGGCCGCGACATGTTTCCGCTCGCCATAAGTGCGATTAAAGAGCTCCAACCAAAAGCCTTCATTTTTGAAAATGTCAAAGGTCTGCTTCGTGGTTCTTTCTCTGACTATTTTGACTACATTTTGTTACGTCTAAGATTCCCTGATAAAGTAAAAAATCCCACTGAAGACTGGCAGGATCATCTTTCTGAATTGAAGCAATCGTGTCCAAGGGGGCTTTGCTATGATGTCAGCTTTAAGCTCTTAAATGCCGCTAACTATGGGGTTCCTCAAGCACGAGAGAGGGTCTTCATTGTAGGGGTGCGTTCCGATCTGAATGTAAAATGGAGTTTCCCAGAAGAGACACATTCGAAGCAGGTTCTTTTGTATGAACAACAGCAGAATGGCTCCTATTGGGAAAAACACGGGATATCTCCCAAAAAAGTACAACTCGAGCAATGCTGTGGCGAGAACAGACAGATACAAAAATCCTTTTTTCAGAACCGCTAAAGCCATGGCTTACAGTAAGAGATGCACTCTCTCACCTACCTGATCCCTTACAAGATCACGGCATTGATGATCATATTTTTAAAGGTGGCGCAAAATCATATCCGGGACATACAGGTAGCTATTACGATCTACCTGCTAAGACGCTGAAAGCCGGTGTTCACGGCGTTCCCGGAGGTGAGAACATGGTGAGGTATACCGATGGCAGCATCCGATACTTCACAGTACACGAGGCAAAATTACTGCAAACTTTCCCAACGAACTTTAAAGTCATGGGCGCATGGGGCGAAGCCATGCGCCAGATTGGAAATGCCGTGCCAGTAAGCTTAGCCAAAATCATGGCTTTGTTGCACAAATCGCCCTTATGGCGTGCTTCCCCTGACCCCTGACGGATTCAGCCTACAGTAACGGTGTTTGGGATGCCAAGGGCGGTGAAGCCGTTGAGTATCGCGGCACGGATTTGGACTTCCGCAACTTGCCGGTCAAAGTCTCGTGCGGCCAGGCGCTGCCCGAGTAGTTTCAAACAATGCATCTTTGTCTCAACACGACTCCTGCGGTGGTATCCGCTCAAGCGACGCCATTGAGCGCGGCCGAGATCCTTTGAGGACTGTACCGCTTCGTTTCGGGCTCTGGCCCCCAGCGTATCCGGCTTCCATAGCTTGGCATTCTTGCGTGGCGGGATGACAGCACGGGCATTGCGGGCCGCAATCGCATCATGGCATTTGCGGGTGTCATATGCCCCATCTGCTGTGACACTGCCAATCTTCTGATCTGGTGTGATCTGACCGAGAAGGTTGGGCAACATGGGTGGGTCTCCAATGCTGCTACTCGTCACTTCGACCGCGCGTATCTCCAACGTTTCTTCATCAATCCCTATATGTATCTTGCGCCACACCCGACGTTTCGGCCCGCCATGCTTGCGAGCGTTCCACTCACCTTCGCCCTCAACTTTGATGCCGGTACTGTCGATAAGGAGGTTTAGCGGGCCCTTTGAGCCCTGATACGGGATGGTAACCGATAGCCTTTTCTGACGCCGACATAACGTGCTGAAGTCTGGGACCTCCCAGTCAAGGTCGATCAATTTCAACAGGCTTTCCACAAAGCCCGTCGCCTGCCTCAAAGGCATTCCGAACAGCACTTTCAACGTGAGACAGGCTTGGATCGCCGCGTCGCTATAGCGTGGCTGGCGGCCCCGTTTGCCCCCCTCTCATGGTTTGCAAACAAACCACTGCCGGGCAACGGTAGGCGCAGCTTTCCAAGTGACCTCTGGGTTAAACCAAATGGTCAGTGACCCGCGTCGCTTCAGGGCCTTGTTATACTCAGGCCAGTTCCTCGTGCGGTAAATCGGGGCGATAGGTTTACTCATGACGCCAGCTACCATGCTGGATTTACAACATGAATCCCTGATACGAGACTATTTGTGCAACAAAGCCCCATATCCCTCACTAACGTTTTATGCCAAAAACGCTCCAGATTGTGTGAAAAATCGGAGTTTGGCTTCTTTTGGTCCCGCTGTTTTTCAGATGTCGACCTGTCAGACCTTCAGCTCAACGAGAGAGGCCATAAATTTGGCCCTTTTTAGCGTTTTTAAGAGTAGCCAATAGTTTTCACACAGTCTGGCTCGTTTGTGGAACAGTCTCGGAGGTCCGGTGTGCGGACTTAGCGGCCCTCCGATAGAACAGTTTGAGTATCCGTTTACACCTTTTCTGGATGCCCATCGTTCTGGGGTGCATCATCACAGATATTATACCATGAAGGTTTTTCACCAACGAACTCATGGGATTGGTTTGTGAGGCCGAAATCTCCATCAAGGGCATTTGCCGCGATTGGGAAACTATCTTCGGTGGATAATATCTCGCCGAGTGATGTGCCGCAGATTTTGCAAAAGCAGCGCGCATAAATATATGGGGCTATCGGTTCGAAAACCTGAACGCAGTCCTTACCTGCAATCCATCCGAGGTCTTCCTTATTAATGAATGCAATGGTTCTAGCGCCAACCTTACGACATCTTGAGCAGTGGCACGTACCAACAAATGACGGTTTGTTCGCTAGCTCAAATTGGACTGCTTTGCAGCAGCAACTTCCCTTTATCATAGCCTGTCCTCTCATGTTTCGGTGGCCTTGTTCGCACGTTTGCATGGCAACATAAATATGGCATGCTGACAGCATCATGGCAGCATTCATTCTGAGGAACATCTTTTGCGTAAAGCCGAGCGATTATTTGAAGTTGTCCAGCTTCTCCATCCGGTATCGTTTCATAAACATAAGCATGTATCTGTCCTTGGTCCAAGATGGGGTCTAATGGGTAATGGTTTCGAGAGCTGTTTGGCCCCAAAAAGGGTCTGTTGGATTGATGTAAGTTCAGGTTATCAATTGGTAGATCGACGAACATACCAGAGCGCAAATATAGTATTGGGCACCCAACATGACCAAGCCAGAAACGGGTAGACCTGATGATATGGCATTGCCAGACCAACGGCAAAAATCAGTAACTGTAAGCGCAAGGATACAGCTGCAAAGGTCAGCGCGACCGAGTAAGTCATCCACCGTCGATGCGCCGGCTCCAAACCCGCCCGCGCAAAACGCACACCTTGCGTTGTTGTGAACACCCAAAATACAGCCAACAAAGCGAAGCCAGCAGTTCCAATGATGCCGTCTATTTGAAAAGCGATCAAAAAGCCGGATATGCCACCCAACAAAACCGCCAGCGCATATAGGCGACCGATACCGCGATGAACACTTAGGTAGCGATTGCGAAGCACCGGAATGATCTGGATCGATCCGAAAACTAAGGCGAGGGATGCCGCGGTAATATGCATCACGAACATCTGCCGTGCGTTGATCAACTGATGAGACATGGCAGAGAAAGCCAGGTCCAGACCAAGTGGGAAGACTCTGATTGTTGACAAGGCCGCCAATATCCCAGTGATCACGAGCACAGAGATGGAGACCTTATCTGTCGGCTTCACGACGTTTCCCAACGGTTTGTAAAGGCTTCCGTAGGGTCTGTAGCCTCGAAGTGTGGCAGTAAGTGATCAAAACGATCAGTACCCAGCCGATGCGGCACATTCCACAGGTAGCGTAGGCTGACAACATTTCGCAAAGGCGCTGACCACAGCGCAATGACATTCATGGGAACCCATGGCATTTTTTTACGCTTCATTGGCTTACCAACCGCGTGTTCAATAGCGGTTTTCATAGACGCGCCCGTTAAAACCCAGCCGGGAAAGTTAAGGTCTAAATGCCCGACAACCGCGTTTGGCGTATTCAGAATATCAACAATCGCACGGGCGGCGTCTGGCAAATAGGCCCACGCATGATCACGGTCCATTGGGCCAGGGTAAGTGAAATCACCCGTCGCGACGGCCTTTGTAATGTGATTTTCGAACCAATTCCCACTTGGCCTGTGATCTGGACCGTCTATAAAGTCACCCATCCTGAATGCAAGAATTGGTAAGCCGTGATCGATGGCCGCCTTTTTGTACGCAGCTTCCATCGTCATGCGAATGCGCGCCAACGCATTTGATCCGACGTGTGGTGCGTCTTCTCTCCAAACACCGCCCTTTTTGCCGAAAATGTAGACGTTCTGTGGAACAACAACTGTGGCTCCGACATTTATGGCAACATCAATGACGGCTTGGTTCATCTCGAGCAGTAGCGTTTTCCACAATTGGTATGGTGGGTTTGCAGCCTGCACAATTACGTCTGCGCCGTTGGCGGCATTGCCCAACGCTGTTGGGTCCATGATATCGCCGACATAGGGTTCAACACCGTCAATACAGTTGGCTTTTTCAGTCGTGCGTGCAAAGCCCCGAACGTGCCATCCCGCGTCCCGCATCGCTGATGCACATTGACGTCCGAAACGCCCTGCCACGCCCACAATCAAAACAGTCTTTTTCATAATATCCTCAATTTCTTCGCATCGTTCATTAAGGGATAACTGATACAAATTTCTATTGATGTAGAAAAATAGGTATGTTTAATATACGTTTATGAATATAGATTGGTCACTTCTGAAGACGTTTTTAACCGTTGTACAGGCTGGAACAGTGGCACAGGCAGCCGCACAATTGGCGTGCAGTCAGCCTACCGTTTCACGTCAGTTGAAGGAATTAGAAACGCAAACAGGCCTCACCTTGTTTGATCGGCGCGGCTACCGTTTGGTGCTGACAGACGCAGGTGCGTCAATACTCGAATTTGCACAGAATATGGCGGATCAAGCCAACCATCTGGCTCTTGCGATCGCCGGGAAGGAAACGGTTGTAAATGGCACAATCAGGATCAGTACAAGCGAGGTGATTGCCTATCACTTCCTCCCCCCCGTTCTGGTCACGCTTCAGGAACAGTATCCGGAAATCGATGTCGAGATAATTGTTGAAAATTCGGCGGCAAATCTGTCCGCGCGCGAAGCCGATATCGCGATCAGATTGTTTCGCCCCGATAAATTAGGATTGGTGAGGACCAAGATAGGAACACTTGAGATTGGAGCTTTCGCAAGCAAATCTTACCTCGAATTATACGGTGTTCCACGTACCCTAGACGACTTGGTATATCATAATTTGTTGGGGTACGATCAATCCGCGGAGATACTCGATGGGTTTCGTAAACACCTTCCAGATGCAAATCCGTCTCTTTTTTCAGTGCGATGCGACAACCACTTAGTGTATTGGAATATGATACGAGCGGGGAACGGCATCGGGTTTTGCAGTACGCTGATGGCAAGCCAAGATAAAATGTTAACCCGCGTTTTGCCGGACCTAAAGCCAGATGGAAACGACGTTTGGCTTGCAACCCACGAAGCTCTGCAGAAGACACCACGCGTTCGGGCGGTCTGGGAGCTTCTCTCCAGCCAACTTACGAAGCGATTATGGGAATGACTCCTGCTGAATATCGCGCGTCGTAGTAAGCTTTTGGCGAAATTCTGATCCAACTCGCCCAAGAGCGAACACTGGGACTTTCCATAGCAATTCATCTTGAGCCAGAATAAAGTGCCATTCTCCAGACGCTTTGATGGAGCAAAAAAGAAAAAGTAACCGCCCTAATAGGCAGCGTCATTAAGGAAAAAATTGCGGAGACCCTATCATTTACATAAGCCCATTTTGTCAGCGCTCTTGTCGCGAGCATAAGCATCTTCCTTGCGGTAATCCTTACCGAAAAGGGGCTTTCGCATATGCCAAAACTATATGTTTTAAAGATTCTTTTAGCGCTTTATTTGGGCGTCGCTATCGTAGCCCTTCCTTTTTCAATAATCTTTTTTGGCCTACCTGAACTGTATGGAAAAATAATGCCCGTTTGGCTTTTTGGCCTGTTGGGGGCTTTGTTGCACAAATCGCCCTTATGGCGTGCTTCCCCTGACCCCTGACGGATTCAGCCTACAGTAACGGTGTTTGGGATGCCAAGGGCGGTGAAGCCGTTGAGTATCGCGGCACGGATTTGGACTTCCGCAACTTGCCGGTCAAAGTCTCGTGCGGCCAGGCGCTGCCCGAGTAGTTTCAAACAATGCATCTTTGTCTCAACACGACTCCTGCGGTGGTATCCGCTCAAGCGACGCCATTGAGCGCGGCCGAGATCCTTTGAGGACTGTACCGCTTCGTTTCGGGCTCTGGCCCCCAGCGTATCCGGCTTCCATAGCTTGGCATTCTTGCGTGGCGGGATGACAGCACGGGCATTGCGGGCCGCAATCGCATCATGGCATTTGCGGGTGTCATATGCCCCATCTGCTGTGACACTGCCAATCTTCTGATCTGGTGTGATCTGACCGAGAAGGTTGGGCAACATGGGTGGGTCTCCAATGCTGCTACTCGTCACTTCGACCGCGCGTATCTCCAACGTTTCTTCATCAATCCCTATATGTATCTTGCGCCACACCCGACGTTTCGGCCCGCCATGCTTGCGAGCGTTCCACTCACCTTCGCCCTCAACTTTGATGCCGGTACTGTCGATAAGGAGGTTTAGCGGGCCCTTTGAGCCCTGATACGGGATGGTAACCGATAGCCTTTTCTGACGCCGACATAACGTGCTGAAGTCTGGGACCTCCCAGTCAAGGTCGATCAATTTCAACAGGCTTTCCACAAAGCCCGTCGCCTGCCTCAAAGGCATTCCGAACAGCACTTTCAACGTGAGACAGGCTTGGATCGCCGCGTCGCTATAGCGTGGCTGGCGGCCCCGTTTGCCCCCCTCTCATGGTTTGCAAACAAACCACTGCCGGGCAACGGTAGGCGCAGCTTTCCAAGTGACCTCTGGGTTAAACCAAATGGTCAGTGACCCGCGTCGCTTCAGGGCCTTGTTATACTCAGGCCAGTTCCTCGTGCGGTAAATCGGGGCGATAGGTTTACTCATGACGCCAGCTACCATGCTGGATTTACAACATGAATCCCTGATACGAGACTATTTGTGCAACAAAGCCGAGCGACTATGCAAGGCACCTTGCGACATTTCTAACCAGTGGTTTGCCAGAATTACAGAAGATGAAACGCGATGGCCAGATTGCCGGTTTCGGTCTTGGCGTGAACGAGGTTCGACCCTGTCTGGATGTCATGGCCCATGGTCATCTGGATGCAATTTTGTTGGCAGGGCGCTACACATTGCTTGACCGGTCTGCTGAATCAGAATTGCTACCGCTCTGTCGCGAGCGCGGAATCTCTATTGTGATCGGCGGGGTATTCAACTCTGGCATACTGGCAACAGGACCGGTTGAAGGCGCATTCTATGACTATGGTCTGGCACCGTCAGACATCCTTGAGCGTGTCCGCGTCCTCGAAATGGATGTTGCACCAACGCCATTAGCGAAAGCAGCATTGAAATTTCCCCTCGCAGAAAAATGTGTGGCATCCGTGCTGCTTGGCACCACACGGCCGTCCTCGATCAATCGCAATGTCGAAGCCTGGAAGTCGCGTGACTAAATGCTTGGCGCGGGTTGGAAATGTTGGCCAAATTATCTTGGAGGCTGTTTTGCACGCTAAACATCCAAATTCCGCCCATGTGCTGCGCCCGGTAACTGGCATCGTCCATATCGGGCTTGGTGCATTCTTTCGTGGGTTTGGCTGTGTTTATGTAGCCGAGGCGGTTCTGCCGAAAAATTTGCGACAGAACCCTCTGAAGAGCATCGCGATGCCCAAGGTTACGACAATACCTAGGCAGGTAGAGTGCAGCAGTTTAGGGTTGTGGTGGCGAGAGAGTGTGCGTGGGATTGTAAAAAATTCAAATGGTCGTGCAAATCCAGGTTTCTTCTGCAAACACATCAGAAATCTGCGGTAAGGCTCTCATAGTTGAACATCACAAATCACCCGAAAACAAAGTCAATAAAGCGACTAAAAAGACACTAGAAATGAAGGAAGGGTCAGGCGATTCCGCCCAACCCTTTGATTTAATGGTGAGCCCGCCCGGATCCGAACCGGGGACCTACTGATTAAAAGTCAGTTGCTCTACCAACTGAGCTACAGGCCCACACCGCGAGCATTTAGAAACAGCCGCCTCTACGGTCAACCCCTAATCATCTTGCAAGACTGGATAAGTCGCGGACGCTCAACTATATGCGCCGACATGACACAGAACATCCCTTCCGGCGTACCGTTTATGAAAATGCATGGCCTTGGCAACGATTTCGTAGTGATCGACGCGCGTGACGGCGTTTTGCGGGTAACGGACGCGATCGTGATGGCTATGGCGGATCGCCACCGGGGTGTGGGTTTTGATCAGCTGGCAGTGATGAAAAAACGCGCGGATGCCGACGTTCATCTGACATTTTACAATGCGGATGGCACTACAGCAGGCGCGTGCGGCAATGCCACACGCTGCATTGCGCGCCACATTATGGACGAAACGACAAAGACCGATGTGACGCTGACCACGGATCGCGGCATCTTGCTGGCGCAAGACGCTGGCGGCGGTATGACCTCAATTAATATGGGGCTGCCGCAACTTACCTGGCAGGAAATTCCACTGGCCCGTGACGTCGACCTAGATGCGCTACCGATTAACGGTGCGCCAATGGCGACGGGCATGGGCAATCCACATTGCACTTTCTTCGTGGAAGATGCCGAAGCGATTGATCTGGCGGCGATGGGCGCGCTGATCGAACACCATCCGATCTATCCCCAACGTACCAACGTGCAGTTCGCACATCTTGTTGGCCCTGACCATCTTCGCATGCGGGTCTGGGAACGCGGTGTCGGGGTGACGCTTGCGTCGGGCTCGTCGTCCTGTGCCACGGCTGTTGCTGCCCATCGCAAAGGACTTACAGGGCGCAGCGTGCGTATCGATCTTGATGGCGGTACGATCCACATCGATTGGCGCGATGACGGCGTCTGGATGACTGGCCCGACCGCGCATGTCTTCAGCGGCGTGTGGCACGGATGAACGCGCCAAAGTTTACAACACTTGGCTGCCGCTTGAACGCCTACGAAACCGAAGCGATGAAAGAGCTTGCAGGTGCCGCAGGCGTGCAAAATGCCGTCATCGTGAATACCTGCGCCGTGACCGCCGAGGCCGTGCGCAAGGCCAAGAAAGAAATCCGCAAGCTGCGGCGCGAAAACCCGGATGCGACGTTGATCGTGACAGGGTGCGCTGCGCAGACCGAACCCGAAACCTTCATCGCGATGCCCGAAGTGTCCAAAGTCATCGGCAACACTGAAAAGATGCAAGCGGCCACCTGGGCTGGCATGGCCCCCGATCTGATCGGGCAAACCGAACCAGTGCAGGTCGATGACATCATGTCCGTCACCGAAACCGCCGGCCATCTGATCGACGGCTTTGGCACGCGTAGCCGCGCCTACGTCCAAGTGCAAAACGGCTGCGACCATCGCTGCACATTCTGTATCATCCCTTACGGTCGTGGCAATTCGCGCAGCGTTCCGGCTGGGGTTGTGGTGGAACAGATCAAACGGCTGGTCGGCAAAGGCTACAACGAGATCGTGCTGACGGGCGTGGACCTGACGTCGTGGGGCGCGGACCTTCCTGTGCTGCCAAAACTCGGCGATCTGGTCATGCGTATCCTGAAACTGGTGCCGGATCTGCCGCGCCTTCGGATCAGTTCGATTGACTCAATTGAGGTGGACGACAATCTTATGCGCGCCATCGCCACAGAACCGCGCCTCATGCCGCATCTGCACTTGAGCCTCCAGCATGGCGACGACCTGATGCTCAAACGTATGAAACGTCGTCATCTGCGCGATGATGCGATCAAGTTTTCTGAAGACGCCCGCAAACTGCGCCCCGACATGACGTTCGGCGCGGACATTATTGCCGGCTTCCCAACAGAGACTGAGGCGCATTTTGAAAACTCGCTGAAACTGGTGGATGACTGCGCCCTAACATGGCTGCACGTTTTCCCTTATTCCCCACGCCACGGCACGCCTGCCGCACGGATGCCGGCGGTGAACGGCAAAGACATCAAAGCCCGCGCCGCACGTCTTCGGGCTGCCGGCGACATCGCAGTCGCCAAACACCTCGCAGCACAACTGGGGAAGACCCATCATATCTTGATGGAAAATCCACGCATGGGCCGTACGGAACAGTTCACCGAAGTCACTTTTGATACTGACCAACCGGAATCCCGGATCGTCACAGCATTAATAACCGGCCAGACACAATCGCAGCTCACAGCTTCATCTTGGCCTTAAAACTCCCGCCGGAGGCTCCGACATCTCAACACCAATACTCTATTCATTCCGGCGCTGCCCCTACGCCATGCGCGCACGCCTTGCGATTGCCTCAGCGGGCCTCACTGTAGAACTGCGTGAAATCCTGCTGCGCGACAAAGCGCCCGACTTCCTCACGACCTCCCCCAAGGGCACGGTCCCCGTCATGGTGGCCGATGAAGTGATCGAAGAATCGCGCAACATCATGCACTGGGCGCTGGGCCGCAGCGACCCCGAACGTTTGTTACCAGACATGACCGAAAACGCCACCGCCCTCATTGCCGAATGTGACGGGTCGTTCAAAATAGCCCTCGACCATACCAAATACGCCGTCCGCTATCCTGATATCGACGCCGCAGAAAGCCGTGCAACCGCCGCTAGCTTCATTACCAAACTTGACGCACAGCTTGACACAAAGCGATGGCTTTATGGCGATAGTCCGTCCTTCGCCGACCTCGCGATCCTGCCGTTTGTGCGCCAGTTCGCCCATACCGATCTGGACTGGTGGGACAGGCAATCTTTCACCCACGCACACTCATGGCTTGCGGCGTTCAAATCCTCTGCCCGCTTTACGTCGATTATGAAAAAGTATCCCCCTTGGAAATCCGGTCAGGATCGTGTCCTGTTTCCTTGAACGCTACTATAACTGTCTGGGATAGACCCGATGCACCCCAACCCGATCTTTCGCAAAACGCCTGATGCGCGTACTTTGGCATTTCTGCGCCAACGCTCGTTTGGACAAATCACAGCGATAGGCCCTGACGGATTGCTCGCGGCGCATGTGCCTGTGCTGTTGGACGGGGATGGAACGACCCTTGATCTTCACCTCGTCCGCTCAAACCCGATCGCGCGTGCGCTTGCTTGCCCGCTTGATGTCCTGCTCACGGTCACAGGACCAGATGGCTATGTGTCCCCAGATTGGTACGGAGTGCCTGATCAGGTCCCAACGTGGAATTATGTGGCCGTGGAAATACGTGGCACGTTGGAAATTCGCGGCCAGGACAACATGCGCGACGTGCTCGATCGCCAGACCGCACATTTTGAAGGTCGGCTGCCTAAACCCCAATGGACGGCCGCCAAGATGACACCAGATGTCTTGGAAAAGATGATGCGCCAGATCGTCCCGTGCCGATTGACCATCACAGACATGCAAAGCACCTTTAAGCTGAGCCAGAACAAGCCCGATGACGTGCGGCTGCGTGCCGCCAACGCGATGGCCCAAGGCGGGATTGGCATGGAAACTACTTCCCTAGCTGCGCTGATGCGCGACCCACCCAACGACGACTGAAAGGAAGACCTATGAAACTGATCATGTCCCCACCCTCGCCCTTCGCCCGCAAAGCCCGCGTTTTGCTGCGTGAAACTGGATTGATTGACCGCGTTGAGGAAATTGAAATTTCGTCCTCGCCACTGGCGTCAGACGCGCAAATCCTTGCTGCGAATCCCACAGGAAAAATACCTGCGCTGATCCGTGAAGACGGCCCAGCGATTTACGACAGCCGCGTCATCACGCGCTATTTGGATGATATGGCAGATGCAGGGCTTTATCCGGTGACCAGCCTTTACGAAGTCCTCACACTTGAGGCGACGGCAGATACGATCATGGATGTGACCGTGGCGATGACCTACGACGCGCGTTTCCGCCCCGATCAGAAATCCCCCGAATGGACAGAGGCGCAATGGGGCAAAGCTGCCCGCGCGATTGCAGCGATCAACAATCGCTGGATGAGCCACCTCAGTGGCCCGCTAAATATGGCCCAGATCGCCGTATCCTGCGCATTGTCGTATGTTGATCTGCGCCACGACGCACGCAACTGGCGTCACGGTAACGATGCCTTGGCAACATGGCAGGCAGAATTTGAAGCCCGCGGCGCGATGCAGGCGACAAAACCATAAAGGTGCCAATGACGCTGGCCGGTGACAGGGGCCGACGACGGGGGCCGGTGACGGGGGCCAATCGCCGCATGCTGCCAGATGCGCTTGAATGGTGCTGGACCTAGCGGGTACACGCGTCTAAGTAGCGAACGGAATGATTGTCCCTTTTAAGGAACTTTCGTCGTATTTGACGGGCAAAAGCCCCAAAATTCGGAGAACAACAGGTGTCGAACGCAGAAGACCATAACACAACGCGCCGCGACTTTATCTATTACGCGACAACTGGCGCTGGTGCAGTCATCACGGGTGCCGCGGTTTGGCCGCTCGCAAATTCAATGAACCCCTCGGCGGATGTTCTTGCGCTCGCATCGATTCGTGTGCCCGTCGACAGTGTGGCACCCGGCACACAGCTGACGGTGCTGTGGCAGGGCAAGCCAGTGTTTATTCGCCGCCGCACTGAAACAGAAATTGAAGCAGCGCGTGCCGTCGGGATTGATGAACTCGTCGACATGGGCGCCGAGAACGCAAATATTTCAGGCGAAGCCGAAGCCACAGATGAAAACCGCGCACTAGCGAATTTTAGTCCTCGGAACCCCGATGGTTCCATGGGCGTTCCGGTTGGAACCACCGGTGAGTGGTTGGTTCAAATGGGCGTTTGCACCCATCTTGGCTGTGTCCCGCTGGGCGATGGTGCTGGCGACTTTGGCGGATGGTACTGCCCGTGTCACGGATCGCACTACGATACCGCTGGCCGTATTCGCAAAGGACCTGCCCCGCGCAACCTTCCTGTTCCTGTTGCGTCCTTTGTGGACGAAACAACCATTCAACTCGGTTAAGGAGAGAAACCCATGGGCGGCATTCCCCACGACCATTACGAACCAAAGACCAGCGGCGAAAAGTGGCTCGACAGCCGCTTGCCAATCGTTGGACTGCTTTACTCAACGCTGATGGCGCCAACGCCGAAGAACCTGAACTGGATGTGGATCTGGGGCATTGTCCTGACATTTACACTGGCAATGCAAATCGCGACAGGCGTCGTGCTGGTGATGCACTATACGCCACACGTCGACTTGGCATTTTCGTCAGTTGAACACATTATGCGCAACGTGAACGGCGGCCACATGATCCGCTACTTCCACATGAACGGCGCATCGTTGTTCTTCGTAGCGGTCTATGCGCACATGTTCCGCAGCCTGTACTACGGATCTTACAAAGCACCACGCGAAGTCACGTGGATCATCGGTATGTTGATCTTTGTTCTGATGATGGCAACGGGCTTTTTGGGCTACGTTCTGCCATGGGGCCAAATGTCGTTCCACGGTACAGCCGTTATCACTGGGTTGTTTGGCGCGATTCCTTTAATCGGTGAAACCCTGCAAACTTGGCTGCTTGGTGCTGGCGCTGTTGGCCAACCTGCGCTGAACCGTTTCTTCTCCCTGCATTACCTGCTGCCCTTTTTGATCACAGGTCTTGTCATCGTTCATATCTGGGCGTTCCACACGACAGGCAACAATAACCCAACGGGTGTTGAAGTGCGTCGCGGATCAAAAGAAGAAGCCGAAAAAGACACGCTTCCGTTTTGGCCTTACTTCGTCATCAAGGACCTGTTCGCGCTAACCGTCATTTTGGCGATCTTCGTGGCGATTGTTGGCTTTATGCCAAACTATCTTGGTCACCCTGACAATTACATTGAAGCCAATGCGCTTGCGACACCGGCACACATCGTGCCGGAATGGTACTTCTTGCCATTCTACGCAATTCTGCGGGCGTTCGATAATCAGGTCTGGGTCGTGATCTTTGCTGAATGGATCAGCTTTGGCATCATCGACGCAAAGTTCTTTGGTGTTATGGCAATGTTCGGCGCGATCATTGTCATGGCGTTGGTTCCATGGCTCGACACCTCGTCGGCAAGGTCGGGACGCTACCGTCCAATGTTCAAATGGTGGTTCGGCCTCCTTGTCGTAGACTTCATCGTTTTGATGTGGGCAGGCGCAATGCCTGCTGCGGAACCCTATTCAACGATTTCCTTGATCGCTGCGACATACTGGTTCGCCTACTTCCTCGTTATTCTGCCGTTGCTGGGCGTCATCGAAAAGCCGATGGCACCCCCCGCAACAATTGAGGATGACTTCAACGCGCACTACGCGTCGAAGGACGATGACACGCAACCCATCGTCTCTCCGGCCGAGTGAGAAAGGACAAATGAAAATGTTCCGCAAACTCACCCTGACCACAGCAGTCGCGCTAGGCCTCGCCTCGGGCGCTGCATACGCGGCTGGTTCCGAAACCCACATTGAGGATTTTGATTTCTCGTTTGAAGGTCCATTCGGTGCCTATGACACCAACCAGCTTCAGCGCGGCCTTCAGGTCTACACTGAAATCTGTTCGGCCTGTCACGGACTAAAATTCGTTTCTTTCCGTAATCTGCACGATGAAGGTGGCCCAGCGCTGCCCGAAGACCAGATGCGCGCCTACGCGGAATTCTATGAGATTTTTGATGAGACACTGTTTGACGGCGACGGCGATTTCCGCCCCGCCACTCCGGCAGACCACTTTCCTGAAAGCAGCCTGTCAAACGCACCGGACCTGTCGCTTATGGCAAAGGCTCGCGCTGGTTTCCACGGCCCATATGGAACCGGTATCAACCAGTTCTTCAAAGGCATGGGCGGCCCCGAATATATCGCGACCCTGCTCAGCAGCTACGTAGAAGAACCACAGTGTGCGCAGGACATGGAAACGCCGATGGACGGCTATTACAACACAGCCTTCGCACCAGGTGGTTACCCTGATGAATGTAAAGGCGACCATGGCGAACACCTGTATCCCGGGTCTTGGATTGGCATGGCACCACCTTTGTACGGGGATGATGTTGAATTCGCTGATGGCCATTCAACCGAAATTGACCATATCTCACAGGATGTTGCCGCGTTCCTGATGTGGACAGCTGAACCTAAGATGATGGCACGCAAACAGGCAGGCCTTACAGGTGTGATCTTTCTGACAGTATTGTCCGTGTTGTTGTATCTGACAAACAAACGTCTGTGGGCACCCCACAAAGGCGGCGCAAAGCGCAGAGACTAAGCGTCTTTCACAATCAAACGAATGGCCCGCCAAATCTGGTGGGCCTTTTGCGTTTCAGCCTAGGTATTCTTTGAACGGTGCAGGCGGATCATTCAGGAACCGCGCCGTTTCAATCGGGGCCCACGCCTTGCCGGAAACGACCCCGATGACCGCATCAGCCACCCGCGCAGCATCCGCCGGATCATGGGTGACCATCACAACCGTGCGCCCCGCGGCCTTTGCCAACTCAACCGACAAATCCAACATTTCAGCCTTCATTCCGGGCCCTAGCGCGCTGAACGGTTCGTCCATCAGCATAATCTCACGGTTCTGCAACAGCGCGCGTGCCAATGCGGCGCGGCTTTGTTGACCACCAGACAACGCCGCTGGTTTGCGTGTCGCCAAATCATTTAGCCCGACACGGGTCAGCATGTCTTCAGCCTTAATTTGCGCGTCGCGCGTCGGGGTCAACCGCGACCCCAGCGCCAGCGCCACGTTCTGCAAAACTGTCAAATGCGGGAACAGATTGTTGTCCTGAAACAGCATCGATACCGGCCGCTTATGGGGTGGCAAAGCAGTGATATCCGCACCGTTCCAAGACAACACACCGGATCGCTGCGATACGAATCCCGCAATCCCGCCAAGCAATGTCGACTTGCCTGCACCGGATGGCCCGATCACTGCCGTCACTTTGCCTGCCTCGATCCGCAGGTCCGCTGACAACGTGTAGCCGCCCTGCATAAAAACCGCGTCCCTACACCACAGCATGTCCGCGGCCTCCTTTGTCAAAAGCCCAAAACAGGCCGAGTGATAATCCGACCAATAACAACGCAGCACCATACGCGGCCTCCATCTGATAGGCCGCCATCAGTTGATACATTGCCATCGGCAAAGTCCCTTCACCCGGGCGCGAGAATAGGGTGATGACACCAAGGTCCCCCATCGCCAGTGCCCCAGTTAAACCCGCCGCAAACCCCATTGGACGGCGTAAGCGTGGCAAATACACAATCCGCCACAACGCCCAGCCCCGCAGGCCAAGTGATTTCCCCAATCGGCCAAAATCACCGCGTGCCGATTCCACACTGGGCCGCAAAATTCGCAACACAAACGGTAGCGCCATTAGCACATTCACCATCATCGTCACTGGTAACGCCACCGAAGATGGCCGCACATAGGGCTGCACGATCAGGAACATCCCCGTGCCCAACACCAAACCGGACACAGATAGTCCCAACAGCGATGCAGCCTCACCTGCCTTTGTCACCAACGGCAAAGCCAGCGCCATGGTCAAAACCACCGCACCCAATGAGATGAGCAATGAGCGAATAGCGGCGCCCCAAATACCATTCGGCAGATCAGCCAGCCCAGAAAGTCCCGCGATGAAGATTGCCATAAGGGGTGCCAGCAGAAATAGCGTCGCCAGCCCGATCCACGTCGTATCAAGCATTCTTGACCCATCCCAGCGCTGCACAACCCGATCAAAGCCAGCGCCAAGCATGTCACCGCGCGCAAGCAGCAATGCTATAAGTCCAGCCCCAAGCCCAAGGCAAAGCTGCACAACCGCCAAAGATGCCGCTTTGCTCAGGTCAAAATCAAACTTGAACGCCTGATAAATCGCAAGTTCTACAGTCGTCGCTCTTGGTCCACCGCCAAGCGTCAAGGCAACAGCAAACGAGCCGATACAAATTACAAAAATCACCGCAAATGCACCGGGCGCAATACGCCGCAACATCGGCCACTCTAGCAGCCAAAACACTGGGGCATTCAAACTTGCGGCGACGCGAAACCTCTCGGATGGGATCGACAGCCAGCCTTGCAGGATCAGCCGAACCGCCAGCGGCAGATTGAAAAATACATGCGCAAGGATCACACCATGCGCACCATAAATATCGAGTTTCGGAACACCTAAAGGTTCCAGTACCAAATTCACAAACCCGTTGCCGCCAAACACGGAAAGCAGGCCCAGAATTGCAACAATCACTGGCAGAATGAACGGTGCCCCCATAACGGAAATCAGCGCCGACCGCCCCCAAAAAGATCGCCGCGCCAGGGCACGTGCGACGGGAACTGCCAAGCCAACGCTGATCAAGGCAGACCAGGATGCCTGCCAAACTGTAAACCGCAACGCCGACAGGTCAGCCACAGACAGGGCCGTAAAACCACCGCCGCGCCACAACACTGCCGTCACGGGGCCGATGACCAGCCCCGCGACAACAAGTGCTGCGATTATTGCGACAACGCGCTGCGCCACGCTTCAATCGCTCCATCACGAAGCGCTGCTGCCTCATCTTCGGTGTAAAACAATACCGTTTCGGGCATTGGCAGATCTTGGAACCCTTCAGGCCATTGATCCATTGGCAAAGCCGCTGGGAAGGACCAGTTGGTTGTCGGGATCATCGTTTGAAAATCCTCAGTGAGGATGAATGCCATGAATTCATCCGCCAGTTCAGGCTGATCAGTCGTTGCCAACTTCGCGGCCAGTTCGACCATGAAATAATGACCTTCGTCGAATATTGCGGCTGATTTGGTCAGGTCTTCTTCGGCAATGATGTGGTAGGCGGGCGATGTCGTGTAGGACAACACAACGTCCGCTTCACCGTCCGTGAACAGTCCATAACTTTCGGACCAGCCCTGCGTCACGGTAACGATCTTGGGGGCCAAACGCAGCCATGCGGCTTCAGCCTCATCGCCATAAACCGCCTGTACCCACAGCACCAATGCAAGACCCGAAATCGACGAACGCGGGTCTTGGATAACGATCCGCACGTCGTCGGGGGCATTCAACAACGCCTCAAAGCTGTCGAAACCGTCTAGCTTAGTGTTGTCGTAAATGAACGCCGTATGACCATAGTTGAACGGCAAAAACGTATCATCGTCCCAGTCTATTGGCAGCGTCAGCGGCGATAGGTCCAACCCGTGCGGTGCAAACAACCCACTGTCACGGGCGCGTTTGGTAATGTCTGAGTTAAATCCGATGGCGACATCTGCCTCGGTTCGCGTGCCTTCCAGCAACAAACGTGGCAACAAGTCACCCGTCTGATACTGCAAATCGCAACTACAACGTTCTTCGAACGCCGCCTCAATGCTGGGGCCTGGGCCCCATTCGGACCCAAAATAATCGGGGGCGTATACTGTCAGCACAGGTGTATGGCCGTCCGCAAGCGCTGCGGTACCAAACAATAGTCCTGCGACAGTGATCAGGGTGGTTTTCATTGTATCATCCTCTCAATGTTGCGGAACGGAGAAAGGAGAATGAGACCAAATTCTATTCTGGCCCGTCACCTTCCCTCCGCCGGTTTTAACCGGTTCAGGTTCTACGGGTCCGTCTTTCAACATCTCAGCCAGCGCGGCCCCCCGAGGTGTAGACAGGGTTAGGATGGTCCAGTGGACTTGGCAAGGGCCTGTCGCAACGCTAGACGGAAACAAAGGAGCGCACCCATGTCGATCAACTCTTTCGGTCATCTTTTCCGCGTCACCACTTGGGGCGAAAGCCACGGGCCTGCTTTGGGCGCAACCGTCGATGGCTGCCCGCCAGGTGTGCCGCTGACAGCGCCGATGATCCAAACATGGCTCGATAAACGCCGCCCCGGTCAAAACAAAATGACGACTCAGCGGCAGGAAGCTGATGCGGTTGAGATTTTGTCCGGCGTGTTTGAGGACAGAACGACAGGCACGCCAATCCAGTTGATGATCAAGAACACTGATCAACGGTCCAAAGATTACGGCGACATCGCCAATACGTTTCGCCCGGGACATGCCGACATCACGTATCACCAGAAATACGGTCTGCGTGATTACCGTGGCGGTGGTCGGTCGTCCGCACGTGAAACAGCGTCTAGGGTTGCGGCTGGTGGCGTTGCACGTGCTGCAATCAAATCGATCGCGCCGAACATCGAAATCAAAGGCTACATGGTGCAGATGGGTGAAAAGCACATAGACCGCGCACGCTTTGACTGGGATGCGATTGATGGCAATGATTTCTGGTGCCCCGATGCTGGCGTCGTGGACGAATGGACGGACTACATAAACTGGCTACGCAAGGACGATCACAACTCAGTCGGTGCGATGATCGAAGTCGTGGCACGCAACGTCCCCGCAGGCATTGGTGCGCCGGTTTATGGTAAGTTAGACACTGATTTGGCGTCGGCAATGATGTCGATCAATGCGGTCAAAGGCGTGGAAATCGGCGAAGGCATGGCCGCTGCGTCCCTAACAGGACGTGCCAATGCAGATGAGATTTTTATGGGCAAGGACGGGCCAGAATATTCGTCTAACCACGCAGGTGGCATCCTTGGTGGCATCAGCACGGGGCAAGATATTGTCGTGCGTTTTGCAGTCAAACCAACGTCCAGCATCCTTTCCCCGCGCGCGTCGATTCGCATGGACGGAACACCCACCGAAGTCGTCACGAAAGGACGTCACGACCCCTGCGTCGGCATTCGTGCAGTCCCCGTTGGCGAAGCGATGATGGCGGCTGTGATCCTCGATCATATGCTGTTGGATCGCGGCCAAACCGGTGGCGTGCGTGGGCAGATCGGGCCACAGACTTAGGCTGGTTTCTGCCTTGACATCTGTACCGCCAAAATGCCGGATGTGATGATCAGAACGCCCACAATGTCCATCGACCCCAGCTTTTCGCCGAGCAGCAGCGCAGCCGTCAGCACGCCAAAGAACGGCGTCAGGAAATGGAACACTGCGGCAGGTGTCGCCCCAATGCGGTCCACCAACATGAACCAGATCAACGTCGCCCCAATGCCCGGAACGATTACCGTGTAAGTAAACGCCACCCCCAATTGCCACGTCAATGTGACGTCGAAAGTTTCAAACGCCAGCGCGGGCACCCAAAGCACCGCGCTGCCGACCAACATTTGCAATCCGACGACCATCAGGAAATTGCCACCCGACGATGCGCCGCGCACCGACAGCGTCGCCACTGTCAACGACACCACGCCGACGACGCAAAGACCCAGCCCGAACATATCGACTTGCCCTTGCAAACGCGCACCCATGATCAACGCGACACCCACCACACCAGCGACCAAGCCCGCGACGCTAAGGGGTCTGATCCGTTCCCTAAATACAGTCCAGCTTGCGAAGGCGACCAACAGCGGCATTGTCGATGCTACGATGGCCGCAAGCGATGCTTCAATGGTCTGCATCGCGACGAAATTCAGCCCCAGATACAGCGCGTTTTGCGCCACGCCAAAGACTAGTGTCGCAATCCACTGGCGCCGCGTCAAATGCCAGCTTTGGCCCATGGCGCGCGCCAACAGAACGGCAAAAATTCCCGACAAAAGAAACCGGACAGCAAGCGCGTAAAGCGGTGGTGCATATTGCACGATCACGCGGGCCGACGTGAACGCCGACGCCCACATGATGCCAAACATCACGCCCATAACAATCGCTTTGGTATCAATCGGCTTCAAAACGTCCCCCACAAAAAAAAGGCCGCCCCGAAAGGCGGCCCTCTAACCAAATTAGCGGATCAGCCTTAGCCGTTCACGCTGTCTTTCAGTGCCTTCGCGATGGTCATCTTAACCACTTTGTCGGCGTCTTTCTTGATCTGCTCACCCGTTGCTGGGTTGCGAACCATACGCTCTGGACGTTCACGGCAGTAAATTTTGCCAACGCCTGGCAGAGTCACAGCACCACCGCCAGATACTTCGCGGGTGATAAGACCTACGATCGCATCAAGCGATGCGGATGCGGATTTCTTGTCCGTACCCATGTCTTCTGCCAGCGCTGCAACAAGTTGCGTCTTGGTCATTGGTTTCGTCGCCATTGTAATTCTCCTCGTTCTGCCCGTTTTCTGGGCTTCTTGCATAGTCAGTAAACTGCATGTCGCTATGTTCCACAACGATTAGTGCCACATTACAAGTGAAAAACTGCATATTGTAGTAAAATACTCCATTTTTCGCCTGTTATAGGAAGGCAGTTTCCTCAAATGAGCGTAATTTCCGGCTGTGAATCCGCTCAAGCGGCATCTTCCGCAACTGCTCCATCGCCCGAATTCCGATCATCAAATGCCGCGAAACCTGTGTTTTATAAAAATCTGACGCCATTCCGGGCAGCTTTAATTCCCCGTGCAGGGGCTTGTCAGAGACACACAAAAGCGTGCCATAGGGCACACGAAACCGGAACCCGTTGGCCGCAATTGTCGCGCTTTCCATATCCAATCCGATGGCACGGGATTGGGACAGCCGTTGAACGGGACCCGATTGATCGCGCAATTCCCAATTGCGATTATCGATGGTCGCGACCGTTCCTGTCCGCATGATGCGCTTCAACTCGTAACCCTCCAGCTCAGTCACTGATGCAACTGCTTCTTCCAGTGCGATCTGAATTTCCGCCAGCGCTGGGATTGGCATCCAGACTGGCAGATCATCGTCCAACACGTGATCTTCACGCAGATATGCGTGGGCGAGGACAAAATCACCAAGCCGTTGCGAATTACGCAGGCCCGCACAATGCCCAACCATCAGCCATGCATGTGGGCGCAGCACCGCAATGTGATCTGTCGCCGTTTTCGCGTTCGATGGCCCGACGCCGATGTTCACCAACGTGATGCCGCCCTGACCTTCACGACACAGATGATAGGTCGGCATTTGCGGCAACTTTTCGACTGTTTTCAGTGGGGCATCCGATTCGGTAATGACTTGATTTCCGGTTGATACAAACGACGTGTATCCGCTGTCTGGATCGGCCAGCATTTTGCGGGCGTAGGCCTCAAATTCTTCAACGTAAAACTGGTAGTTTGTGAACAACACGTGGTTCTGGAAATGTTCAGCCTTGGTCGCGGTGTAATGCTGCAGTCGCGCAAGTGAATAATCGATCCGCTGGGCGGTAAACGGCGCAAGTGGGCTGGACCCGTCTGGATGATGAAAATCGGAGCCATTAACGATATCGTCGTTCGTTGTCGCCAAATCTGGCACGTCGAACACATCGCGCAGACTGAATTCCAATGCGCCCTCTTGTGGCACGTCGACCTCACCGGACACCGCGAAATGGACAGGCATTGGGGTTGTCGATACACCAATCACGACTGGTTCGTCATGGTTTTCGATCAACAATCCGATTTGTTGCATAAGATAACCTTCAAACAAGTCGGGCCGTGTTACAGTGGTCGAATAGTCTCCCGGTCCTGCGACGTGGCCAAAACTCAGCCGCGAATCCGTCTGCGCGTATGTGTACGTGCGCATGCGAATCTCGGGGTAGAACGCACGAAAGCGGGAATCTGGTCGTGCACCTGTCACGTTCTCGGCAAATGTCTCCATCAGGAACGTCACCGCAATTCCGTAAAGTTCCTGCAAACGTTCGACGGCGGCCCGTGCATCCCTGAATTCCTGCGCGACTGGAACTTCAGGAGAGATAACAGGAAGATGTAGATCTGATTTCATCATAGGATGGGCCTCCGATAATTCTTATGTCCGTTTATGCAAAAAGCCGCAGAATAAACTGCGGCATGCGTTGTCATATGTACGTGTGTATTCATGCACCATAATGCCACCAGAATATGACACTCCGCAAGACCTGGCCCGACGTCATGACAATGTCGCTTTTCCACTAGTCAGCCGCGCGTCGCTCGTGTTGGCTGGCAAAAAGGAGAACCGCCATGACCGTCACCGATCTAAAACCGAACCTGTCGAACTGGAAAGACCGCGTTGATCTCGCTGCTGCCTTCCGCTGGACGGCGCGGCTGAACATGCACGAAGGGGTCGCAAACCACTTTAGCTTCGCCATAAATGACGACGGTACGCAGTTTCTAATGAACCCCAATCAAATGCACTTCAGCCGTATCAAGGCGAGCGATATGATTGTGGTGGACGCCAACGACCCCGAAACCCTAACCGGTCCCAACGCCCCTGATCCCACCGCATGGGGTTTGCACGGCGGCATCCACCGCCATTGTCCCCACGCGCGTTGTGCAATGCACGTCCATTCAATTCATGCGACCGTACTGGCAACACTCAAGGACAGCCGCCTGCTGCCCATCGATCAAAACTGCGCGACATTCTTCAACCGCTACGTGATCGATGATCACTACGGCGGTCTCGCGTTTGAAGAAGAAGGGACTCGTTGCGCTGGCTTGCTGACTGACCCGAAACAAAAAGTCATGATTATGGGCAACCACGGCATCATGATCATCGGCGCAACAGTCGCTGAAACCTTCAACCGTCTGTATTATTTCGAACGCGCAGCGGAAACCTACATCCGCGCGCTGCAAACCGGCCAGCCCCTGCGCGTGTTGTCTGACGAGATTGCGGAAAAAACCGCGCAAGAACTTGAAGACTATCCCGAACAGGACGAACGCCACCTGTCCGAACTCAAGGCGATCCTCGACGCCGAAGGTTCAACCTATGCCAACTGACGCTAGTCCTCCAAAGCGACAGGAATGGAACCATCTGCCAGACACGCCCATCGTGGTGTCACCCCTGTGGCAATGGCCGCCCAAACCGCTTGCCGTGGCCAAATGGTATTTCGACAGCTGGTTTTTCATCACCGTTAACCTCACCATCGTCGCAATCTCATTCGCCGCATTTTATTGGGCAAGCCCGACGCTAGACCAAACTGCAACATTCAGCCCCGTCTGGATGGCTGCAATATGGCTGCGAAACGCCGTAACAGTGACCGTTTTAGCTGGGGTTCTGCATCTGTGGTTCCATAAATATGCTGGCCAAGGCACCGAGTTGAAATTTGACCCACGCCCGTTTCCCCGCAATGGTCGCATGTTCACGTTCAACAGTCAGCTGCGCGACAATATGTTCTGGACGATCGCGTCTGGCGTGACAATCTGGTCGGCATTGGAATGTGTGATGTGGTGGGCCATGGCAAACGGTTACGCGTCTGTGATCACCTTTGAAACCAACCCGATCTGGTTCATCGCGATCTTCTTTCTCATCCCCGTCTGGGAGAGCTTTTATTTCTACTGGATGCACCGCTTCTTGCATACAAATTTCATGTACCGCTTTCACGCTTTGCACCATCGTAACAGCGACATCGGGCCATGGTCCGGCATGTCGATGCATCCCGTAGAACACGCTTTCTACTTTGGCTCGGTCCTCATCCACTTCGCGATCGCGTCGCACCCCGTGCACATAATTTTCCATCTGATGTTCTATGGCTTGCTGGCAATCACATCGCACACAGGGTTCGAGGGTGTGCTGTTTCGCAACAAGAAACGCCTGCACCTGGGCAACTTTCACCACCAAATCCATCATCGCTACTTTGAATGCAATTATGGCAACCTCGACGTTCCGTGGGATATCTTGTTTGGCAGCTGGCATGACGGCACGGCGGACGGCAAAGCGCGGCTCGCGGAACGCCTAAAAGCGCGCAAGAGGACATGAACATGAATTACGGCCTGACCGAAGAGCATCACATGATTGCGGACACCGTCCGCAGCTTCGTCGAAAAAGAAATCTACCCGCACGAAGACCTCGTTGAACGTACAGGTGAAGTCCCGCAAGACATCGCGGATGAGATTAAGCGCAAGACAATTGAACTCGGCTTCTACGCCTGCAATTTCCCCGAAAGTGCGGGTGGTGCGGGTCTAAATCACGTTGAATTTGCACTTGTTGAACGCGAACTTGGGCGCGGATCGATGGCGCTTAATCATTTCTTCGGCCGCCCGCAGAACATCCTCATGGCCTGTGATGGCGACCAGATTGAACGGTATCGCGACCCCGCCGTGCGCGGTGAACGGATGGACGCGCTGGCGATGACTGAACCCGGTGCGGGATCGGACGTGCGCGGCATGAAATGTTCAGCCGTGCGCGATGGTGGTGATTGGGTGCTTAACGGGACCAAACACTTCATCTCTGGCGCGGATCACGCCGATTTCCTGATCGTGTTTGTGGCCACGGGGGAGGATCAAACCCCGCGCGGCCCCAAGAAACGCATCACCACATTTCTCGTGGATCGCGGCACACCCGGTTTCACCATTCGCGACGGATACAAGTCCGTGTCGCATCGTGGTTATAAAAACATGATCCTCGATTTTGACGATTGCCGACTACCAAACGCACAGGTCTTAGGCGAAGTCGACGGTGGCTTTGCTGTAATGAACGAATGGCTCTACGCGACGCGCATCACTGTCGCGACAATGTCCGTTGGCCGCGCACGGCGTGTCTTTGATTATGCGCTCAACTATGCGGCAGAACGCGAACAGTTCGGTCAGAAGATTGGCAAGTTCCAAGGCATCAGTTTTCAGCTCGCCGATATGATCACCGAAATCGACGCGGCAGATTTGCTGACCCTTGCAGCCGCAGACAGGCTCGACAAAGGGCTTCCAGCCAACCGTGAAATTGCATCTGCGAAACTCTATGCGTCAGAAATGCTGGGCCGTGTCACCGATGCGGCGATCCAAGTTCATGGTGGCATGGGTCTGATGGACGATTTCCCGCTTGAACGCTTCTGGCGCGATGCCCGCGTCGAACGTATCTGGGACGGAACATCCGAAATCCAACGCCACATCATAAGCCGCGAAATGCTGCGGGCTCTTGGTGCATGACGCACAACTTATCGAGACTACTTCGCCCCAAAAGCGTTGCTGTGATCGGTGGCGGTGCGTGGTGTCGCGCCGTGATCGAACAGCTTCAGAAGTTAAAATTCAGTGGTGATATCTGGCCAATTCACCCCAGCGCCCGCGAAATCTGTGGCCTGCCAACCCACCCATCGGTGCACGACCTGCCGGATATTCCTGACGCTGCATTCATCGGCATCAACCGCGATGCGACCATCGAAGTCGTTGCGCAGCTATCGAAAATTAGCGTTGGTGGCGCCATCTGTTTCGCAAGTGGTTTTAGCGAAACAGATGGCGGTCAGAACGCCAACGCGCGCCTGCTAAAAGCAGCCGCCAACATGCCAATTCTTGGTCCCAATTGCTATGGCATGATCAACGCGCTGGATGGTGCTTCGCTTTGGCCAGATCAGCATGGGTGTTTGCCTGTTGATCGTGGTCTGGCGATCCTGACGCAAAGCTCCAACATCGCCATTAACCTCACGATGCAACAACGCGGCTTGCCAATCGCCTATGTCGTGACATGTGGAAATCAGGCGCAGCTGTCGATGGCGCAGATCGCTGATGCCTTGCTTGATGACCCCCGCGTTACAGCGATTGGCCTACATATCGAAGGGTTCAGTGACCTTGTGGCATGGCAGGCCCTTGCCCGCAAAGCCTACGCAAAAGGCATTCCGCTGGTCGCGTTGAAAGTTGGAAAATCCATTGAGGCGCAGAGCGCCACGATCTCACATACAGCGTCATTGGCTGGCAGCGACGCAGGCGCAACCGCGCTCTTGCAACATCTCGGTATCGCGCGGGTTGATGACCTCCCAACATTATTGGAAACGTTGAAAATCTTGCACGTCGCCGGTCCCCTCCCATCTGGGCAGATCGCGTCTATCAGTTGTTCTGGCGGGGAGGCTAGCCTGATCGCCGATATGGCATACGACACGGCGCTTACCTTCCCCCCTTTGACAGATCTGCAAGAAAAACGTCTCTTGGCAGCGCTCGGCCCCAAGGTCGCATTGGCCAATCCGCTGGACTATCACACATATGTTTGGCGTGACATCGGGGCTATGACACGCACCTTTTCCGCTATGATAGTGACTGAAATCGCGATCACATTCTTGATTGTGGATTTCCCACGTGGCGACATATGTGACCCGTCAGATTGGGAATGCGCGATCCAATCGGCGCTGGACACGCGCGCTGCAACAGGTGGGACAATCGCTATGGTCGCGACCCTGACCGAACTCATGCCTGAACACGTTGCCCGCCGATTGATGACAGGCGGTATCATTCCAATGGGCGGTATCCGTGAGGCTTTGGCCGCAACGCAAGCCGCTCATCAGCGCGCACCAAGGTCCGCCGACCTAGTCGTTGCGACCGCATCAATGCCTGCTGAGACACTGTCAGAAGCAGACGCAAAGCGGGCCTTGGAAAAGGTAGGCGTCATGGTGCCGAAACTCCGGACAGGCGACCTCGAAACGCTCGCCACCCACGCCGACATCGAACAAGGGCCGTTCGTGCTGAAATCCATCGGAGCCGCCCACAAAAGCGAAGCTGGTGGCGTTGCATTGTCCCTGACCAGCGGCGACGCGGTGCGTAATGCAGGCGCAAAGATGTCGACCAAGGACTTTATCCTTGAAGAGATGATTACGGATTCTGTTGCAGAAATTCTTGTAGGTATTGTAAAAGACCCTGCCCATGGCTTTGTGATCACGATCGGTGCGGGTGGGATAAATGCTGAACTGATGCAAGACACTGCGTCTGTCTTGATGCCTGCGTCCCGCGAATGCCTTAAACAGACACTAAATACGCTGAAAGTGGCAAAAATCCTCAATGGATATCGCAATCAACCTACTGGGGATATCAACGCGATGCTGGATGCCATCGATGCGATCCAGTCCTATGTTCTTGCCAATCTCGACACCATTGAAGAGGTTGAAGTGAACCCGCTCATCATCACCCAGACCCGTGCGGTCGCCGCTGACGCCTTGATAAGGAAACGCCATGACTGACCCGATCAAAACACGACGCGAGGGCGCGATCCTCGAAGTAACGCTGGACCGGCCCAAGGCCAATGCAATCGACCTGACAACAAGCCGGATAATGGGAGAGGTTTTTGCCGATTTTCGTGATGATCCTGACCTACGTGTGGCGATCCTCACTGGCGCGGGGGAGAAATTCTTTTGCCCCGGTTGGGACCTCAAGGCGGCAGCGGACGGGGACGCAGTTGACGGCGACTACGGCGTTGGCGGCTTTGGCGGCCTGCAAGAACTGCGTGACATGAACAAGCCCGTCATCGCCGCAGTGAACGGCATTTGCTGCGGTGGTGGGCTGGAATTGGCACTTTCTGCGGACATTATCCTCGCGGCTGATCACGCGACATTCGCGTTGCCCGAAATCCGGTCTGGCACCATCGCGGATGCGGCGTCTATCAAACTGCCCAAACGCATTCCCTACCACATTGCGATGGAACTGTTGCTGACCGGTCGTTGGCTCGACACGACCGAGGCGCTCAATTGGGGCTTGATCAATCACGTGCATCCAGCCGCTGATCTAATCGCGCAAGCTTGGGACATGGCGCGGCTTCTGGCGTCTGGTCCACCCCTGGTTTACGCCGCGATTAAGGACGTTGTCCGCGATGCTGAGGATGCAAAATTCCAAGACGCGATGAACCACATTACAAAACGTCAGCTGGCATCGATAGATCGTCTCTATTCCAGCGAAGATCAGCTTGAAGGCGCACGTGCATTTGCTGAGAAACGTGATCCCATTTGGAAAGGCCGCTAGGCCAAAAGCGTCTTGATCCGTCGCAGCGCAAAGCCGTATCCATCCGTCCCAAAGCCCGCGATCACGCCCTCGGCGCGGGCCGACACGTAGGAATGGTGCCTAAAACGTTCACGTTTATGGATATTGGAAATGTGCACTTCCATCACCGGACCCTCGAACATCTTTAACGCGTCTAGAATGGCGACAGACGTATGGCTCAACGCGGCTGGATTAATGATAATGCCCGCCGCCACGCCGCGCGCTTCTTGGATCCAGTCCACCAGCACACCTTCGTGATTGGATTGGCGCGCATGAACGTCCAACCCCAGCTCGGCTCCCAATGCGGTGCAAGACGCCACAATATCGTCAAGCGTTTCAGAGCCATAAATCTCAGGCTGGCGTTGGCCCAAAAGGTTCAGATTCGGGCCGTTGATAAGAAGTATTTTTCCCATGAGCGACCATCCGTCATGGCCAGCATTATGGCAAGCCCTCAGGCCTTTTCGAATTGGACAAGTCGTGCAATGTCGTAACGATGTGACAGGTCGGCCTTATCGCTGTAAATACGCACGTCGTGACATGTAAGGTCTACAATTTCTGTGTCTAATCCACCTAAAATTGCCTCAAATCCGGCGCTTTGATAGTGCTGGGCATTAACTGAAATTACAAACAAACACCCCTGTAGCGCTGGATGGAAAGGCCAAGGTCGGCTTTGGGCCGATTGTGAAGTTTCCTATTTTAAAGTGCTTTCACCAATTGATGAACAACCAAACTAAACTCTACATTCGTTTTTTTTGAGTAAATGGCGCGAGCGATGGCAAGGTTGACTATGAACATTGATCCTTTTGACGAAAAGATGTGGGAAGTTCGTCTTGAACTTGTTCTGAACGCTCTTGCTGATGCCCAAGAGCCCTTTCTTGAGGCACATTGGCAAGCCAATGGCAGCCCGCCAAAAATTGAATTTAATGGTCAGGATGAGACGCCATATCCAGGCGAAGACTTGGCCCGCCTGTACGAAGCTGCAGGGATTGCGATGCGCGATGGTGATCAGGAATACTTTGTACCGCTTCGGACAGCTTTGGATCATGTAAGAGATATAATGCGTTTACATCCGAGTTTGACCTGCGTTTCGAGCACTATGTTTGGCGCTGATGGTTTGCAGGTCGGCATCCTCAATGCACGCTCGTTCACAAGTTTGAGCCGTCTGATAGTGGGACAAATGGCCCGCCGTGATGCGTGTCCTGACAAGCGATTTCGTACTTCCATCATCGAGTTGAATTCACTTTTGCAGTTATCTAGGGGTGGGCAAAGCCACCCACTCTCTAATCGTCTGGATATTGGTTATGACATAGCACTTTTTCATGGTGATCGTGTTTTAGACACGGTCGAGCTTGGTGAGGGATATTCATTGATGCCCTATTCGCATCTACGCGAGAACGTTGATGACGAATGGTTGGAGGATGTCGCACCGGATCAGCTCCGTCACCGCAACTGGGACTCCATTTGCGCAGTTGTGCATGAATTCCGTTAGAAGCCCGAAATCCGCCCTCCCAACTCACACAATGATTCACGGGTCAGAAGAATGCCTCCGTCATTCGATGGGAGAGTTTCGGCTTTTGCAAACTTACTCGCCGTATCCATCGGAATGTCACATCGATGGTTGATGACGATTGAAGGATGTGTGCCGCGTGTCTCAAGTCACTTGCTTGGGCTGATTCACAATTGCGGTTCTACGCGCAAAGGTCGTTCAATTGGCCATTTGTATAGTCCTTTTCGACAGCCGCGGATAGTTGACCCGAGGTTGATCAAAAATGCGCGCCAACACGTATTTGAGACAGATGTTGGAGCCTACGCCGAGCTTGCACCTGTAATTCAACGGTTGGCTGAGGCGCTTGGCAGAGATGGGCAATATGCACGCGAAGACAAGGTTCTTGACGTTGCCGTGTCGCTGGAGCGGCTTTTCAAGCCGAGTGGCAGGCGCATCAGTTTGGATTTACAAAATGCTGTCGCAGACACTCTCGGCACCAGCGATGAATCAAAAGCCCAGTTCAGAGATCAGGTGAAACATTTCTATGATGTACGGTCGGCAATCATTCATGGCCCGGTAGACACAAAGAAAAAGCAGCTCCTGACAGAAACAGGTGAGGCCTTTCAAAATGGATTTGAATTGGCTCGCGCTTCACTCATGAAAAAACTTGAGACGGAGCTTATTTGATAGCATTTACTACAACAAAAGAGACTGAATGGTCGCCCGGTTTACACAATGCCATCATTGGCGCAGCGGCAGCGAAAGCGCGCTTTGTCGGCATCACGTCGATAAAGCAAAAATGCTGCACGATGCACGAACATCAGCTTTCGGAAAGCTGCGCTGCAGTGTCGATGGTCCCGGCGAATGTCCGGTATGGGCCGTCCGTGACAATGATGAGATAGAGAAGCGGTCAGATTGCTGCGCCATGCAGATTTCGACACGAAGGGCGGAGAGCAGACTTTCGCTGCAGGTGCGAGGTTGCAGTGAACCAATGGCGAGATCTGACATTCAAACAGCCACGGATCGAGGGATTGTGCTGCGGTGCGGAAGGCGGCTGAGAGCCCATATTGACCCGTTACGCGGGCGCATCAAACCAGCAAGGCAAACACGTTCCGCATGTTCGAAATACTCTCGCTAAGCAAAAGCGCCGCCCAGTTTCAAAGGCCGTGACGGGTTACGACTTGTACTGTGCGCCCTGAGTTTCGACTAACTTGTCAATCTGGTCACGAAGAAAACCATACGAATTCGGGATCCTACCACGCGCATCCAAGAGGGCTTCCTCAACAGCATCGGAGTAATTCTGTTCATCGGTACAGCGAATGGCGATATCAACAACGTTCATGTTTTCGGACACCAGACCTCTCATAACCACTTTGCCGATAACTTGTCTTTCTATGTTGTGTATCGACAGGCTGGAGAAGTTTTAGGGGCGCAGGTCAGGGTGAGTGAACTTGCATCTGACAGGGGTAGAGCGCTGGAACAGGCTCAGGGCTGAAGTCAGTTGACGTTGGAGCCATATGATGAAGAAGAAGTTGAAGCTTCTGACACAATAATCCGTCGGGTTCCGGAACAGCAAATCGTTTGGGATGACAACGGTGATGTGCCACGACGTAGGATATCGACGTCCTTATATGCTAAATCTTCAGGTCCACTTGAGGGCATGTCAGTCGATATCGAAGCATTGATGGTCAATGATAGTATTATTCCGACCGAATTTTTAACAATGCCTGTCTTTCGAGGGGCGGTCTCTTTTTTAGCGTCTGAAGTCCGTTCCTTAGACCTGATTGTTGGGTATCATCCAATAAAAGACGATCCAAAACAACCAGATAACCCCTATCATGGCGAAGTATGGCGAAATACTGAGGCAAAGAGATTCACTAGCGCTCAGAGAAATGGTCTATGAGACGCTGCTAAATGGTACGTCGTTATCAAAGATGTAGAACTTAAGTGACGCATGCTGCCAAGTCTCTGTCACAGATGCTCCCAAAAAGACACTATGGCGTCTTAGCAAGCGCCCAACTCGCGTGTTCTCGGTATATGTGCACGCAAAAAAAAGGTGTAGCACTTACATATGAAAATAGTACGCTCAAAATATGATTGAAGGATAAGCAGTAAAAACTGCACAATAACGCACTGGTTGGAGAGGGTGCGGGGGGGGCAAATTTACTTAAATGAACACAACGTACTGATAGTAAACAATAAATTTATATATAATGGTGCCCAGAAGAGGACACCCAACTTCCAGAATTACCATTTAATTATAGTGGGTTAGATAATAGTATTTTGATGAAAATGGTCCCAAAAGCGGTCCTAATTAACGCCAGTTTGGTCATCGGTGTTTATCAAACAAGATGCCCACTAATCTCATGCGATGCCTTTGGCTTTAGAAGCGCTGTCCTAGCGTTTTGGGTATCGCAAACCAAGGCTGTTGGTAAGGCAGAGGTTCATTCGAGGGGCAGTTTTGCATAGGAGGATGTGACCATAAAGTAGCCAACTAGCCAGCCCCTTATTTCTACTGTGGGGTGCCGGAAAGCCTGATCCGCAGCTAAACGTATGCTCAGACTGACCACAAGTCGTGCTGCGTTCAACCGTCACATTTGACCAAGATTGCGCCGCTACGCCCACCTGCTTCTACGGCTTCATGGGCTGCGACGCAGTCCTCCAACGGATAGATACGTTCAACCGGACAGGACAGTGCGTCCGCATCCAAGGCGCAGTGTAACTTGGCAATCATCGCATCGCGCTCAGGTTTTGGCAGCAGATAGATCAGGATGATGTCGATGGTCACGGCTTTGAACAGCAAGGGCAGGAATGGCAACATCGGCTCCATGCTTTTGGCTGAACCATAGGCGGCGAGGCGGCCGTTAGGGGCAATCACTTCGGCGTCTAGGGCCACGTTGAGGCCAAATTCGACCTCGACAACTGTGGGGATCAAAGCGCCATCGTTCGCGGCGAGGATTTTGGTGGCCAGATCCGCTGCGCTATAGTCAAACACGCTGTCGGCACCGGCTGCCTTTACCTGTTTCATGTCACGCGGGCTGCATGTGGTGATCACTTTTGCACCGCCCCATTTTGCCAGTTGCACAGCCAGCAGACCGACTGTGCCCGCACCGCCTTGGATCAGCACGGTCTGCCCCGTGATGTCACCACCGCCAAAGACCGCCTGTGCGGCAGTCAGGCCAGGAATCCCAAGGATTGCACCTGTTTCAAGGCTAACTGCGTCTGGCAATGGCACGGCCATATCGGCGGGGAGGGTGATGTGGCTGGCTGCGGTGCCATGGGCGCGCTGCCATTGACCATTCCAGATCCAGACCCGTTGACCGATGCGCGCATTGTCCACGCCACCGCCCACAGCCTCGATCACGCCTGCACCATCACTATGTGGGATGATGGTCTCGAAGACGGGCCGCTCCAACCCCGGACGGCCTCTGCGCGATTTCACGTCTGACGGGTTCACGCCGGAAAAGGTCAGCGCCACACGCACTTCGCCTGATTGGGGTTCAACGTCATTCAGGTTTTGCAAATTCAGAACGTCTTTGGCTGTGCCAAGCTTGGAATAAGTTATCGCGCGCATGATGGGTATCCTTTGGGGTTTGTTCTACTCTACTCGCCTACTTTCGAGATTGGGAGGCTAGGCAGCTACCCGCAGGGCAGAAGGTCATTCTAGGGGCCGTTTCGCGTAGGCTAGATCTAGTGCAGGTCCGACTTATCTAGTGAGATAGTCTCAATGTGTATTTCAGGATCGCAAGCCACTTCTAATATTTCGTTCAGCTTATGAACGCGTAAATCAAAACCCAGAGCGACAGCACGAAACAGCAAACAATTGTGAAGGTGCCGTTCCAAATCAATCCAACGTGTCGTGCGCTGACGCCTGCGAACGATCCGATTAGCAGGGTTGTTGCCGTAAACGGGGAACTCGCACCGCTCATCGCCCAACCAGCGGTAAGCGCAACAACCAGGGCGGTGGGGTCTATGCCAAGGCTTGCGGCGCTTGGGATCAACGGTGCGATCAACGTCACTATCAAAATGGGGTTCATACCGAGTTGCCCTGCAAATGGAATAATCCAGACGAACGACACCAAAATCAGCCACGTCGGCAACGACGACAGATCAAACCCCGCATTTACCACTATAGGCGCCAATAATTGTGACCCGACAGTCCCTATATAACCTGCCATCATAAGCAAGATCAGCTCACCACGGTAAGTTGGCAATTCTAGCAAGACATAAGTACTGACGCGTCGGGCAACGCTAATAAGGGGTGCCTTTGACCAGTGTTGAATGAACAACCAAACGATCGCGATTGCAGGGACAAGCACCGCAACCAAGCCAACGATGCGAACATCTGTGACTGCATTCAGAAAAATGACACCAATAATTAAAGTAGCCAAAAGTGTAATCAAAGGTAGCATTACCGTCCATGTTCCGGGCGGGTCGCTGCGTATCGGCGTCACGCTAAGGCGAGGCTTGAAAATGCTGTCCATGGCCCAACCGATGCCCGCGACGATGCTCGAAGTCACAAGACCCGGCACCAGAACCTGTGTCCAGCTTGTATCGGGAATAACAGTGGTCGAAATTGCGATTGCAAATGACAGCGGGGACCATGGCAAAGTCGATATAAACGCGCGCTGGATCGCCAACAACATACGCCGGATACGGTGTCCACGAATTTCCGCGTTCGGTTCAGACTTCGCGTTGGACATCGCCAATGCGCCCATGCCTCTGGTCATCAGCGGGTAGATAGCAGCATGCTTCTGCTCAACTGCTCTGAGGATGTCCGTCATACTGTATCTTGTAGGTAGGTGCGGTCTCACTCCCTTTGGAACGCGTCTAGGGACGCTTGGACTATTCACAATCGTCTGAATGCACTTCTTGAGACCCTTACGGTATTGCGCTGGGATACCCTCCGCAAGTATATCGATAGGTCAGCTGTTTTCCAGCAGGGCATGTATAAATGCCGACCTCCCTGTAGTAGACTAAGTTCGCCTTCACAAACGTTCCTTTTTTGCGGTTCCCAGACGGGTCTGGCCGAGGGACATAGGGCCTGAAACTGGATTTACTGTAAATATGGATGTTGTTATCAAGGGGCCGCTTCGCCGCCCTCAGCCGCAACGTCAACAAACGTTAGGCGGTGTCTCAAAAAAACTCAGAACAGAGCTGTGAGCGCATTGCAGAGAACACCCGCTATGAGCCTAGAGTGACTGACGCTGCATTGCTCACATTTCGAGATGAAGGGCGGCAAGCATGCGTAATTGGGCAGCCTTTCGCTTTTGGGCCGAGCTCCCACTAAGATCACAGCATAGCTGTGAACAAGGGAGATAGATAATGGAATACTATGCTGGATTAGATGTGTCATTGCGATCCTGTGCACTTTGCATTGTTGATGGCAAAGGAACGGTGCTGTTCGAGCGAGAGTGACCTGCGCCCCTAAAACTCCTCCAGATTTGTGTAGAGTCCGCCCAACAAAAGGACGGACAAATGAAGGCACGATTTACAGACGAACAGATCATAGCAATTATCAAAGAACAGGAATCTGGGGAGAAGACTGCTGATGTATGTCGGCGGCACGGGATCAGTTCAGCGACGTTCTATAAATACACATCGAAGTATGGAGGCATGGAGCCGTCTGACGCGAAGCGGTTGCGGGCCTTGGAAGACGAGAACGGGAAGCTAAAGAAGCTGCTAGCGGAACAGATGCTCTCTTCTCGGGACATTGCTGCGCAATACCCTGTCAGGCGAGGGACAATGCAATGTTGCGAGACATCAATTCAAAAAAATGGTGACGCCCGTTGGGAAGCTTAAAGCTGTGGTTCACTTGATGGAAACTCATCAGGTTAGCCAGCGACCATTGCCCGGCAGGCGATTGCAAAGCAATCTGCCGAGAGGGGGCGTGCGATGTCTTGCAAGTTGATCGATCAACGGTGCGGTATCCGTCTCGCCGTGGCGATGACGCTGAGTTGCGTGATGCCATCAAGCGGGTTTCGAGGGAGCGGCGACGGTTTGGTTGCCGTCGTGTTCATGTGATGATCGCGCGCGAAGGCTTTGCGGTGAACCACAAAAAGGTGAGACGCATTTACACTGAAGAGAAGCTCCAAGTGCGTCGTAGGGGCGGTAGAAAGCGCGCTTTGGGCACGCGGAAGCCGATGGTGCTGCCTGTGATGGTCCTAACCAGAGATGGTCATTAGATTTTGTGTCTGACGCGCTGACTGACGGTCGCCGGTTTCGTATTCTGACGGTTGTCGATGACTTCAGCCGCGAGAACCTGGTACTTGTCGCGGACACATCATTGTCTGGTCAGCGCGTTGCCCGAGAACTGGACCGCGTAATCGCTGAGCGCGGCATGCCAAAGACGATTGTGTCGGATAACGTCCTATGCGCGGAATGATTAGCTGAATTGGCGTCAGGTTATTGTCGCATCGAGGCGTCTCGACACGTTAGAAGCATTGCTCAGTTTGGCATTTTGGTCAACGAACTGTCTCTCCCATAACAAACACAGAGTACGCTTTTGCGGCTCTCACCGTCCTTAAGACGAGATCTTTGGGTCGTTGAGCAGAAGGCCTAAACATTATCTACGAGGTCAGTTGTCTGCCTCCACGGCCCTTACAGAGAAAGGTCCTACTGCTGTCGATCACCCCTCAAAGAAGGGGCGATATGGTTCGCCGTGCTTGATGATCCCATGAACGGTTCGGGCCATCTTCGCTGCGATTGCGGTGTACGCCTTTCGGCGCAAATGGGTGTTGTGACGGTCTTTGGCGATGTAGCGCTCGAACTTGTCGCGGAAGCTGTTGGTGCGCTGCAGAATAGCAACCTGTCCAGCCATCCAAAGCGTTCGACGAAGCCGAGCATTGCCATATTTTGACAGTTTGGTTTGCCCTCTGAATGTACCTGATTGCATAGTCGCAAGGTCCATTCCACAGAACTTCGAAAACTGCCGGTGATGACGAAAGCGCCGTACATCCCCAGCTTCTGCCAAAATTGTCAAAGCATTGATGGGACCGATTCCAGGTATCGATGTCAGTAGCTTATAATCTGGTAGGTCCTTGAGAAGCGCGACGGCGCGATCTTCAATTTGATTGCGTTGCGCGATAAGACTGCGGCCTTCCCCGAGAACCAAGCGGAACATGCTTATCGCGTCGGAATCTGCGGCAACCGGCAGTCCGACTGATACTTTGGCAGTCTCGTAGATATCTGAAAGTAAACGCTCTTTTGCAACCTTGAGGCCCACCACATCCCAAGCGTCAGCGATGAATGCCTCCTTGCTCATGGCTGAGATCAAGTGTGGTGACGGATAACGTTCAAGGAAAGCAAAGAACCAGTCACTGCGAGAACTGCGAGAACTGCGATGGAAACGATCAGCTTCAGGAAAATACAGCGGCAGATAATGGGTTAAAACTCGGTGCCACAACTCGGTGCCACAACTCGGTCTTCGACTTGGATACGATGTCATGCGTTTTGGAAAGCTCTTGGATGTCGTTAGTGCCACGCACGAGGGGGTCATGATAAAACTGCTCGTTCCCGATCTCCATCATGTGAAGAATGACCTGGGCATCCTTAGGGTCGTTTTTGTCCCAACTGTTGTGCAAGGCCTCTCGCGTTCTGGCCAGGGCCACAGATGACACCAACTTCAACTCAAAACCTGCTGCGGCAAGATGATAAGCCAAGGCACGGTGATAATTACCCGTTGCTTCAAAAGCTACACGGACAGGGCGGCCGTAGCAGGCAAGCGATGTGATTAGACGATTGAAGTCGTCTAGCTGGTTCAGAACAGTCAAACGACGGCAGCGCTTCTTGTCCGCAATAGCAATGAGAACTTCGTCGCGGGCCTTCGAGATATCGATGGCCACCAAAACGGGCGCAGTTTGTGTAATAATGATATCGGTCATAGTTGGTCTCCTTTGCGGTGTGGTTTGTACAAAACCACCGTAGGGACCTGAGGCACGGCTATGACCACCTGCTGCGTTATTTGGGGCTGCGCAGGCAGTCATAGCCTTAAATTAGCGATATTCCGAAGGTGTTACGGCACAGAGTTCACCAGCATGGCGATCCTCAAATGGGTTCAAAATACGGGTATCGATTGGCATTATATCGCGTCCCGCCGCCCGGCAGTGGTTTGCTTGCAAACCATGAGAGGGGGCAAGCCCCAGCAGAACGGGTTCATCGAAAGCTTCAACGGTAAACTAAGAGATGAATGCCTCAATGAAACGCTGTTTGCCACATTGGGCGACGCCCGCAAAACGCTTGAAGAATGGCAGGACGACTACAACTGGCGCAGACCACATTCAGCTCTGGGGAACCTGACGCCAATGGAATTTTTAGAGAGAAGGATCATCGACAAGATGGCCGCTTAAGGTCAAAGATTTAGCACCAAGGACTCCGCGCAAAGCTGGAGGGAAATTGGGGCACAGGTCAAGAGCTGCCTTGTGAGGTCGGTGATATCGCTGAATGCCTTTTGGAATTTCCACATCCGATTGAACGTGTTGGCTTTGAGGCTGGATCGATGAGTCAGCATCTTTTCTTTGGCCTGACCGGTGAAGGTTTTGATGTTGTCTGCATGGAGGCACGCCAAGTGAGTGCTGCTCTGTCAGCGATGAGGAATAAGACTGACAAAACAGATGCACGAGGTATCGCGCAAATATTACGCACAGGCTGGTTTAGTCCCGTCCATATGAAAAGTCGTGAGGCTCATGGCCTACGCGCGTTGCTCAGCACGCGTAAGACGCTCCTAAAGAAGACGATTGATCTAGCCAATGAAGTGCGTGGATTACTGAAGGTTTTTGGAGTCCGCCTCCCAAAAACTGTGAAGCATGGTAGCTTCGACAGCGTTGTACGGCCCATGATCGAGATCGATGATGTTCTGGCACATGCTCTCGTGCCATTGCTCGATGCGAGGGCCGTTTTGTATCAACATTATTTGGAACTAGATCGGCGCGTTAAGAGGGCAGCCAGTCAAGATGATGTCTGCATGAAATTGATGACTATTCCTGGCGTCGGCCCTATCGCTGCGTTGAGCTTTAAATCGGCGGTTGATGATCCAACCCGTTTTAAACGATCCCGCACCGTTGGCGCATATTTTGGGCTTACACCGCGAAGATATCAGTCAGGAGAGCATGACAATCCAGGGCGGATATCCAAGTCTGGGGATCGAGACGTGCGGGCCGTTCTATATGCAGCTGCCAATGCGCTGCTTATGCGAACGATGGCAAGCTCCCAGATTAAATCTTGCGCTGCCCGGCAGGCGATGCCTGCATCGCTGAGAGGGGGCATGCGATTGATGCGCACCAAAGGACGTCGCCGCGCCGTCGTTGCTGTCGCACGTAAGTTGGCCGTCCTAATGCACCGCTGTTGGATCGATGGCTCAGAATTCCGTCAGGACCAAGTGGGAGGCATGGCATGAACTAAAACGCCAACCCACAATCCTAACGGGGTCGTCCCTCACCGGACGAGGTTCGTGCCCTCTCGGGCATGTAAACATGCCCTGCCTGGTAATAGAAGAAGCCGAAAAGGTCTGCTGCGCATCTTGAAGCGCGCCGGAAAGCGGGGCTCTCCACTGCCGATCCGACATATGCTTGCAGCGATGCCATTCGAACATCAAACCAGACTGCGAAGAGAAGCGTGACCCGGATGAGTGACAAAGACCCAAAACAAACAAGGAAAAAAAGCTTGACCTAAATACCCAATTAGAGGGACGGACCTTCGCGTAAGACGAAATGGATGAAAAACATTTCAAAAAGCCATTCCCCAAATAACTTGATTAGGACTGCCGTCTAATTGCAATTCAAACCAAGTGGCTCTCGATATCTCAACGCGGGACACCTAGCTGACTTCTGTTTGACTGTGAAAAACACGCGGCGACGATACTCCATAGGGCTCACGCCATCTTTTCAAAAAGATTAAAGTGTCGCGCCCACCGGTTGAAACCGCCCCGTGCCGCAGACGACGGCACATAGCTCAATTCTGCAATCGTTATTTTGACAGCTTTGCCCGTGGGTCCTTGACCGATGGATCGCCGTTTAACACCCTATTGACAGTCTTGGGCGAAACGCCTGCGACCAGTGCGAAACACCAACTAAGGAAACTGCGGAACTATGAAGTGTGGTCGCCACGCATTGCGCCCTTTTCTGGCATTTACGATGCCCTGCCAGGCAGCTGGACAGGAGCCAATCATTCGGTCCGAAACCATCGCGGACAGCAGCGATAACCAGCCCCGAAAATTTCGGGGCGAGCCGTCGCCGCGCGACCATTGACACCACTGTGGCAAGCTCGATCCGAACGGCATAAATATTAATGGTGTTACGCGCTGCCCAATGCGTCACAATCTTTGCGATGTACTCCACGGGACGCTGCACAACCGATAGCCTGAAGAGAATCAGCAACCAATATAATAATGCTGGCCATGATCGTTGCAAAGACAAGCCTGTCAAATCCATGTTCAGTGATCACCCCAAATACGATGACGACAAATGCACCTGTCGGTCCGCCGATCTGCACATGGCTGCCGCCAAGGCTGGAGATCAACAGCCCAGCAACGATTGCTGTCACAAGCCCACTTTCCAACCCTGCCCCAGAGGCGATGGCGATGGCGATGGCAAAGCTTAACGGTAATGCAACCATGGCAACCGACACCTCAGCGATCAGATCGTTGGTGAATTGCTGCCAATCGTGAATGGTGAGCGCGGTCAGAATTTGCGGTTTCATTCCCCACCGTGGGCTAAGGTCCATGACGACTTTGATATCCCTATGGCTGATTTTCTGAATTGGTCTTACAAGGATGCGACGGATACGCAGACAGCCCCTAGCGGTTGCTACGAAACAGAAAGGGCGCCCATGGTAGAGCCAGAAACATTTACGTTCCTTGCAGATCTCGCAAAGAATAACAAAAAAGCTTGGATGGACGCGCACCGCGAAGAACGCGACGACGCCATGCGCAATTTCACCGGGATCGCGATGACGCTGCACGACTACGCTGATCGCTTTGATCCATATGTCGCTGAGGCGGTGATTAAGCCAAAACAAAGCTACACCAAGTTCTTTCAGGAACCGCGCGATCGCGTTGGGCGTGATCTGTACCGCATGGGCATAGATGTTTTTGCCAATGCAGGTCATCCGGCTGATGACGTTGGTTATTACCTTCATATTGAGCCGGGAAATTGCCACGCAGGTGCCGCCCTTTTCCAGCCGACCAAGCCCGCACTTGCACGGCTGCGCACGCGTCTGGTCGATGACCCGCAGGGACTGAAAGCCATCTTGGCCGACCCTGAATTCCAGATGATGTTCCCGGACGGGGTGGTCACACGAAAAGGGTTAGGCGTTGTGCCGGAGGGATTTTCAGCCAGCGATCCTGCCGCTCCCTATCTGAAAATGGTTGGGCTGGGGTGCCGCAAAGACCTGCCAGACGCGCACCTGCTCGACGACGATGTCATTGATCAACTGATTGAGATTTTTCGCCCCGCCAGCCAGCTGGTGCGCTATTTCGACTAATATCGCGACTGGGTAGACCCATCCAAACATGATTTCTGGGTCGCCCAAGGTCTTCAAGACGTTGATGATGCAAGAATAACCAAAAGGACCTCTGCGCAATGTCACTGCTGCAAATTGCATCGCTGCTGATCGTCCTTGCGGGGGCCTTTGGCACAATTAACTATTTGTTCCTTCGTCTGCCATCCTCGATTGGTATTCTGGTCGTGGCGCTCATTGCTTCCTTCGCGGTGATCGCGACTGATACGCTGTTCCCGTCATTGACCGTGGAAGAACAGATCCGTGCGCAGGTGCTGGAATTAGAATTTTCCGAAGCCTTGCTAGAAGGTATGTTAGGTCTTTTGTTGTTTGCTGGTGCGCTGCACGTCAAACTTTCAGATCTGCGCAAGGCGTGGCTTGTCATCTTCTTGATGGCAACGATTGGCGTTGGTCTTTCGACAGCAATTGTCGGCTTCGGGTTTAGCTGGATTACCGGTGCGCCGCTGATAATTGCGTTCGTTTTTGGTGTGTTAATTTCGCCAACAGACCCCGTCGCGGTGCTTGGTGTTTTGCGCGAGGCAAGCCTGCCAAAAGCCCTTGAAACCAAAATTGCTGGCGAAAGCCTGTTCAATGATGGTGTCGGATATGTGGTTTTCCTCGTGCTTGTCGGGATCGCGTTTCCGAGCGGTGACCATCACGGCTCCGGCTTTGCTGGGGCGGCGCAATTGTTCATTCAAGAGGTGGTCGGCGGGGCGATTTTGGGGATTGTTCTGGGCTGGCTGACTTTCCGTGTTATGCGCCGGATTGATGACTATTCACTCGAAGTACTCATCACACTCGGCCTTGCGTTTGGTGGCTACGAACTCGCCGTTGCGCTTCAAGTTTCGGCCCCGATCATGGCCGTCTGTGCGGGGCTACTGATCGGCGATATCGGGTCTAAACACGGCATGTCGGAAGAAACCCGCAAATATGTGGAGGCTTTCTGGAAACTCATCGATGAAATCCTGAATGCAGTGTTGTTCTTGATGATCGGGTTTGAGGTTTTTGCCATCGCATTTGAAACTGACTTTCTGATCGCGGGCTGCATGGCAATCCTGCTTGCACTTATCGCGCGGCTGGCTGCTGTTGCGGTCCCCGTCCTTTTGCTGAAACCATTTCAGACCTTCAGCAAGGGCGTGATCCCGATCATGACTTGGGGCGGCTTGAAAGGTGGTATTTCCGTGGCGCTGGCATTGTCACTGCCGGACGGCGACTGGAAACCGTTGATCCTGACAGTGACCTACATTGTCGTCGTTTTTTCAATCATAGTACAGGGACTTACCGTGACACGATTGGCTGAACGAATTGGCAGAACGCCGGAGCTACCCAACCAAGAAGACTAGAAAGTATGTATTCTGGATCGGGTAAGTCTTAGTCAAAGATGGCGGACAGTGACTACCGATTTAGGCCTCTCGCACCGCGATTTCGGCCATTTTCAAGATCGCCTCACGACTGTCTGCCACAGCGATAAAACGGGCGTTGTGACAGAACTTGGCGCCTTTGATGCCACTTGCATCCTCAAGGGCGGTGTCCGTCAGACCAGCCCACGCGACTGGTAGATCGGCGCGTTGTTCAAACGTATCACTGGACAGCTTGATGCCGCCAAGTGTCCAGTCATCGCCACGTGGATGGATCACGAACAGCATGTGCTCGGCCCCCGCCTGATCAAGTGCAGAGCGGTAAGGCATGCCCATGGGCAGTTCAAGAATTGGTGACGTGCCAGCGTTGGTGATTGCTTCAAGAACGATGCCTTGCGCACGGGCCTTCGCCGCAAGATTGCGAATTTGGGCTTCGACAAAACTGCGCGCGATGGGCAGGGCGGCGAAGAATGCATCGTCGTCAGCCGTTGGAGATGTGTCGTCAAAGACCGGCTTTAGGCTGCCCAAAAGTGCGGGCAACGTCAGGATAGACAGCGGCCCCGCGACCGATGGTTCAATCGCGCCGTTGTCCAACAAGTCGATCGGCAACACAAATTTTGTGTCAAACTTGGTGTGGATCGCCTCAATATCATCTGTCGGCACATCCATCGCCACCAAATACGCCCGCCCGTAATGCGCCCAGATCAGGCCAAATGAGCTGAACGGTTGGCCATCGCTGCGCAGCGGGCTGGGACGTTGGTGGTGATCAAATATTTGCGCCTCACTGTCATAGTCTCCGCCAACATCATAAATAATCTTATCGGCCGTGGGCGTTATCCATTGGCGGTCCCGACTGCGCAATAGATCCGCCTGCGGGAACAACCGCGTGAGCACGACAGACGACAACAGCTCGTCCGCATGAAAACCGCCGGAATGGGTGACAAGATGGGTAATGGACATGGGTTTGTTTCAACGATTCGGACAAAGTGTTTAGGCGACCAGATCGGCCACCTTTGAACAGGGGTTAGGAGGCGTTTGTCAAAGGTAACCAACCAAATCAAGATTTAACTCGTGAGATCGCATATACGCCGCGTTCGTTGTAGAAAGGTCGATTTCTTTCTTCGCCTACTAAGGGCAGTTTTATGGTTTCTCATAACCGGAACGGCCTACCTTCCCCTTTGGGCAACGGCGCACTAGTGTGCCGCACAAAGGATTTATGACATGACAAATATCGTTGAGGTTCGACGCCTCACAAAGACCTTTGATGGGGGTCTCAAAGCCCTTAAGTCTGTTGATCTGGACATCAAATCTGGTGAGATCATTGCGTTGCTTGGACCTAACGGTGCGGGCAAGACCACTTTGATATCAACGATTTGCGGCATAACCCGCGCCACAGGTGGAACGGTGACGATTGACGGGCATGACAACGTCACAGCTTACCGCGCCGCGCGCAATCTGGTTGGGCTCGTCCCGCAGGAAATCAATCTCGAACCGTTCGAGAAGGTCATTAACACTGTCCGTTTCTCACGTGGGTTGTTCGGCAAGGCGCCAAATGACGCCTACCTCGAAAAAGTCCTGAAATCCCTTTCCCTATGGGACAAGAAGGACGCCAAGATCATGACGTTGTCGGGTGGGATGAAACGCCGCGTCCTGATTGCTAAGGCGCTTGCGCATGAACCACGCGTTCTGTTCCTTGATGAACCAACCGCTGGCGTGGATGTCGAATTGCGCAAGGACATGTGGCAGGTCGTGGCCCAGCTCAAGAAAGATGGTGTCACGATTATCCTTACGACGCACTACATCGAAGAAGCCGAGGCCATCGCCGATCGTGTCGGTGTCATCGCCAAAGGGGAAATCCTTTTGGTTGAAAACAAGACAGACCTGATGACCCGCATGGGGCAAAAGACGCTCAAGGTTGAACTGGCGGCACCGGTGAAAACGATACCGAAAGCCCTGTCGAAATACGATCTCACGATTGAAAGCGATGGTTTGTTGTACGCCTATGACACTGCGACGGACCGAACAGGAATTACAGGGCTTTTGGCCGATCTACAAAAGGCAGGATTAAAAATGACGGACCTGCAAACGCGACAATCATCACTCGAAGAAATATTCGTGTCCCTCGTTTCTGACAAAGGCGTCGCAGTCGATAAGGCAGATGTAGCATGAATTATCAAGCAATCAGGTCGATCTATACATTTGAAATGGCGCGGTTTTTCCGCACGCTTATGCAAAGTTTTATCAGTCCTGTCATCTCAACCTCACTTTACTTTGTGGTCTTTGGCACAGCCATTGGAAGCCGCATCGAAAGCGTCGAAGGTGTTGACTACGGCGCGTTCATTGTCCCCGGCCTCATCATGTTGTCGGTCATGACGCAGGCCACGTCTAACGCCAGTTTCGGCATCTATTTTCCGAAATTCATTGGGACAATCTACGAACTGCTCTCCGCTCCGGTCAGCTTTTTTGAGATCACAGTGGGCTACGTCGGGGCCGCGGCGACCAAGGCGATGTTCATCGGCGTTGTCATCCTCGCCACGTCATTCTTGTTCGTTGATTTCACAATCCAGCACCCGCTGGCGATGATCGCATTCCTGACACTCACCTGCCTGAGCTTCTCGCTCCTTGGTTTTATCATCGGCATCTGGGCTGGCAATTTCGAACAATTGCAGTTGATCCCGCTGCTGATCATCACGCCGTTGGTGTTCCTTGGTGGTTCGTTTTATTCCGTAACGATGCTGCCCCCGATTTGGCAAACGATCACCATGTTCAATCCCGTCGTTTATTTGATTTCAGGCTTTAGGTGGTCGTTTTTTGGGACGGCAGACGTGCCTATCGGCCTTAGCCTTATGGCGATCGCGCTGTTCACCGCGCTTTGTGTCGGCATCATCGCATGGATTTTCAAGACCGGTTGGCGCATTCGCCAGTAACTGCTGACCTTGTTTCCACCCCGACCGCGGCCTAAATGGAACATTATGAAAAACTGGATTCCCTTTATCAAATCAGACCCCCACGTGGCCGTTATCCGGCTTCAGGGGACAATCGCGTCTTCCGGTCGTTCCCTGAATGATCGCGGGCTGACCGACAGCATCGAAAAGGCGTTCCGCAGTAAGCCGAAAGCGGTGGCGCTGGAGATCAGCTCTCCCGGTGGATCACCTGTCCAATCATCGCTTATCTGCGCACGTATTCGCAGGCTCGCGGATGAAAAAGATATCCCCGTCTATAGTTTCGTTGAAGATGTCGCTGCATCGGGTGGCTATTGGCTCGCGACAGCGGGGGACGAGATATATGTCGACCGTGGGTCAATTGTCGGGTCCATCGGGGTGATTACGGCAGGCTTCGGACTGACCGGAACATTGGACAAGATCGGTGCCGAACGCCGCGTCTATACTGCCGGAAAGTCCAAAAGCATGCTCGACCCATTTCAGGCAGAAAAGCCTGCGGATGTGAAACGCCTCAAGGGTCTGCTGGACGATCTGCACGTGTTCTTTAAAGACCACGTCAGCACGCGCCGCGCTGGTAAGATTGTAGATCAAGATCTGTTCACAGGAGACATCTGGGTTGGCCAAAAATCCATCGACGTCGGGCTGGCCGATCACCTCGGTCATCTGGTCCCTACGATGAAGGATCGCTTTGGTGATAAAACCAAATTTCGCCGTTTTGGGCAGAAGAAGCCGTTCTTGTCGCGTTTCGGGGCCCAAATCATCGACGATGCCGTCGGTGGTATCGAAGAACGCGCATCTTATGCGCGGTTCGGCCTGTAGATGATATTTAAAATTGTGTCCCTTTTCTTGGTCGGCATGGCTTTGATGGCGATGTTTGGCAAACTGACCGTACCGGGTGTCAAACGGCTAACAGATGCAAAGTGCAAGTCTTGTGGCAAGTTCAGCTTTGGTAAGCGGTGCGACTGTAAGGAACGCAAATAGATGTTGGTTTGGCTTTCGATACCTGAGGGGTCAACAACGGATTGGACGTTCACGATTGTGGGGCTGGTGCTGCTGCTGCTGGCTGGTGACAGCCTTGTCAAAGGGGCGGTGAACATGTCCCTGCGCCTTGGCGTGCCGGCGTTTATTGTATCACTGACGATTGTGGCTTTTGGCACCTCTGCGCCGGAACTGTTGATATCAATCAAAGCTATTTTGGGCGGTGTGCCTGATCTGGCCTTGGGCAACGTGGTGGGGTCAAACACCGCTAATGTGCTTCTGGTGCTGGGCGTTCCCGCGCTTTTGGCCGTCATGCACACCAGTGGGTGCGATACCCGCAACAGCTACTTGCAAATGCTGGGTGCGACGGTGTTGTTCATTGGGCTGGCCTATCGCGGCGTCTTTGACTGGATCGCTGGTTTGATATTGTTGACTGCACTTGCGGGAATGTTGATCTATGCGGGGCGGTGCGCGAAACGCCACCGCAGAGCCTGCAAAAGGGTCGAAGACGATGACTTTGGTGATTTAGAAGGCGCGGACCCTGACCTGCCTTGGTCCAAGATCATCTTGTACCTTGTCCTTGGCATGATTGGCCTGCCGCTGGGCGCAAGCCTTCTGGTCGACGGCGCTTCAGAAATCGCGCTAAGCTACGGCGTGTCACAAGCGGTGATTGGCCTGACACTTGTTGCCATCGGCACATCGCTGCCCGAGCTCGCCACAACAGTGGTGGCCGCGCTGCGCAATCAGGCTGACGTTGCGCTGGGCAACGTGATCGGATCCAACATGTTTAACCTTCTGGGTATTATTGGTGTTGCATCGTTGGTTGGCCCGATCCCAGTGGGTGCGAATTTCTTTGCTTTCGACTTCTGGGTCATGCTGTCTGCTACACTGATCCTGATCCCGTTCGTGTTTTTCAAACGCGACCTGACCCGCATCTGGGGCGTGATCCTGTCGGCTCTCTATATCACGTATATGCTGGTGGTGCTTTGATGCCCGCTGCGTTGGTGACAGGGGGGGCTGCGCGACTTGGCAAAGCCATGTCGCTATACCTCGCCGCGCGCGGCTATGATGTCGCGGTGCATTACAATTCTAACGCAGATGCTGCGGCCACGGTCGCCGCCCAATGTGGTGGGAAATCTGTGGCCATCCACGCTGATCTGCTAGATGAGGCACAAACGAGTGACCTTTTGCCAAATGCGTCCCGCCTGCTTGGGCAGCCCATCACCGTATTGATCAACAACGCGTCTATTTTTGAATACGACACGGTTCAGACTGCGACGAAAGACAGTTGGGATCGACACATTGGGTCGAACCTGCGCGCGCCTTTTTTTTTAACACAAGCGCTCGCACAGCAAGCGCCTTATGCGCAGATTGATGAAAACGGTGAGCCTTTCGCCGGTGCTCTCGTGGTCAACATGATTGATCAACGCGTGCGCAAGCTGACGCCGGAATTTATGACCTATACGATTGCCAAAATGGGGCTTTGGGCGTTCACCCAAACGGCTGCCATGGGCCTTGCGCCGCATGTCAGGGTCAACGCCATTGGTCCCGGGCCGACATTGCAAGGAGCGCGTCAATCGGATGACCATTTTGCCCATCAGCGGGCAAATACTGTGCTTGGTCGTGGTGCGAACCCTTCGGACATCACCGTTGCTCTGGGGTACTTTCTGGATGCACCTGCGGTCACAGGGCAACTTTTGTGCGTCGACGGGGGGCAACATATTGGTTGGCAAACACCGGATATCCTCGGCGTAGAGTGATCAAGTCAAAGTGACGCCAGGACAAGTTGTGCACTGGTCCGTGTCAATGTCACAAAATATTTACTTTTGTTTAATGTTTTCAAATATTTGCCAAGCTGATATAAAAATACTATTCCGTATCAACGGGTTGCATAATTGCTCAAAAAATAGGCACTTCTGCCAAGGGCAAGGAAAACAAAGGATTTCTTCTTCTCAGCTAGATTTGCCCACGAAGTTATCCACAGATTTCGTGGGTATGTTTACCCTTGCAAGGGGTGCTTTGCCATTGCAGCGGGCGACGGGAATCATAGGTTAAGGGCATGAACGTGGATCCCACCAAAACTCCGACCGGATATGACGTCATCCAAGGTTACTTGCGCACGCTTGACGGCTCGCCAGGGGTGTACCGGATGCTCGACAGCCAAGCCCGTGTTTTGTATGTCGGCAAGGCGCGAAGCCTGAAGAACCGCGTCAGCAACTACGCGCGGCCATCGGGCCATTCGGCGCGGATTGCCACGATGATTTCGCACACCGCGTCGATGATGTTTCTGACGACCAACACCGAAACTGAAGCGCTGTTGCTGGAACAAAACCTGATCAAACAGCTGAAGCCGAAATATAACGTGCTGTTAAGGGACGATAAAAGCTTTCCGAATATCCTGATCTCCGGTGATCACGAATTCCCGCGCATTGAAAAGCATCGTGGGGCAAAAAGGAAAAAAGGGAACTATTATGGGCCCTTCGCGTCAGCTGGCGCTGTAAACCGCACGTTGAACACACTGCAACGGGCGTTCTTGCTGCGTAATTGTTCGGACAGTGAATATGAATCCCGAACGCGACCGTGTTTGCAGTATCAGATCAAACGCTGTTCTGCACCCTGTGTTGGAAAGGTTGCGCAGGGCGACTATAAGCAGCTGGTCAAAGATGCTGAACGTTTCTTGACCGGTAAGTCGACCGAAATGCAGGCGTCGCTGGCGGCTCGGATGCAACAGGCGTCAAATGATATGGAATTTGAACGCGCCGCAGCGCTGCGCGACCGCATCAAGGCGTTGACGCAGGTACAGACGTCCCAAGGCATCAACCCGCGCGGCGTCACAGAGGCTGACGTGATCGCGCTGTATCGTGACGGTGGTCAGGCCTGCGTGCAGGTGTTTTTCATTCGTGCCAATCAAAACTGGGGCAATCGCGATTATTACCCGCGGGTAAGTGGCGATGAGGATGCGAGTGAGGTCATGCAAGCCTTCGTCGGGCAGTTTTATTCCGACCGGGAACCGCCGCGCATGTTGCTGTTGTCTCATGGCCTTGATGATGATGACCTTATGACTGAGGCGCTGTCGGAAAAGGCCGGCCGCAAGGTTGAGATTATCGTGCCTCAACGTGGGGAAAAAGCCGAGCTGGTCAGCGGTGCCGCACGCAATGCCCGCGAAAGTTTGGGGCGTAAGATGTCCGAAACGGCGACGCAAGGCCGCCTGCTGCGCGGTTTGAAAGAGGCGTTTGATCTGCCTGAGGTGCCGCAACGAGTTGAGGTTTACGACAACTCGCACATCCAAGGGGCCTTTGCCGTCGGCGCGATGATTGTCGCGGGACCTGAGGGGTTCGACAAGAACCAGTACCGAAAGTTCAACATTCAAGGGGATGACCTGACCCCTGGGGATGATTTTGGGATGATGAAAGAAGTCTTGATGCGGCGGTTCAAGCGCCTGCTAAAAGAGGATCCGAAGCGCGAATTGGGCACATGGCCAGGATTATTGCTGATCGATGGCGGTGCAGGGCAGGTGAGCGCAGTGCGTGCCATTATGGAAGAGCTTGGCGTTGGTGATGTGCCGATGGTAGGTGTTGCCAAGGGCGTGGATCGCGACCACGGCAAAGAAGAATTCTACCGCACTGGCAAGCAGGTCATGGCCTTGCAGCGCAATGATCCGGTTTTGTATTTCGTTCAACGCATGCGCGACGAGGCGCACCGGTTCGCGATCGGCACCCACCGGGCAAAGCGGTCCAAGGCGATTGGGGCTACGCCGCTGGATGATGTGCCAGGTGTCGGGGCGACCCGTAAACGGGCGTTGTTACAACATTTCGGGTCAGCCAAGGCCGTGGGTCGTGCGGCGCTTGCGGACCTTAAGGCGGTCGATGGGATTTCGGGCAATATGGCGGAGACGATTTATGGATACTTTAACGAGAAGGGCTGATTTTGTCCGATGATCCGATTTTTATCAGATGGTTCGTTCGAAATTGCTTCGCAAATCCGACCAAAAGGGGACCAGTCCCCCGTCCTTCGGCCTCCCCCTGAGATATTTGTGAAACAAAGACAGGGAGTGGCGCGCGATTTCGAAAGGGCTTAGGTAGACTATATGATGTGGAACATTCCTAATATTTTGACGCTGATGCGTTTGCTGGCGGCGCCCGGTGTCGCGATAATGTTTTTGTATTTCGCGCGGCCATGGGCGGATTGGTTCGCGCTGATCCTGTTCGTCGTTGCTGCGACGACCGATTGGCTGGACGGCCACCTTGCGCGCGCTTGGAAGCAGGAAAGCAAGTTTGGCACCATGCTGGACCCGATTGCGGACAAGGCAATGGTCGTGATCGCGTTACTGGTCATTTGCGGATTTTCCGGCATGAACCCCTGGATATTGCTGCCCGCCACCTTGATCATGTTTCGTGAGACATTCGTGAGCGGTCTACGTGAGTTCTTAGGCGACACAGCTGGAACGCTGGCCGTGACTAAGCTGGCCAAGTGGAAAACTGCGGCGCAAATGACTGCGATCGCGGTTTTGTTTTCGACAGGTGCGTTTGAAACCTATTACAACATGTCCATTGAGGGCATGGACGCAGCCACAGTCGATGGCATCTTTGCGGATGAAATTCCTGATGAAGTTGGGCTTGTTTGGAAATGGTCTGGCGCGTTCTACAGTTGGTGGATCGGGATCATTCTGCTTTGGGCGGCCATGCTTTTGACAGTCATCTCGGGCGTGGACTATCTGCGCAAGGCGATGCCGTTTCTGAGGGAAAAATGATGCCCAGTCCAAAAGCCCAGGTGGTTCATGTCCTGTATTTTGCGTGGGTTCGAGAGCGGATCGGGGTGCCACGCGAAGAGGTTCAGACATCTGCCGTAACGGTGGCTGATCTGGTGGCCGAACTGCGCAGCCGTGAAGAACGTTATGATTTGGCGTTCGCAGATATGTCCGCGCTACGGGTCGCGCTTGATCAGGAATTGGTGGAGTTTGATGCACCGCTTGCAGGCGTGCGCGAAGTTGCGTTTTTTCCGCCTATGACAGGAGGATGACGTTCCGATGATCCGCGTTCAGGCCATGCCGTTCGATCCCGGGGGGGAGTTGAATGTCTTTTCTGCCAGTGTTGCTGGCGCTGGCGCTATAGTTAGTTTTACTGGTGTTGTGCGCGATGTTGCGGGCGGATTGTCCGGTATGGAGATTGAACACTACCCCGGCATGACCGAAAAGGCGCTGAGCGCGATCCGTGGTGAGGCGATGCAACGCTGGGATCTGGCGGACGCTTTGGTTATCCACCGCATTGGCCAACTCGAAGCGCATGAAAGTATTATGATGGTCGCAACTGCGTCCCAGCATCGTAAATCAGCGTTTGAAGCGGCGGAGTTCCTGATGGATTATCTGAAATCCCGTGCGCCGTTCTGGAAGAAAGAGATCACATTGGACGGGTCAGACTGGGTCGATTCCAAAGCTGAGGACGAAGACGCTTTATCGCGGTGGTGAGGCGAGGGCGCGACATGGTTCGTATTGTGGGCAATTTGTCAGGTGGTCGTTGATCAGCCCGCAGGCCTGCATCCAAGCATAAACGATTGTCGGTCCACAGAATTTGAAGCCCAGCTTCTTTAGGTCCTTGGAAAATTGGGTCGACATTTCCGTGTAACCGGGCACGTCGGCCAAAGTTGCGCGGTTGGTTTGCAGTGGCTTTCCATCGACATAGGACCAACACAGCGCTGAAAAATCGTCAATCTTGAGGTATGCTTGCGCGTTGCCGATGGTAGCTTGGATTTTACCACGGTGACGGATGATGCCTTCGTTTTGCAAAAGGCGCGCGATGTCTTTCTCGCCCCAAGTGGCGATCTCAACGGGGTCGAAGCCTGCGAACGCCGCGCGGAAATTATCGCGCTTTTTCAGGATCGTGATCCAGCTGAGACCTGCCTGAAACCCGTCAAGAATCAACTTTTCCCACAACGCTCGGCTGTCCCATTCAGGCACGCCCCATTCGGTGTCGTGGTAGTTGGTGTAGATCGGTTCTGATTTGGCCCAGCCGCAGCGGTCTGACATTATGTGCTCCTGCATGCGTATTTAAGCGCGTGTGCCCCTGAATAATGATGACAATTGTGCCGATATCGGCGGTGTTTACCAGCCCTTAAAGGCCAGCGTGCAATGTCAGTGCACAAACAGGACAAACGCATGGCAATGAAATCCAATTCGGCCGCTTGGGATGACCAGACGCCACGTGACCCGCTCGGATATGCGGTCAGCGTGCGTGATCGCGATGTTTTGTCGATGGTGCGCAGGGCCTTAGAAGCGGAGCATTGCCAGTTGGCGATGCAGCCTGTTCGAACATCCAAGCCGGGATATCCGGTTGCGTTTTATGAATGTCTGATCCGCTTGATGGATGAAACGGGGCGTGTCATTCCGGCGGCTCAGTTTATGGGCGAAGTCGAAGAAACCAGCCTTGGACGCGACATCGATGCTGCAAGTCTCAAATTCGCATTTCAGCTTCTTAAACAGAACCCGAGCATTCGTTTGTCGGTCAACGTATCAGCGCGCTCGCTTGGGGATGCGGCGTGGCGGCGGGTGCTGGACAGTGAATTGGCCAGTGCAGCGCTTCATGCGGATCGTATGATCCTTGAGATCAGCGAAGATAGCGCAATGCAGCTCCCTGAGGTCGTGATTCGTTTCATGGAAGAAATGCAGCCCTTCGGTCTCGCCTTTGCGTTGGATGATTTCGGGGCTGGTATGACGGCGTTCCGCTATCTCAAGGATTTCTTCTTTGATTTGGTAAAGATCAACAGCCACTTTACCCGGAACATCGACAAAGATCCCGACAATCAAGTGTTGGCTAAGGCGCTGATCACAGTTGCGCACCAATTTGAAATGTTCGCGGTTGCAGGGGGCGTTGAGAGCCAGGCTGAAGCGGATTTCTTGATCTCTATCGGGGCGGATTGCGTGCAGGGCTACCATTTTGGTGTTCCTAAATTCTCGATTTAGCGCGCTGTATCGCGGATAATCGCCACTCGGTTAAGTGAAACGCAGTGAATTCGTTGTGATTGTTTCCTCAACGACATAAGCACGGGTAACGGCGGCAGAGAGTCCTTCGTGCCATGCTCTTGTTTCACTGGTCTCTCAAAACTCCGCCGATTTTGTCGGAAAAAAAGAGGGGACCCTTTCCTATGACCAACGTAGTTATCGCATCCGCAGCCCGTACCGCCGTGGGCAGCTTTGGTGGCGCATTTGCCAACACGCCAGCACATGATCTGGGCGCCGCCGTTCTGGAAGAAGTCGTCGCCCGTGCCGGCATCGACAAGTCTGAAGTGTCAGAAACAATTTTGGGTCAGGTTTTGACTGCGGCGCAGGGCCAAAACCCCGCGCGTCAGGCGCACATCAATGCAGGCCTCGCCAAAGAAGCTGCCGCATGGTCGCTTAACCAGGTTTGCGGGTCCGGTCTTCGCGCTGTGGCGTTGGGCGCGCAACATATTATGCTTGGGGATGCGTCGATTGTGGCCGCAGGCGGCCAAGAAAACATGACGCTTTCTCCCCATGCGCAAAACATGCGTGCGGGTCAGAAGATGGGTGACATGCAGTTGATCGACACAATGATCCGCGATGGTCTTTGGGATGCGTTCAATCAGTATCATATGGGTCAAACCGCCGAAAACGTCGCTGAGCAGTGGCAGATTTCGCGCGACATGCAGGACGAATTTGCCGTCGCGTCCCAAAACAAAGCTGAAGCGGCCCAAAAAGCTGGCAAGTTCGCCGATGAGATCGCAGCGTTCACCGTGAAGACCCGCAAGGGCGACACTATCGTTGATCAAGACGAATACATCCGCCACGGTGCAACGATGGAAGCCATGCAAAAAATGCGCCCGGCCTTCATCAAAGACGGCACCGTGACAGCTGCCAATGCGTCGGGGTTGAACGATGGCGCCGCGGCGACAATATTGATGTCTGCAGATGAGGCTGAAAAGCGCGGTATCGAGCCATTGGCCCGCATCGCGTCCTACGCCACGGCTGGTTTGGACCCGTCAATCATGGGTGTTGGACCGATTTATGCATCGCGCAAGGCCTTGGATAAAGCGGGCTGGTCCGTGGAAGATTTGGACCTTGTTGAAGCCAACGAAGCCTTTGCAGCGCAAGCCTGCGCGGTGAATGAAGAAATGGGCTGGGATCCAGCAATTGTGAACGTCAACGGCGGCGCAATTGCCATTGGCCACCCGATCGGTGCGTCTGGCTGTCGCGTTCTGAACACATTGTTGTTTGAGATGAAGCGCCGTGGAGCCAAAAAAGGCCTCGCGACATTGTGTATTGGCGGCGGTATGGGTGTCGCATTGTGCGTTGAACGTCCCTAAATTTATGAACCTAAATTTACGAAATAACGGCGCAATAATGTTGCGCGGTTATTTTCTTAAAGATAACATCATTACCTAAGAAGAATTTCAAAGGGAGAATAATATGGGACGTGTTGCACTCGTCACGGGCGGTAGTCGCGGTATCGGCGAAGCTATTTCTAAGAAACTAAAGGCAGACGGTTACACGGTTGCCGCGACATACGCAGGCAATGATGACGCCGCTGAAAAGTTCACGCAAGCTACGGGCATCAAAACCTACAAGTGGAATGTGGCAGACTATGACAGTTCCAAAGCGGGCATTGCGCAGGTCGAAGCAGACCTCGGCCCCATCGAAGTTGTCGTCGCGAACGCGGGCATCACCCGCGACGCGCCGTTCCACAAAATGACGCCAGAGCAGTGGCATGAAGTTATCGACACCAACCTGACGGGCGTTTTCAACACCATTCACCCGATTTGGCCGGGTATGCGGGAACGCAAATTTGGCCGTGTCATCGTAATTTCGTCGATCAATGGTCAGAAGGGTCAGTTCGCGCAGGTCAACTATGCGGCGACAAAATCTGGCGATCTGGGCATCGTGAAATCACTGGCGCAAGAAGGCGCGCGTGCTGGAATCACGGCCAACGCTGTTTGTCCGGGCTATATTGGCACCGAAATGGTCATGGCAGTGCCGGAGAAGGTGCGCGAGAGCATCATCGGCCAGATTCCAGCGGGTCGTTTGGGTGAACCAGAAGAAATCGCACGTTGCGTGGCATTCCTCGCGTCAGACGATTCTGGATTTATTAACGGGTCAACGATTTCTGCGAACGGTGCGCAGTTCTTTGTCTGAACAGACTCTTTAGACATACAAAAGGGCGGGGATTTACCCCGCCCTTTTTGCATTTCGAACGCTGTTCAGGCGGCAGAGCGACGGAACAGGTTTTTGATCATTCGACCAAATGCACCAGCGCGTTCTGCGCGGGCTTGGGCGACGATTTTATTGACTTCTGACGGCGATAATTCTTTGTACATGGGTCCACTCCGAGGGGTTTGTGGTCTCCTCCCATAGTGTTTTTGTAGTTCACAGATTGCGCTGACGAAACGCATAGTTCCGCAAGGCCGATCTGCGTCAGGCGCAAGGCTTTGAGCCATCAAAAGAAAAGCCGCCCAAATGAGCGGCCTTTGACATCGAATGCTTGAAATTGCGCGTCTGTTTTGTGCGTTAAAGGAGGGCACTGGCGCAACAACGCCAGCACCGTTTTGGTCTACACAGACGTGAGCCGCGTAATCGTTTCTTTGAGGTGGAGTTTTTCTTTCTTGAGGCGTGACACCTCAAGATCATCGGAGCCCGGACTGCGTTGTTCTTTCTCAACGGCGTCCGAAAGGGTGTCGTGCTTTTTCTTGAGTTCCTGCAGGTGGGACGTCAAGCTCATGTAGATCCTCCTAACTTCGGTGAATGGTCTTCAAATTTGACCACAGATTTTCGCGTCTGTCACGCTGCAGAGCAGCAATCTGACACAATGCACAAGACACCGCCAAAAGATTGCGGAATAATTAATCGGCAAGACAAAATTGACTGCCTTCACGCAATATTTCTGCGATCTCTGGTCGGTAATCTTCGCCGTCTGACACATGGGACGGGCCGTCGTGCAGCGCAATTGCCGCATGTAGTTTGAAGGGCGCGCGGCCACCTTTGCGCGCGCGCAAAACGATGCGGTCTGCGGGACGGCCAGCGCGCCCTGTAATTGGATAAACGTGGATCGCGCCCAGTCGGTCGTCGATGGCCCGCAACAGGTCGGGCAGGCGATCCGCCTTTTGGATCAGCGTCAACGTGCCTTTTGGCTTGAGCCGCCGTGTCGCCGTATCGATCCAATCAACCGTCGCCGTGTCACCAGCGAAGGCGATGTCGCGGTCAGGCAGTGGGCTTGAATTTCCCGATGCTCGTTCAAAATAAGGTGGATTAACAATGACATGGTCAAAGGTCAGGGCGCGCAGATCAGCCGGCAAATCGCGCAAATCGGCGGTCCAGATCATTGCATCGATGTGGTTCGCTACGGCGTTTGCGCGGCAAATGTCGGCGTAGTGGGGTTGAACCTCAACTGCGTGAAGACCCAAACCCGACACCCTCGTCGCCAAGCACAGCAAAGCCGCACCCGTGCCACAGCCAAGTTCCAGAACCGATTGACCGACCCGCGCGCGAACCGCTGCAGCCAAAAGAACCGGATCAACGCCCGCGCGGTAGCCTTTGGTCGGTTGCTGAAGCGTCAGGCGACCGCCAAGGAAGGCGTCGAAAGTGGTTTCAAAACCTGCGTTCACAGGCCCAATTCGATATTGTTGGCTGTCATCACGGACGTCGCGATAAAATGATCCGCACGGCGCACCATCAGGCGGCGTGGCAATATGCCCAAAGATCCGTCAAGGATGCTCATATTTACGTCGAACTCAAAGACCTCTATGTCCTCACCCTGCAGAAGGGCTTTGGCGAAGGCGATGATAGTGATGTCATTGGTGCGCAGGAGTTCTTTCATACCCATGACTTAAGGTGCTTTGATCGCCTTTGTCGAGCAACTGACGGAGCTGTGATGAGCCTAGACCACGCCGCGAGCAAACCACACGACCGTTTGGCAGCTGCACTGAGCGATGAAATGGACGCTGTGAACGTGCTGATCACGGATCGGATGGCATCAAAACATGCGCCGCGTATCCCCGAAGTCACGGCGCATTTGGTCGGGGCGGGCGGCAAACGTCTGCGCCCGATGCTGACGTTGGCGGCGGCGAAGATGTGTGGCTACAGCGGCCCGTATCACGTGCATCTGGCCGCGACGGTAGAATTTATTCACACGGCGACATTGCTGCACGATGATGTGGTTGATGAAAGTGCACAGCGGCGCGGGCGACCAACGGCGAACCTGTTGTGGGACAATACGTCATCAGTACTGGTCGGGGATTATCTGTTCGCAAGGTCATTCCAGTTGATGGTTGAAACGGGGTCGCTGCGGGTGTTGGACATCCTTGCTAATGCGTCTGCGACAATTGCCGAGGGCGAAGTGTTGCAGCTTACCGCTGCGAGCGATTTGGCGACGACTGAAGCGATTTATTTGCAGATCGTGCGTGGTAAGACGGCAGCGTTATTTTCGGCCGCCATGGAAGTGGGTGGCGTCATTGCAGGGCAAGACGCCGCGCTGGTGGAAGCACTTTATGACTATGGCGATGCGCTGGGTATCGGATTTCAGATCGTTGACGATCTGTTGGATTATGCGGGCACAGATGCCATAGGTAAAAACATCGGCGATGATTTCCGGGAACGCAAACTGACGCTGCCGGTGATTAAAGCTGTGGCACTGGCTGACGTGGAAGAACGCGCCTTTTGGGTGCGCACAATTGAAAAAGGTCGTCAAGAAGACGGTGATCTGGATGCCGCGCTGGGCCTTCTGGTCAAACACGGCACATTGGACGCCACAAAATCAGAGGCCCTGGCGTGGATGGAGAAGGCGAAGGCGGCGTTGGCGCCCCTGCCGGATCACCCGATAAAGCCGATGCTGCTGGATTTGGCAGGTTACGTCGTAGCGCGTGTTAAATAGGCGCTTCCTCGGTTTCAGCGATCCACCAACTGGGATGGGAGCGGCGCAATGCAGCGGCGGCAGCGTTGCGGGTGTTGGCATTTTCGAAAAACGCAAAACACGTTGCGCCAGACCCCGACATGCGGGCCAATGCGCAGCCGTTTTGCGCGCGCAGCGACCCTAAAACGTCATCAATGGCTGGGACGGCGACCCGTGCTGGCGTTTCTAGGTCGTTGCGCTGGCACGCAAGCCATTTGGTCCAATGGCCCGTCTCGAACGGGTCGGGCATGTCGTCCGCCATCGGTGCGTTTAATCTGTTGGCAAGTCCGCCAAAGACCTGCGCGGTCGACACAGCTACATTCGGGTTCACCAGCAGTATATTATGCTTTGGTGCGGGACCCAATGTGTCGATCCGGTCCCCGATGCCCCGCATCCGCGACAATTCTGACGTCATGCAAACAGGTACATCAGCGCCAAGTTTCAGAATCGTTGCCGCGTCAGGAATTGGCATGCCCCACAGACGGGACAGGGCGCGCAGTGTGGCGGCGGCGTCTGCCGAACCACCACCTATGCCAGACGCGATGGGCAGGTTTTTTGTCAACGTGATGGCGGCACCGTTGATGACGCCAAAAGATCGCGCCGCCCGCTCGACAAGGTTGTTGTCGCCCGCAATCAAATCCGCCGAAAAAGGGCCGTCGATTGTGAGGGTCAGGTGATCCGCGGGGGCGACTGTCACGACATCACCCAACGCCGTAAACATCACCAAACTATCCAGCAGATGATACCCATCCGCCCTGCGCCCCGTCACATGCAGTGTCAGGTTGACCTTGGCGGGCGCCGGTTCACAAATCGCGCCTTTAGTTGTCGTCATTCGCCATCTCAACCGCAGTGGCGTGGGTCACGCCGTCTTCGGCGTAAACCGACTCCAGCCCGATGGATAGTTTGCGGCGAATACGCGTCGCCTCGGCTTGTTCGGGTTCAAACGACAGTGCACGTCGCCACTGGAAACGTGCCTCGATCTTGCGTCCGACCATCCAGTAAACGTCGCCTAAATGATCGCTTATGATGGGGTCGTTGGGTTCCAGTTCGGCAGCGCGTTCCATGGGCGCGACGGCGTCTTGGTAGCGACCCAGTTTGTAATACACCCACGCAAGGCTGTCGACAATGGCGCCATTGTCTGGGCGGGCGGCGACGGCGGTTTCGATCATACCCAAAGCTTCGTCAAATTTCAGGCCACGAACGACCAGTGAATATCCAAGGTAGTTCAACACAGATGGATGGCCAGGGTTGAGAGCGAGAGATGCGCGAAAGTCTGCTTCCGCAGCGTCCCATTCATCAAGGCGTTCGTTGGTTATTCCGCGAGAATAGAGCAGCCACCACCGAATGGACGCGTCTTCTGGATAGCCTGAAAGAGCCGAACTATACGCGGCGGCGGCGTCTTCGAATTGCTCTTGCTGGCGAAAAACATCGCCTAGTGATGCATATGATAGCGGCAGATCGGGATGGCTGCGTGTGAGTTGGCTAAGAACTTCGATGGCTTGGTCGAACCGACCTGCAAGACGCAAGGATTCTGCACGCCCAATTTCGGCGCTATGAAAGGCGGGATCGTCTGTGACGACTTGGGCGAATGTCTGGGCTGCGGCGTCATATTGGCCAAGCGCATTCTGGAGCCGCGCAGTGGCGATTTGCGCGTCCGCATCGTGTGGGGCGATAAATCTAGCGGCCTGCGCATACAGCAACAGATAGCTTTCGTTGGCTTCGCCCTGAAGAATTTCGGACAGGCCTTTATAGGCGTAGGCGATGCCGTCGCTCGGGGTTGCGACGACACGGGACAGGTCGGGAACCGCGCCTGCCATGATGGCGCTGCGTAGGGCTACCAGTTCAGGATCGGGGTCTTCGCCGAAGGCGCGTTCGATAATATCGCCGGCCCGTTCGAATTCACCGAGCTGAGCGAGGATTTGCAGATGCGCCACGACGGACGCGCGGGTTGGTACGATGCCGATGTTCGGCGGCAGGTCGTAGATCGCGTTCGCGCCGCCCAGATCACCCGACATCGCCAAGGCGAGGGCCTTGTGCTGTTGGCCAAAGCCGCGCAGCCCCGGAGTGTCGACAACTTCGTCAAAGCGCATCATCGCGCCGTCCTTGTCGCCGTTGCCAAGGTAAGCCCATGCTTGGACCAGACCATCCAAAAGCGGGCCAACCTCGTGTCCGGCTTCGAGCAAATCAAAGATCGTGTCCCAATCTTGTGCACGGGCGGCCTGTGCCATGAGGGCAATATTAGCGATCTGGCTTTCGCCGCCAGCATTGATGAACGGGCGTGCGATGCCTGCTGCGGATTCAACCTGTCCGACGCCTAAAAATGCGGTGAGAGATTGTTCCATGAGGGCCGTATTGTTGGCATCAGCCAGCAAAGCGTCACGAAAATAGATCGCCGCTGCCGCGTAGTCGCCAGAAATTGCCGCCTGACGTGCCGCGAGGTAGGCGCCCGCGTTGGGGGCCGCCGCAGCGGGCATCGCCAAGGCGAGCGTTGCGGCACAAACTGTTAGGCGTAGCGCGGGGGGAATGCGAAAGATCAAGGCGTTCTCCGGTCATTTGGGTCAGTGCAGCCTACGGTGATGGATTCGGCGGGGCAAACAACATTTACGTTGGTTTGTCGTGTTGCGCGGTATGTCGGGTCTGTTTGAAACAAAAAGGGCCCCGCACCGCGAAGCCCGATTCCTTAAAACCTTGCCCAAAAACCTCAATGGTTACATATTTGGATAGTTTGGTCCGTCGCCGCCTTGTGGGACTGTCCAAGTAATGTTTTGGCTCGGATCCTTGATATCGCAGGTTTTGCAGTGGACGCAGTTCTGGAAATTGATCTGGAATTTTCTGTCCGCGCCTTCGCCAACGAATTCGTAGACGCCAGCGGGGCAATAGCGTGCGGATGGCCCTGCATAGTCGGGAAAATTCACGTTTACAGGAATTGACGCGTCTTTGAGGCGCAGGTGCGCGGGCTGGCTTTCTTCGTGGTTGGTGAAGCTGAATGCGACGTTTGTCAGGCGATCAAACGATAGTTTCCCATCGGGCTTCGGGTAATCGATAGGCTGATGTTTGACGGCCTTTTCGGTGGCTTTAGCGTCATTTTTACCGTGCTTCATCGTGCCGAACAGCGAAAACCCGAAGGTGTTCGTCCACATGTCAAAGCCACCGCCAATGAGTGACGCCACCAGCCCAAAACGGGACCACAACGGTTTCACGTTACGCACCTTTTTGAGGTCTTCGCCGATGGCACCGCTGCGAACTTCCACCTCATAACAGATGAGCTCATCGGACGCGCGCCCTGCGCCGATGGCAGCATGTGCGGCTTCGGCGGCGGCGATGCCGGACAGCATTGCGTTATGGTTACCCTTGATGCGCGGCAGGTTGACCATGCCGACGGAGCAGCCCAGCAATGCGACACCGGGGGCCGTCATTTTGCACATCGACTGGTAACCGCCTTCGGTGATTGCGCGCGCGCCGTAAGCCACGCGTTTGCCGCCTTCTAGCAAATCCGCAACCATTGGATGATGCTTGAACCGCTGGAATTCCATGTAGGGGAACAGATACGGATTTTTGTAGTTCAGGTGGACAACAAAACCGACGTAGACCTGATTGTTTTCAAGGTGATAGATGAACGACCCACCACCTGCGTTGCTTTCCAGTGGCCAGCCACTGGTATGCGTGACGCTGCCTGCTTTATGCTTGGCGGGATCGATTTCCCATATTTCTTTCATGCCGAGACCGTATTTTTGCGGTTCAGACTTTTTCGCAAGATCGTATTTTGCGATGACTTCTTCGGACAGCGACCCACGTACGCCTTCGGATAAGAAAACGTACTTGCCGTGCAGTTCCATGCCGGGTTCGGTGTTGGGGCCGATTGTGCCGTCGGCCTCCAGGCCAAACACACCTGCAACGACGCCTTTGACTTCGCCCTTATGCCCGAAGACGATTTCAGAGCACGACATGCCGGGGAATATTTCGACACCCAACTCTTCGGCCTGTTCAGCCATCCAGCGGCAGACATTGCCCATCGACACGATGTAGTTGCCGTGGTTGCTCATCAGTGGCGGCATCGGGAAATTTGGGATGCGGATTTTGCCTGCTTGGCCCAGTATATAAAAGTCATCTTGTGTTACAGGGGTGTTAAGTGGCGCGCCTTTGGCTTTCCAGTCGGGGATCAGTTTGTTGAGGCCAGCAGGATCAAGAACCGCGCCCGACAAGATATGCGCGCCGACCTCAGACCCTTTTTCGAGCACTACAACCGTTAGATCGCTGTCGAGTTGTTTCAGACGAATTGCGGCCGACAGACCCGCGGGCCCCGCGCCGACGATGACGACGTCGTATTCCATGGATTCGCGTTCAATATTGGCCATATCGGGTCTCCCTAGCGGCTGTAAAATGTTGTCTTATAAAGGATATAGGACGAGGGTGGGGACAGCAATCTCACCAAGACAGAAAATTGCGGGCCAGCGACGCAAACGTAGCGTCTGCAAATAAAGACTGACGCAATGTCGATGCCCCTTGAGGCGACGCCCGCGTGCGGGTTATGCATATGGACTTGTGAAACTGACCAATCGGAAATGCTGCAATGGACAAGATACCGCTGACACGTGCCGGATTTAACAAGCTGGATGCTGAATTGAAGCATTTAAAGTCTGTTGAACGTCCCGCGATCATTCGTGCTATTTCCGACGCGCGGGAACACGGCGACCTATCCGAGAACGCGGAATACCATTCCGCCAAGGAAAAACAATCGTTCATCGAGGGCCGCGTGAAGGAACTTGAAGGCGCGATTTCGCTGGCTGATGTGATTGACGTTAGCAAGCTGAGCGGAACCGTGAAGTTTGGCGCGCATGTGACGTTGGTCGATGAAGCCACCGACAAAGAGACGACCTATCAGATTGTCGGTGAATACGAGGCCGATATCGAGCAAGGACGTTTGAATATGAAATCCCCGATTGCACGGGCGTTGATTGGTAAAGACGAAGGCGACAGCGTCGAAGTGCGCACGCCAGGTGGTGTTAAGTCCTACGAGATCCTGACAATCGTTTTCAAATAGGGCCCTTACTTAGATGACGGATGGTCAAAACAAAGCAGATGTACCGCTTCGCGCTGGTGTGAGGTCGGACGGCGTTCGTGTGACCGCGATTGAAGTGATTGCAATCCTGGTCAGCCTGATCTGGCTCGTCGGTGTGGCGCTGTTTTTCCTTGTGCTGCCAACTGACACCGACGGCGCTGCGCAGGTAGATAGCCTGCGATTTGTGATGACAATGATGGCGATTTTCCTGCCGATCGCGATGGTCTGGATTGCGGCATTGGCGGCGCGGTCCGTCAAGATCGTGCGCGAAGAAAGCCGGCGGTTGCAGGCTGCGATTGACGGAATGCGCCAGACCTATGTGGCAGACCGCCAATCGCGCGGCACTGGCATCGAACAAACGGTTGAACGCAAGCTGAACGAGATTGCACGCGCGACGCAGAAGACAGAAACAGCGCTGGCAACATTCGCTACATCGCGCCCGTCTGGGCGCAACGTCGCAGCGCCGCAACCAGAAGCGCCCAGTGGTGACGATCAACCAAGCCTTGCGTTGGGGACGACCGCAGAAGACATCGCGCCACCGATCTCGCGGCCTGATCTTGTGCGTGCGTTGAATTTTCCGGACACGGATACTGACGAGGTCGGGTTTGCCGCCCTGCGTCGCGCATTGAAAGACCGCGCAGCCAAACAGTTGATCCAAGCCAGCCAGGACGTTTTGACGCTGATGAGCCAAGACGGAATTTACATGGATGATCTGCGCCCTGATCGCGCACGCGCAGAGGTTTGGCGCCGTTTTGCCCATGGCGAAAGGGGCAAGGCGGCCGCATCCCTCGGCGGTATTCGGGACCGGTCTTCGCTGGCGTTGACGGCAGGGCGGATGCGCGAAGACGCAATTTTTCGCGATGCGGCGCATCATTTCCTGCGCAAATACGATCAAATGCTGGTCGCGTTTGAAGTTGAGGCGACCGATGAAGATATCGCAGCGCTCGCTGAGACCCGCACAAGTCGTGCGTTTATGTTGCTGGGTCGCGTAACGGGCGCATTCGACTAAGACGCTTAAACCCTGCGGATCATGGTCGTCGCGTTTTCGAAACCGAAAATATATTTTAGTGGCCCCAGTGCGTACGTCTCACCCGCGACAAACCCTTCGCGATCGTAAAGCGCACGGGCCTGTGGATTACTGTCGATCACATCAAGGCGCACTTCGTTGTAACCGCGCGCCTTTGCCTCACGGTAGATGGCGTGCAGCAGGGCGGTGCCGACGCCTTTGCCGCGTGCGCCATCACTGACAAAAATACCGTCCATCAAAAAACGGGCGTTTTCTGTGTCGCGTTCTAATAGGGCAAGAAGGCCGATGCGCCAAGCGCTGCCGACCCAACCGTAATGTCGCGCAAGGTCGCGCCATGTACCGCCAACCAGTGCGGATTCGTAGGTTTTGAACCCCACGACACCCAACAGCGTTCCGTCTGCGCCGCGTGCGCAAAGTGCATGCGTTGGATCGAGTACGTCTTGAACGAACGCGATTGCGCGGCGTTCTGGCCCCATCACACGGCCAAGTTTTTGCCCGAAAGCAACCCAATACATCTGTGCGACTTGCGCGCGTTCGCTGTCATCAAAGCCCTGTGAGATGATCATTTGGGTCATAACCATTGCGCCGCTGTCGCTAGGTCTTCGGGTGTGTTGATGTTGAAGAATGATGGTGGCGTTGTGTCTGGGAAGATCGCGGTGGCGGCGGCCTGTGCTTGTGTAAAGGCGCGGACTTTGCGCTGGCCCTGGTCTAGGAACGTGGCGAGTTCGTCGCGCAATGTGGTGGGCCAGATACCAAAAGTACCGTGTAGGCCGTCCGACGTGGATGCAATTGCGAAACCGTTCGGGTGCGTTTGCCCTGCCATAAGCAAACGCGGGACCAGGTCGCAAGGGAAGAACGGCGTGTCCACGGCGACGGTCACGATGTGCGTGCCACCTTGGCTGACGGCCCAATCAAGACCCGCCAGAACGCCCTCAAGGGGGCCAAGGTGGTCGCGTGTCGCATCTTTGATGACAGGGAGATTGGTTGTTATGGGGGCGTTGGAGTTGACGGCAATCGCCACTACTTGGGGTTCAAGCCGTGCCTGCGCCTGAGTGAGCAGCGTTGAATGACCCAAAATAAGGTCCGCCTTGGAAACCCCGCCCATACGGGTGCCGCGACCGCCTGCAAGGATAAGTCCAAAGGGTTCACGCATGCCGTATGACCTCATTGTCAATTGGTGGGGCCAAAGCTATGGCGGTTGTAGCAAAATATAAGGCAGCTTGATGTCGCGCGCGACCCAGAAATCATATTATTGGATTGGCTTTCGCACGGGCCTGCCGTTCCTGTTGGTGGTCATGCCGTTTGGGATGCTGTTTGGCGTCGTCGCGACTGATGCGGGATTTACCAGCGTGCAAACCATGGCGTTTTCGTCCGTGGTGTTTGCTGGTGCCGCGCAGTTCACCGCACTACAATTGATGGCCGAAGACGCACCGTTCCTGATCGTGGTCGCAACAGCGCTTGCGGTGAATTTGCGCATGGCCATGTATTCAGCGTCTTTGGCGATGTGGCTTGGCCGCGCACCGCTGTGGAAACGCGCATTGATTGCCTACGTGAATGTCGATCAAAGCTACGCGGTGTCGATGAACCGCTTTGAGGATGTGCCTGATTTGTCGCTGTCCCAACGCATCGCGTTCTTTTTTGGCGCGGTAACACCGGTGAGTCCGATGTGGGTTGTGGCAACGGGCCTTGGTATTTGGTTGGGGGATACGATTCCCGACTGGATGGCATTGGATTTCGCTGTGCCGATCTGTTTCCTCGCGATTATTGCACCTATGATGCGCACTCTGGCGCATATGGTGTCGGCTGTCGTGTCCATCATTCTGGCGCTGGTGTTTTCCGGATTGCCCTACAACCTTGGCCTTTTGGTCGCAGCGGCTGTCGCCATGATCGTCGGCGCGCAGATTGAACTGTGGATGCACCGGAGGGCGCAGGCGTGAACCCGAGCATGACCGCGACCTATATCTGGGCCATCATCATAGTGCTGGGCGTCGGCACCTATTTGATCCGCTTTTCGTTTCTTGGCCTGATCGGGGGCAAGGACCTGCCGGAATGGGTGTTGCGGCATCTGCGCTACACGGCTGTTGCGGTCTTGCCGGGGTTGGTCGCGCCGCTGGTTTTGTGGCCCGCCGCAACGGGCGGCGAAGTCGACCCTGCGCGGCTGAGTGCTGCGTTGGTCACATTCGGGGTTGGGCTGCTTACCCGCAATGTCGTGGCCGCCATCACCTTGGGCGGAGCCACGCTGTTTGGTATGGTTTGGTTAACCGGCGCTTATTGATTGGCACTAAGCTGTCGGTCAATTGCGGCGGCGGCGATGTCTTTGTCATCGCTGTCAGTCTCACGGTATTCACGACTGCGCACACCGGGGATCAGGTTGAACTGGTCTGACAGATTGTTCGGGAACAGGGTGGTGCGGATGCTCTCAAAGCCCGGCAACTGTCCCAACATGCGTGATGTGTGGGTCGTGCAGGCGGCTTTGGGCGTCGGTCCGTTAGCCATCACCAAGCGCAAAGCGTGCTCTGCGACTTGCGGTGACACGTCGACCTCCTGAATTAACGTGTAAAATGTCACGCGCGAATGGTACGAAACATAAAGTTGTTCAATCTGCGGTGTGATACCGAAGTGAACATCGTTGCGTTCCGGAATCGACGAATGGCCGAATGTGCCGGCAGGATCCCACAAAACGCGCTGACTGGCATTAATCATCAGTCCAGTGTGTGCGCCATTGTGTGAGCTTGTGTTTTTCATCGTCACCAGCGTCAGGGATTTTGGCCCCGGATGCACATAGGCAACACGGTCAATCGCCGCTTGTGGGGCGATGATTTCTTCGCGGATCACACCACCGCATGCCGCAAGAGCAAGGGGTGCAGACAGCACAAACGCACGGCGTTTCATGGAAGTTTATCCGTTGATCAGGGCCAGAAGGATGAGCGAGATGACGATAATGACAGCGATTTTCGTCACCATGCTCATGAAGCCGTTGAAGGTTTTTTCCTGAACGCTTATGTCCATTTCGCCGTGCTTATGATCAGGCATGTTATCTTCCTTATTTCGCTTTTATCGGGCTCTAGCCGATTTACGGGGCAATGTCAGCCCCACACGTGTCGTCAGGACGTCGCATCAACACTGTCCAGTTCAGCTGCCAATCGAAATCCGATCCGTTCCGGTTCTGCCGTTTCAACCTGTTTGGGGAGCGCGCGCAGCTTGACTGATAGCTGGCTAACATGTTGGATCAGCTGCGTTTTGGCGCCGGATGGATCTGACCCATAAAAGGTGATGATATCGGGGTCGTAATACCCCATACCTTCAATCTTGATGACGCCGGAACTGTCGCCCGCGAACCCCATCGCGACTTCGTGTTCATTGTCGAGCTGCTTTTCGAAATTCTGAATATAGAGGATGAGGCGCTCATAGGCCCAACGCGCGGGACTTTTGGGTGTCTTTTGTGCCTTTATGGCGCTGGCGTCGGGGGCGCATTTGGTCGGATCGACATGGACCTCATGAATACGCGGAATGGCGTCGGCCTCAAACGCTTCGGCGGAGGTGGCGATCTTATTGTCCATTTTTAGGTCCCTTCAAGGCTAAAACGGCAGAGCCGTGGTGTCTTTGATGTCTTCCATAACGAAACTGGCGGAAATATCCGATACAGAAATCCGTGATGTCAGGCGTTTGTAAAATAGATCATATGCCACAACATCCGCGAGCCGCACCTTGAGCACGTAATCCAGATCACCCGTCATGCGCTGGGCTGACGTAATTTCAGGCAGGGCGGCGATTGCGGCCGCAAAATCTTTGCGCCAACTGTCGGAATGGTGATCTGTGCGGATCAACACCAACACAGTCAGGGGGCAACCGATCTTGATCGGATCAAGCAGCGCGACGCGTGCGCGGATAATGCCATTGGCCTCCATCGCTTTGATCCGCCGCCAACAGGCATTGCGCGACAGGGCGACCTGATCCGAAATCGCGTCGACAGATTGCGTGGCATCAGTTTGCAATATAGCAAGGATGCGCTGGTCGATTGTATCGAGTTCATGCTTCATAGCGGGATAGTATCCCAGTTATCATGCCCTTGGCCATAGCATTTGGGACGTGTTTGCGGTGTGAAACGTATAGGATTGTGAAAAGCAATTACAGGAGCCATCCAATGTCCAACCTCAGCACAACGACCCGTACCAGCTTGATTGACCGCTGGTTTCTTGCCCATCCCGCAACGGTGGACGAAACCTATTTCCAGCATATGCGGTTTGCAGGTGGCTTTGCGTTCTGGCTGATGGTTGCAGGGGGCGCTGCCCTGGTACATTCGGTGATCCCTGCACTGTGCGAAACGACCGCTGGCCGTATTTTGGGCAAGTTGACCGCGCGGATGAACGCACGGCACTAGCAGGTGTCGGATCGCGACCTCTCGACGCCCGAAAATACCGTTGTAACAATGAATGACGCAGGCGTTTGCGCCCTGCGTCAGACGGCCTGAAACCAATAGGCCCCGTCGCGCAATTCGCGCGTGGCTTGGCCGGTTTGGTGCAGGTGATTGAGGTGGGCAAGGGATTCAACGAGCGCTAGGCCGTAAACGCCCTCGCCGATCTCACGTTTGAACAATGGCTTAAAGCAATCGCCAGCACGTTGGGGTTCGGCGATGTGGGCAATCAGTCGCTTAAGCGCACCATGATGATTTTCGATCAGTTGCTGCATGCGTTTTGGCAAGCCCGTAAACGGCAGTTTATGGCCACCAAGCACCAGATGGTCGGTCCGCGCAAAAGGGGCCAGCCGTTCGCAGGCTTCTAGCCATTCTGCCAGCGGGTCGGCGTCGGGTTCGGTTGGATAGACACCGATGTTCGGGCTGATGGACGGCAGCAACTGATCGCCGCCTATGACAAGATTGTCATCCTGGCTCCAGAACGTTGCGTGTTCCGGCGCGTGGCCATTGCCCATGCGGATGGTCCATGTGCGCCCGCCCATCCGGATGGTCCCGCCGTCTTGCAGTCTGGTGAAACCCAGCGGCATTGGGTGAACGCAATCGGCGAAGTTAAAGGGGCGATCCTTGCGGCGTTTCGCCAACAGATCATCAGCCATGCCTGCGCGTTTGTAAAATTCAATGGACTGCGATGGGTAAGTGGGCTGTTCGTCCAACGTCAACATCCGTGCCATCAGCCATGCGGTGCGTGGCATCGCCAGTCCCGCGCCAGCGTCCTGAAACCAACCAGCCAGCCCGATGTGATCAGGGTGATGATGGGTGCCAATAACGCGGCTGACAGGTTTGCCTGCCAGTGGTCCGGCCAGCAAATCATCCCAAATGGCGCGGGTTTTGCGGCTGTCGACTCCAGTGTCGATCACCGTCCAACCGATCCCATCATCCAGCGCATAGACATTGACGTGATCCAGCGCCATTGGCAGTGGCAGGCGCATCCAAAGGACGCCGTCCGCGACTTCGATTGCTTTGCCAAGCTCAGGCGGTTCAGACCACGGATAGCGGATCAAATCAGGCAACCAGATCGTCCAGCGTGATTGCCATCAGATCATCGCCACCCTCGCGCACATGGGCCAGAAGGCCTGTGTGTTCGGGCAAGATACGCTTGATGTAGAATGTCGCGAGGCGCTTGCGCGTCCCGTCACCCTGCGCCGCAGCGGTCAGATGATAATGCCCGCCGAGCACCCTTGCAAAGGCGCGCAAGTAGGGAACCGCGCCTGCGAAACGGTCGGTTATATCCTGCGTGGCCAGCCATTCGGTTGTTTCGCGCAGCGTTTCTGCTGCTTGCCAGACGGGTTCCGCCAAATCTGGCATCGTTGCTTTGGCGGCGTCAGCGGCGGCTTCAATTTCATCAAGCAATGCAAAGGCCGCATCGCCACCGTCCATCATTTTGCGCGCTACAAGGTCCATGGCTTGGATGCCGTTGGTACCTTCGTAAATTGTGGTGACGCGCACGTCGCGGGCGTATTGCGCCGCGCCAGTTTCTTCGATGAACCCCATGCCACCGTGGGTCTGGATACCAGTCGATGTGATCTCAACACCAATATCAGTTCCGAACGCTTTTGATATCGGGGTGAGCAGTGCTGCGCGCGCGGTCCACGCGCCGTCCCCCGTGGCGTTGGCCATGTCGATCGCGACTGCATTGGCCAGCGAAATAGCGCGGGCGGCGAAAATATCAGCCTTCATTGACGCCAGCATACGGCGCACGTCAGCGTGTTCGGCAATGGTCCCTGTTCCACCAGCTTTACCCTGTTTGCGGTCCATCGCGTAGGCCAGCGCGTGCTGATACGCAGCTTCGGCGACACCGATGCCTTGCGTCGCAACGCCGAGGCGGGCGTTATTCATCATCGTGAACATCGCGGCCATGCCTGCGTGTTTTTCGCCAACCAGCCAGCCCTTGGCGCCCGCGTATTCCATAACCGCCGTTGGCGATCCGTGCAGGCCCATCTTATGTTCCAAGCTAATCACCCGCAGATCGTTACGCTCGCCTAGATTTCCATCCGCGTCGGGGATCCGTTTCGGGACCATAAACAGGCTGATACCTTTGGTGCCAGCAACGCCGTCAGGCAAACGTGCAAGCACAAGGTGGCAGACGTTTTCAGTGAAATCGTTGTCCGCCCATGAGATATATATTTTTTGGCCAGAAATCGCATAGCTGCCGTCATCGTTGGGTACCGCCGTGGAACGCAACGCGCCAACGTCCGATCCAGCCTGAGGTTCGGTCAGGTTCATTGTGCCTGCCCATTCACCCGAAATTAGTTTCGGCAGATACAGGTCCTTGATCGCGTCGCTGGCATGATGTTCCAGCGCTTCGATTTGGCCTTGGCACATCAGCGGGTTGAGTTGCAGGGACAGGCAAGCGCCTGCCATCATATCGTTCACTGTGGTCGCCAGCGTCAGCGGCAATCCCATGCCACCGTTTTCGGTGGAGGCTGAAATGCCGATCCAGCCACCGTTTGCGATGGCTTTGAACCCGTCGCCAAATCCGGGCGAGGTGCGCACAACGCCGTTTTCCAGAACGGCCGGATGCTGATCGCCCAACTTTTGCAGCGGTGCCAGAACCTCATCGCTCAGTTTTGCGGCCTCAGTCAGGATCGCGTCACACATATCAGGCGTGGCTTCGGCAAACCGATCTGTCGCGGCGACTTGGTGGAAGCCCACGACATGGTCCATAATGAAACGGAAATCAGTGATCGGTGAACGATAGGGCATAGAAACGCTCCGGTAATTGGGTTCTTGGTTTCGCCGCATTGGTTTGCAGTCTTGGATTCGCAAAAAGGGCAGCGTATGTCGCCAATAACAGGAAAGCTATCTGCATGGGCAATACCCGCAACCAAAACGCGACGTCATGAATAATTTGACCACACGCATCTTTGTGACTGATCGCACTGAACTGGACAAGGCTGCATGCGTTCTGGCTGGCGGCGGGCTTGTCGCGTTTCCGACTGAAACGGTTTATGGGCTGGGTGTGGACGCGTGCAACAGTGACGCTGTCGCGCGGCTTTACCTCGCGAAGGGACGGCCAAGTTTCAATCCGCTCATTGTGCATATTGGATCCATTGAAGCGGCGCAGCAGTTTGTAGATTTTGATGACACCGCGCTGGCGCTGGCGCAGGCGTTTTGGCCCGGTGCGTTGACTTTGGTCCTGCCATTGCGCCACGACAGTACGATTTCGCCACTGGTGACCGCAGGTCTGGGGACTTTGGCAATACGCGTGCCGGATCACGGTGTTGCCAATAGGTTGCTGGCTGCGTTTGGCGGGCCGATTGCCGCGCCATCTGCCAATCCGTCAGGGCAGGTTAGTCCGACGAAATTTGCCCATGTCCGCGACCTAATGTCGGGCCGGATTGATGGAGTTATAGACGGTGGTGATTGTGGTGTGGGGTTGGAATCGACGATTATCGCGATGAAACCTGTGCCGACTTTGCTGCGCGCAGGTGGCCTTCCAGTTGAGGCAATAGAGGCGGCTTTGGGATATAATTTAGCGCTTACTGGGGAAACGTCCGCACCGTCTTCACCGGGTCAATTGGCGTCACATTATGCACCGAAAGGCACGGTGCGGTTGAACGCGCGATCGGTGGAAACGGGTGAGACGTTGTTGGGTTTTGGCCCGGTTGAGGCAGTGATAAATCTATCCTCGTCAGGTGATTTGGTACAAGCTGCCGCAGGCTTGTTTGATGCGTTGCACCAGTTAAATGCGATGGGGGCTGCGCGGATTGCAGTGTCGCCGATCCCGGATCACGGGCTGGGCCGCGCAATCAATGATCGGTTGCGGCGCGCGGCTGCACCACGTTAAGGCGCGATTTTTCCAGTTAGGCTGACCCACCCGACGCTGATAACATCAACGGATCTACGCCAAGGACCTTAAGCGCCGCAGTCCATTTATGTTCGGCGGCGCGACCGAACAGGATGTCATCTGTCGCGTCACACACCAGCCAGCCGTTTTTGACCAACTCACTTTCAATCTGCCCCGGACCCCAGCCGGTATACCCGAGCCCCAACATCGACCGTTTCGGCCCGCTGCCGGTTGCAATGTCTTCAAGGATATCAAGGGTGGCAGTCATTGCGAAGCCGCCCGCGACCTCCATGGTGCCAGCGCCCGATGCATAATCAGACGTATGCAACACAAATCCGCGGCCTGTTTCAACGGGCCCGCCAATGTGAATGCGGATATCGGTGGTCTGGTCGCCTTCGTCGATCGACAACTGTTCCAAAAGGTCCGAAAATCGCACGTCCGGCGCGGGTTTGTTGACCATTAGCCCCATAGCACCGTCGGCAGAATGCGCGCACATGAAGATCACCGCGCGATCAAAGCGCGGATCACCCATATCGGGCATCGCAATCAAAAGTTTGCCAGTAAGGTCAGTGGTATCTGTCATACCCTTAAGATGGGGCTGTTAAAGAAAATTCACAAGTGCGGTTTGCACGCAAAGGGCGCGCGCGGCTCACTGACATATCGCTCCCCCAAACGTGACTTCCTTTTGCGTCGCGATTGGCTGAGTAAGACGTATGACTTATAAGATTTTTACATCAATTCTGGCTCTTTGTGTCGCGCCCCCCGCACTAGCAGGCCCTGCGGATGGTATCGTCGAGCTTGAGGTTTTGATCGGCTGGCGCACAGACAATGGCACCCACATGGCGGGTCTACAGCTACGACTTGCGCCGGGATGGAAGACCTATTGGCGCACGCCCGGCGATGGGGGCATCCCGCCACGATTTGGCTGGCTAGGGTCGCAGAATCTAGCAGCAGCTGCGTTTCATTGGCCTGTCCCCGAGGTTTTCGATCAAAACGGAATGCGATCTATCGGCTATACCAACGTCGTGGTTATTCCGGTCGAAATGACGCTCAACGATCCGAATACGCCCGCGCAGATGCGTGGGCAAATTCAGATTGGCGTTTGCGAAGAAATTTGCGTGCCGGTGCTGTTGGATTTTGACGCGGTTCTGCCTGTGGGCGGGGCGCGCGATCCGTCAATTGTAGCGGCGCTGCTTGGCCGACCCATGACCGAAGGCGAGGCAGGCGTTGGCGCGGTCACTTGCGCCATTGATCCGATGATCGACGGTTTGCGCCTGACAACCCGTGTCGAAATGGCCCCGACGGGTGGCGACGAAGCCGTGGTGATTGAGGCGGGCGATCAACAAGTCTGGGTGTCGCAACCAGAAACTTGGCGTGAGGGGAGCGTGCTGTTTGCGCGTTCTGACATGATGCATGTCAGTGGGGGTGGCTTTGCGTTGAACCGGTCAGACGTGCGTATTACGGTTCTGGCGGGTGGCAAGGCTGTCGATATTCGCGGCTGTGACGCCGCGCAGTAATCTGGGCGCACTGACGGACGTCTAGAACGCATAACATAGGTGAGTGGGCCTGACATAGTGCGTCTGGATAAATTTAATAACTATAAAAACATGCGATTTTAAGACTTTACTCTGACATGGGGTGCCCCGAGATGCCTTGACAGCGCATCAAAAATTAGTGACCAGTTAGTGACCGGCGCGTTATGCGTTGTGATTTATTAACTGAAAGAGAAGCCAAGCATGGGTCACTATTTTATGTATGCAAAAACCAACGTGAACACGGACGCGTCTGCAGCCATTGCAGAACTCGTGGACGTGAGAGCGGTCCAAGGCGCGTTGTGCTTGGTGGACATGCAGACCTTGAGCGACGATGCCCACGCCTTGTGTCCGGCAGGGGGCCGCAACACAGCGGCGTTGCTGCAAATGTTGCTGGAAGACGGCGGCGTCAGCACTCACGCCGCTGCCTGCGCAATCAACCAACCTGACATTTTTGTGGAACACTACCGCGCCGCCGTTGGCATTTGAGGGGGACACCACAATGGCACAAACGCTTCACCGCCTGACTGACAAGCAAATCGCCGCCGCCGCTGCCGGGGCCAACCTTAATGATGGCGGCGGGTTGTCTTATCGCGTCGCCAAAGGCTCTGGCGCGGGCAAGTGGGCGTTTCGCTTCACGTCACGCGATGCAGACTTTGTAGCGCAACAAGAGGCACGGGGAAGTGCCGTGCGGCAGCGTGATATGGGTTTGGGCACCTATCCCAGCACAACATTGGCTGCTGCCCGTAAGAAGGCCACTGCATTCCGCCTGATGGTGAGCGACGGGCATGACCCGATTGAACAGGATCGCCGTGCAGGGGAGGCAGGGCAAAAGAAAGCCTTAGAAGACGTAAAGGCGCTAAGCGCAGCCGAAATGACATTCGGGCGCTACGCCGATGAAAACTTTTTGCCAGAAATGCTACCGCGCTTTGCCAACGCCGCGCACGTCCAGCAATGGGAAGCAACGTTCGCCACCCACGCTAAGACGCTGCGTAACAAGCCGCTGGCCGCGATCAACCGTATTGACGTGTTGGGCGTCCTCAAGCCGATTTGGGAAACGAAGAACCCCACGGCAACGCGGTCGCGCGAACGCATCGAACGTCTATTCAGCCACGCCATTCAAAACGGGCACTTTAAGGGGGATAACCCGGCAGCATGGACGCAGTTTGACCATACCCTGTCCGCACCAAAGAAGCTGACGCGGGGCCACCACAACGCAATTCCCCATGGACGTGTCGCGGAACTGTTCATGGCCATATCAGCACGTCAGGAAGGCAGCATGTCTGCGCTGATGTTGGAGTGGATCACACTGTCCGCCTGCCGGACAGGCGAAGCCCGCTTTGCGGTCTGGGATGAAATCGACCTCGAACTAATGATCTGGGCCATTCCCGCCGAACGCATGAAAATGCGCCGGGGCCACGAAGTGCCGATCACAAAGCGCATGGCCGCAATTCTGGCGGACGTGAAGGTCCGGCAGGGGGCAGTGGGTGAGTGCGGTCCGCATGTGTTCAGCGAAGACGGCAGCAAAGCCCTGTCTAAAATGACCGCGCTGATGTTCATGCGCCGCTTGAAAGGCTTTGAAGAATTCACGGTCCACGGTTTGCGGGCAACATTCAAGACTTGGACCGCGTCCGAAACGACTTTTCCCCGTGAGTTGATCGAAGAACAACTGGCGCACCAGCTTGGCGCGGTAGAGCGGGCCTATATGCGAGGGTCCGCAGTAGAGCGCCGTCGCCCGATGATGGAGGCGTGGGCCGACCACTGCGCGGGCTTGGAAGCGAACGAGGACGCCGTCAACGTAGTGACGCTTACGTCCGGCAGGGGAGCATAGGCGTGGCGGACACAACAAGCCGGGACCACCTTCACACAAAGTTGGACCGCCTTTTGGAGAGCGCGAACACCGATACGGGTTCGTTTGACGCCACCTAGTTTTGGACTTTCGTACACGTTTTGGCCGATGGTAGAGGTATTGCCGATGATCTGGACATCGCGGCAGCGGCCATCTTTGCAATTGACGGCCTGCCTGACGACCCAGATGAACTGTCCACAAAGTGGCAAAGCGCAATTCTTTTGAACGTTCTGGAACGACTGGACATTAAAGGTGAAGTATCAATCCTGCCGGACAGCTTTCACACGGCCAGCATGTTGGCACACGCCCACAACCTGTCCGGCAGAAAGCCTCCTCTGCCAGACATATTTCAAAGCCCAGATTTTTAAGTCGGCGAAGGAAAACCTCTGCGCACGGCAGGCAAGGGCCGTGGAACTTTGACACGCTCGTCAGAGAAGTTTGACAGATCAGACAAGTTATTATAAACAACAACTTACCGGACTTTTCTCTAGTCTACAATCTAGCCCATGTGATATGTCTTGACCAACGATAACAACGAAAGGTCGAGACATGAACACCGCACACACCCCTTACCACCCAACCGCAAAACACCCGCACCCGGTCGCGCTAAGGGCGCGTGATCTTGCCGAACGGCTTGGCGTGTCTGAACGGCATATCCACCGCCTTGCGAAACATCCGGACCCGGCAGTGCGCCTGCCGAGTGCTTTCAAGGTCGGGCGCGCTACGTTTTGGCGCTTTTCGGACATTATGGCGTGGATTGATCGCCAAGCGGAGAACACCGGAGCCTAACCCCAGAAAAGAAAAGACCGTCCGCCCGAGCAAGGGACAAACGGCCAATATCAGGAACTTCTCTCATGATCAAAGTAGCACTGACACAACAGGCAAAGCAAGCCGCCACGTCCGACTATAGCGACGAATGGCACACCGTATTAATCAAGGCTCATGCAAGCGGGCTTGTGGACGATCCAACGTTCCAGCAACTAGCTGGAAAGTATGCAGTGGAGCTTATTCACAGCCACGATTTCATAACCAAAGTCCGCGAGGCATTGGCAAACGGCCCCGCGCCGGAAATGGGGCTGGACGCCCTTGCAGAATTTTATCTGCCAACTGACGTAGTCGAACTTAGAGTAATTGACCCGGCAGGCTGTGGCGCGGTATCGTATTGCGGCGTGATCGGCGATCCAGTCCAGCGCACAAAAATGGTAGCGTTCATCCGCAAATACTACGGACTTCGCAACATCTATATCGGCATCAATATCCGCCGCGCTGATATGGCGGACACGAACCTGACGGCAAGCGCGGGTGACGTTATCGCACGGCGGGCGATGGTGTTCGACTTCGACAGCAAAGACGCCCCGGTAGACGATCCAACTTGGTCGAATGCTTTGGCAGACCTAGTGTACGAGGACCTGTCCAACTTCGTGATGGACAGTGGAAACGGCTTTCACGTCTGGACGAAGTGGGACCAATGGCCGGGTGCCTGCACCCCAGAAAATCTGGCAGATAGCGTTCCCGCCGCAGCGAACATGGAGCGTGTTATGCGCGCGGACAGTATGTCAGACCTTCCGCGTATCGCCCGGCTGCCGTTCACTTTGAACCTGCCAACCGCCACAAAGCGTAAGCGTGGAGCCACGATTAAAATGGCAGTGTCCGTGAAAGGGGCAAAGGCGTGAGCGCGGCAAGTCCCGCTGCCCGTACGGTTGGCAATATGCAAGCCGCCGTTGGACGCATAGCAGCGCGGCGCGGCTCGTCCGGCAGGGGCAATGCGGCCATGGGCGGAGGCGGGGCGCGTAGCCCGGCAAACGGCGCGACAAAGACGGGCTGGGCCGCGCCCAACGCAGAGGCTTTGCACATGGCATTGGAACTCATGCCGAACGACGATGGTACGTTCGACCGAAATGAATGGGTGGCCGTTGCATATGCCGCCAAAGGGGCGGCGCTGGGGTTGGGGATAGTCGCAGAGGCAGGCGAGTGGTTCTCTGACTTCTGCGACCGCTATCCGCGAAACGATACCGCAGAAAGCCGCAAGCTATGGGAGGAACAAGATCGGCCCATGAAAGGTTGGGGCGGACTTATGGCGATCCTAGAGCGCGTCAATCCGGCAGGGGCGGCGCAGGTAAAGGACTATGTGAAGGCCGCTACGTTTGCTGGGCAGAGCGCAGCTAATATAGCTGCCATAAATGCAAACCCACTTTCGCCCGTGACCACATTTGACCCTAAAAAGCTACCACCCCGCAAATGGGTTTATGGTTTTGACTATGTTCGGGGTTTCTATTCAGTGATGGTCGCGGCAGGTGGCACGGGAAAGTCCGCATTGGCAATGCTGGACGCGGTAGCAATTGCGTCGGGGCGGGAACTATTGCCGGGATGCAAACCCCACAAGCCTTTGCGCGTGTGGGTCCACAACGCAGAAGACCCCTACGAAGAACAACGAAAGCGACTGGCAGCGGCGATGGCGCACCACGGTGTTAATTGGGCTGATATTGAGGATCGCATTTTTCTATCGGGGCGAGACACGGAGTTGGTGCTTGCGCAAACGGGGAGCAACGGGCCGCAACTTGTGCCGGGTGCGGTGGAAGGCCTTATCGGGAAACTACGAGCGAGTCAGATCGACGTGTTGATTATGGACCCTCTGGGCGCGGTGCACACCCTGCCCGAAAACTCAAACACGGACATGAACGTCCTTGTTGGTGGAATGCGAAAGATCGCAGATCAAGCGGATATTGCGCTTGTTTTAGTGCACCACACCAGCAAGGCGGCGACCGCAATGGGCAGCGAAGCTGGCGCGGGGGCTTCACGCGGTGCCTCCGCGCTTATAGACGGAGCGCGTAGCGTCCGACAACTGACCCAAATGTCCATGAAGGAGGCTTACGACGCGGATATCCCTCATGAGGACCGCCGAATGTATATCCGTATCGACAACGGCAAAGCCAACCTTGCCCCGGCAGGGGCAGCCAAATGGGCGCGTCTGGTTGGGGTCAACCTTGGCAACGGAGACGCTGAATACCGTCACGGCGACAATGTGCAGACGATGGAAAGCTGGACAATGCCGACTAAAGCCCAGCGCGGAGCATTGTCAGATGCCGACAAGTTGGCGATCCAGACTGCGATCAAAGTTGCCACACAGGACAAACGCAAGGCGCACTACGGAGCGGATGGGTATGTCGGCTTTCTCATAGAGGAACAATTGGGGTTGGCCCTCGGTGCGCCAAAGGCAGAGGAACGAACGCCGGACGAGGAAGCGGACCGCAAAAAAGTCGCCGCGATCATTGCCCAAGGAATTGAGGTGGGCTGGCTGGTGAGGGACAAAGAGAAGTGCCCGGACGGCAAGCCGCGCCCCTGTATCCGGATTGGCACCCCGTTCGAGGGCGCGGACGTGGCAAAGATGGCGGACGTGACGCTACCGTTTGCCGATGATTAGCGCCGCGAGCCTGCCCGCGCAAACACGCCAATTTGAGGGTCTGGCAGGGAGCTATATGATAATTGCGCCACTAGATACTCTACTGGCGAACCTAGTGGTGGTTACTGTCGCAGAGGCTGCATGCGGCTGGGGTTTCCCCCCTCAAGGGGAACCCCTGTTGCGCCAGCAAATTTACTATAGGCGAAATCTACTGGTGGCGGACGTTTTCAGCCACCCTCCTGCCGGATATAGAATCCCGCCGAATTTGCGGCCTACTGGCGGACCTACTGGCGCAAATCGGCGCGTAAGGCGTTCTTCCACCAGAGAGCAGACAGGATTACAGAAGCCATCCGGCCAATGCGCGTCCAAGAACTTTATGAGCAAATTTGGCGGACGTAGGACGCGGTTTACGTCCGCCAGACTAGCCACGTCCGCCACCTTTGCAGATATCGCGGACGTGGCGGGTTTTGCGGACGACGCAAGTAACGCCCCTGCCGGAGCCACGACGGACATGGCGGGCGCGACCCGCTTCTCTAATCTGGCTGGGGGCGCACATGCCTAGTCCGCCACAGCTACAGCCAGGGTTTAAATCTGACGCCCAGCGTGAGAATTTCCTCGAGGCTAGCCGCGACCACCAACGCGGCGGCGCGCTAGCCCGCAACTGCGGCGTGATCCTGCGCGACGGAACCCCTTGCCGAAGATTGCCTCCAAAAAGCGAGGCCCGTTGCCGCGTTCACGGCGGACCCCATTCCGCCCGTCGCTTTCGCATGCGACAGATCGAGGGTCTGCGCACGGGGCGGGTAACGCCTGCGGAGTTTGCACGGGCAGAGGCGCGCCGCGCGCGCAACGCCTTGCTGGACCGCTGGAAGATCGACCCCACACAGGCAGGGGCAACAATCGACTTTGGTGCTAACGAATGGCGGTTTATCGAAGCCACTCAACGCCGCAACGTTGACGTGCGCGCATTGCTGCCCGCAATCGTCGATTGGCTTCGCTGGCGTTGGCATCGCTTACAAATTGACAGACAAGACGACAGGGCTTGGATGCGTACCTGCCGTGAAGACCTGCCACGCCGCGCTTCAAAAGCGCATGCCTTGGCGCAATGGGCCTCACTGGGCCGATACAGGCGCGCTGGGCAGGCAGGGCGGACGTTAGCGCTGGTATTTGAGCGAGACGGATATGAGGCCGCACAGCGCCTTGTGAGCGAGTGGCAGGCCCAAGGCATCAATCCACCCCCTAAGCAGCGCCCGTGGAGGCCCCTGACGCACCTGCCTGTACGTCCTTGGACCCCATCCAAATTGCAGGCAGGCAGTAAGCGCCAGCAACCAGATAACCTACCGCGCAAAAGACCAAAGCCCATGAAAAAATTTTCACACCTGCCGGACCTCACACCAGAACTAGCAGGGAAGGTTCTTCGCGAAGCTGGCCGCGCAGCTATCGCCATGTATCAGAACGTGGTGTCCCCCACAGAACAGTGCCGCTTCATCGCGACCCTCTACATGATCCAGCAAGATGACCCCCCGGCAGAGGTGTGGCACGAGTGGCTTGAATTAGTACGGCGCTACCGCAGCCATTGATCGGGCGTTAACTTGTTGGACCGTATTGTCAAAAAAATCATGAGTGCCAAAGTCTGTTATTCTCGACGCATCCTGTCATTCGTTGAGATACGTGTAGGGCTGTTTACGGCCCACTGCGGTCGTTCACCCTATCATCCCTTTTTGCATCGCCCAAACTTCGCTAGAAAAAAGAAATATCATTATTGTCTTTGTTCAGAGCCTCAGGTTCTGGATTGGATGTGTAGACCTCATAGGTCACGTGTCTCACCCCCGAAACTTCGTGAGAAGCCAGTGAACCTTCGACCACTTTGAGCGCTGGTTTTTCTATGGAATTGATGTAGTTAAAATTTGATTTGGAACCTTCAACAACAGCCGCGTCCCCAAATATTGCTATATTTTTGCCTTTTCCGTTTTGAGCTGAGCCATAAATAATTGCGTCTATTGTCATCTGTTTGTCACCGCGTTTGACTTTGTGAAGGTGCGTCAAATACTCTGAGACCACTTGCGTAGGTACGTAATCCAAGTGTTCATCATCAGGAAGGCACGGTCGTGCGATCTCATTCATGAACGTTGTCATGAATTTCCAGAGCCTCATTCTAGTCGCATAGGTCGGCGTAAAGATGTTGATTGCTTTTGGGCGTCCAGTAAATTTTGTTGTGTCGAGCACCAATATGGGACGTATAAGTTCAAATTTGGCCAAGATCACTGTTTCGCCTACCGCAGGACGCAACTCTGCCACGCATGTTCTTAAGTCAAAAGCTCCATAGAACGCCAGTACGCCCGAGGGGTTCATGCGACCCGCACGCCTTAGCTTTTTAGGAGGTGGGCCGAGTTGGCTTGCTGGGTCTTGGACAATGCTTTCCCTCTCTCGAATAGTATTGGCCTTGCGTGCGCGATAAATCTGAACTGCTTGATCACCAGGCTCCAACATATAAATTGCTGGACTATTTGTGTCGTCACGCAAAATATGGAGACCATCAAAGATTTCCCGAAGTCTGCCTAATGCACCTTGATTGAAAAATCGTTGCCCATGCAGGATTTCACTTCGAAAATGACGCCAAGTGTGGCTATGTTCTTCGTAACCGCTGTCATTTTCGACGTAACTGCGTTCAAAAATATAGAAGGCGTCTTCGCCATCTGGCGGCCAGTATTCGTCGCTTGCAATTAGTGCCTCCGCCAAAGCCGTGACAACCCGATCATCATCAGCTTCTGTCAAATCATAGAGCGTGCCGGATAGGGTATCCCCCATAAATTCATCATCAAGAAAGTGGTTATTTGCAAATGTATATTGATTTCTAAATACTGGGTCAACAATCTTGGCGATTTCAGAGATTGGCACACCTTTTTTTGACAGGTGAAAATTGCAAGGTTCGTTTGGAAATTTTGGTCGAACTTCTTTTATTCTGCGTTGCAGATCGGGGTCTCCGAAACACTCTGGGCAAACTAAAGTCATATCAAGAATTTTTCTTTTAGCGGGTTTTGGATTAGGATATATCTAATTGCGTGTACTATAATGCATATATTCTGCCTAGAATAAAAGGCGGCTTTTGCACACGCAACGAAAGTCTGGTTCCCACACTTCATGCCGAAATGTGTCTGTCAACTCCGGCCCATAGGAGACATTCATCCTATCAGCTCGCGCTGCATTGCAGCGTCACAGACCCGGCCACTCATTGCAGCTGCTCGGTCATTAAGAAACGCACTCGTTGCCTACGAACGAAGCTGCTCAGGCAACGTACGGTCGTGGAAGCGTCCCGGCCTGCAAATAAATATTGTCTCTGAGGCTTTCTTTAGTGGAAAAGCGAGATGGTCAAAGGCTGAATTTATGAAAAATCTTGGAACTCTGCGTACAGTCCTAGAATTGACTCGATATGATGCGCAGCGTATGTACGATTTCAATAGAGGATCTATCATGACCAGAAATAGCAAAAAATCCACTATGAGCTTCATGGGGCGATTGCACGGTAAGCGTAGTGTGAAGGCCTTACGTAAATCCGGCAACACCGTAACCGCGGGCTTCGTTACATCTGCACCTTCCGCAGTCACTTCTTTCAAAACTGTCAGTCACCGGAAGCGCCTTCCTAATGATAGCTTAATAGCGCCCAAGACAGATGGGGAAACAGCGATTGTTTTGATCCAAGAGGCCCTTGTTGGGGTTGAGGAAGCGGCAAGCCAAATCGACTTGCCAGCCGCAGAACGTTATTCTGGACTCAGCGCCTTTAAGAGCGATGACATGTGGTTTGGGAACCCGAAGAACATGCCAGACGAAGACATCGCTTTTTTTGAACTAGAGACTTAACTTTTGCCACCAAGAAGACCAGCTATAGAAGCGTTCGATGAACCAAAGCCCAAGCAGCAGACCACTCTAACGCCTGTTCAAAAAGGGTCTGTTTACGGTTTTAATTTCCCATTTAACGACACCGCTGAATTCCCCCATCCGGGAATTGTGATTGCGTCTAAGGTCGGGCCTCGCGGTTGTAAGAAAAAGGTTGGCGTCATAGCGCTTGCCATCACGCACAGCGAGCAACAAGTTTCCTGGAAGGACAAAAAGGCTATTTTTGTACCTGACGAAGAAAAGAAGCGCATGGGCCTTGATGCAGATGCGCAATGGGTCTGCCTCTTCGAGCAGGTCACCGCGTTCTTTCCCGATGATATTAAAACGATAACGTCTGCTAGCAGCTCATATTTGGGACAGGCATCCGAGGCGTTTACAGCCACAGTTTTTGGAGCTTGGAACGACTACAGGAAAAGTTGAGCCTTCCTATGCACACTGCTATTGTTGGTGGTCGGCGCAGCAAGCGACGACTTTCTGCGCTTGGTGACGCTCAGCTAAAATATGATCTTCTATAGCTAAGACGAAGCGGAGTTGGAGGGCAAGGATTACACCCCGACTTTGCCAGAGGCGATGCGTTAGAAAACATGGGCGTCGGCCAAGAATGACGATGGAAGCGACCACAAGGACGTGCTGACGGGCGAAGACCTCACTACCTTCATAACACCACACTGCTCCCTACCCTCAAGAAAAACCGTTAGAATGCAATCGGTCCCGAAACTATCGAATACAAGATCGGTGAAATCTTTTTCGAGATTACCAACAAGTTTCGCTAAGGCTACTTCCTATGCGATGTGCTGGAGGTCGTGGACGGGCTGGAGTTCAACACCAAAGAGCCCAAGCTCGAACTGTTTGACCTCTATGAATCTCGCATCAAACGCATGAGCAACGCGGAGCGCAACGGCGGCGAATACTACACGCCGCGTCCACTGATCCGCGCCATGCTATAAGATTGTCGCCCCCTAGATCGGCGAAACGCTCTATGACGGGGCCTGTGGCTCTGCGGGGTTCTTGGTCGAAGCCTACGGGAAAATGCTGACGCCTGATATTTCCGAGACCGACTTCGGCACCCTCCAGACCAAGACCTTTTACGGGCAGGAAAAAAATTCCTCGCCGATATCATCACCATCAAGAACATGATCCTGCATGGCATGGACGAATTGGACTTGACAAAGATAGGTGGTTTTCTGCACGTAAAATATGGTGGAACGAGCGGAGTCAAACGAGTGATAGAGGAAATTCTAACAATCAAGAAGGCGTTCACATATATTCAGGTGCACCTTTACCATCAGTAAGTGCCCAGCGGGCCACTAAAAACTCGTTTGTCTAATCAGTCAAAAGGTCAGAAATAGCGCCGTTTTGTTGGTGCGGCCTATAAGATCAACCGCGCCTACGTCGTGTGAGGCCGGGGGGGGGGGGGGCGAGATTGTCAAATTGATACTGTCATTTAGTGCGTGCCTGCCTAATTATTTTTTCTGGGTGGAGGCAACCTTGGCAACATGCCCCTAGTGTTCAACAATATAATGCAAAGAAGCACGACGCAATTTAGTGACCAGTTAGTGACTAGATACCATCAATATAAAATTATTCAATATTATCAAGTCATTATGGCGGACGTCTAGGCCGTCTTACGTGCCCATGCGACGGACAGCGCCGTGGCGATATAGACCAGCAGCAGCCAAACGATTGTCACCAACAAGAAAACCCCAATCGCGGCAGCTACACCAGTGTTAAGCATCGGCAATAGGCTGCCCAAGGGCGACCATGGTGCGCCACTCGTCATGATTGGTGCGACGATGGCTGCAAACAATCCGGCGGTGCCCAGAACGGCCAATCGGGTGGGCAATGCAATGGCGCGCGATCCGCTGGACAGCCCGCGTTTTGCAGATCGGACCTGCACACTGACATCGCCCTGCATCGCCATCAACGATGGCACAATGAACAGCACAAGCACCATGCCAAAGCCCAAACCATAGACCAATGTGATGACCGTCGGCTTCAGGAATTCCGCCTGGCTCGACCCTTCGTACAGCAGCGGCGCAAGCCCAAGAACGGTGGTCAATGTCGTCAGCAAGACAGGGCGTAACCGGTCGCTGACTCCATCAATTATCGCAGGGATCAAGGCGCGGGTTTCAGCGTATTCATCAATCGTTTTTACCAGCACGATTGAATCGTTGATGATGATGCCCGTCATGCCGAGCAAACCTACGACGGTAAACATCGACAATGGCACGTCCCATGCCGCGTGGCCGTAAATCGTCCCAATAAGCCCAAAGGGGATGATCGCCATGACCACAAGGGGGCGCGTCCAGCTTTGGAAGACCCACGCGAGCGTTAGGAAGATGCCCGTTAGGCAGAAAATCAATCCGGTTCGCGCGTCGCTCAGGAAATCATTCTCTTGTTCACTGAGGCCCGACAACGACGTCGAGACACCAAAAGCGGTCTCAACCCGTGGCAGAATGTCGTCTTGGATCAATGTCTGGATTTCTGCCGCACGGTCCGCATCATCGTCGGTTAGATCGGCGGTAACTGAAATCAGCTGCACGCCATTCTCGCGGCTGACGGTGGAAAATCCGGTGCGCGATTGAACGGTCACAATGTCGGCCAAAGGCACATAAACCCCCGAGGCGGCGCGCATTTGGGTGCGATCAAGGAAATTGGCCGTGAGTTCGCCCCCCGGTAATTCCACACGGATCGTCGCAGAGCGCGGGCCTTCCGGGTAGGTGGCCGCTTCGATCCCGCCAAGACGGTTGCGCAACACGCGACCCAGCCCGTCTATCGTAAAGCCGAGAGCCTGACCTTGTGGCGTAAGCTCAAGAATCAATTCCTCTTTGTCATAGGCGAGGGAATCTTCGATCGCTGAAATTTCGCCGAACTGTGCCAGTTCTGCCTTTAGCGCCTCGGATGCGGCTTTAAGAATCTCAGAATTCGCGCCAAAAAGCTGTACATCTATGTCATCCCCCCCCGGTCCACTGGCCCAGCTGCGGAAGCTGACGGTTTCGACCATCGGGTGCCGGATTATGCGTTCTTGTAGTTCGGCAACGAAGGCAAAGCTGGAATAGGGGCGGCTGTCCGCATCGATGAGTTCAATCGCAATCGCGCCCAGTTGATCTGCGTCTTTCGTGTCAGCCCCTGCGATCCCGCGCCCTGAATTGCCACCAATTTCAGCGATCACATAATCGAGCGGGCTGACGCCATAACGTTCTTTATATTCCGCACCGACGATCTGCGTGACCTCTTGCAAGGACTGCATCATCTCAAGCGTGTCTTCACGGGTCGCACCCGGAAGCATCGCAAAATTGCCGGTCACGCTGCCCTGTTCGGGGGCATTGAAAAACCGCCATTGCACGTCCCCGCGAATGAACGATGCCGATTGCACGGCGAGCAATACAATCGCAAATGCCATGACCGGATAGCGTGCCCAGATGACGCCCGCCATGAACGGGCGAAACCCGTGTTCTTTGGCCCAATCGAACCCGCGGTTCACAAAACGCGACGGTGCATCATACCATTTGTCACCGCCACTGGCAGACAGCGATTTGTACATGTGGTGTGGCAAAATGAAGAAACATTCGATCAATGACGCGATGAGAACGACGATCACCGTAAATGGAATATCTGCGATCAAGTCGCCAAACCGCCCGCCAACAACCACCAGCGCAAAGAAGGCAATGATCGTCGTGAGAGTCGCGGAAAACACAGGGCTGAACATCTTTTTGGCGGCATTTTCAGCAGCAACGGCAGGGCTTTCGCCCAAGTGTCTGTGGCGGTAATCAGCGTGTTCACCGACGACAATGGCGTCGTCCACCACAATTCCCAACGTAATAATCAGCGCAAACAGCGATATCATGTTGATCGTTAGTCCCGCCGCATACATCAGCGCAATTGCACCACACATCGCCACGGGAATACCCGCCGCAACCCAGAACGCGGTGCGTGCATTCAGGAACATGAACAACAACGCGACGACCATCGCGAGGCCAAGTAGTGCATTTTGATACAGAATATTCAGGCGCCCCGTGATCAATTCGGCGCGCGCACGGATCAGATCAATGCTGGACCCGGCGGGCAGGGTCGCCGCGTAGCTTTGCGCGACTTGTTCAACGGTTTGCTGCACCTTGATGGCGTCCCCCGTCGCGGCGCGGTCAACGCGAATGGTGATGGCAGGATTGTCGCCCACAAAATACGCACGCTCGCGGTCGACGCCCTCAACGAACACCCGCGCAACGTCGCCAATCGTCAAGGTTGCGCCACTGGCGTCTGTGCGCAGAACGATCGCCTCGATCTCATCGGCAGTGCGTTTTTCAACGCCGGTTCGAACGCGGGCAGATCCAGTCACATCGCCGGCGGGATCTGCGTTCACCTCTTGTGCGATTGCTGCCGAAATATTGGCCATTGTTATGTCGTTGCGAATCAACGCGAGCGATGGGACTTCGATAATCGTAGACGGTGCCGCAACACCGCGAATGGTCGTGCGTGTGACGCCCTGCGCGAACAGCCGCACGGTGAATTCATCGGAAAACCGGCCGAGTTGTTCCGGTGCTACGGGTCCAGTGATGACCACATCGGTAACGCGATCCGACCATTGCCCGCGCCGCACAGTCGGGTCTTCGGCGTCTTCTGGCAGGTTGGACGTCGCATCCACCGCGAGCTGCACATCCTCGGTCGCCTTTGCCATGTCCCACCCGGGGGAGAATTCCAAGCGGACCCGTGCGCTGCCTTCAGACGATGTCGAGACTGTGTTTGTGACACCTTCGACACTCAGAAGCGCGGGTTGCAGAACTTGCACGATGGCATCGTCCACATCTTGTGCGCCTGCGCCGGACCACTGCACCGACACGGTCACGATGTCGATAATCACATCGGGAAAAAACTGCGCCCGCATTTTGGGGTAGGATACGAAACCGCCCGCCAGCAATACCACCATCAATAAGTTGGCGGCGGTGCGGTGACGGGTAAAATAGGACAGGATACCGTTGGTCATGAAGTCATGTTCCCATCCGTGCTTCTAGGTCGTCGACGACATCTGCAGGAACTTCGTCTTGTTCCAATTGGCCGATGACGCGGGCTTGCACGGGTGGCGGCATCCGCGACCCTTCGACAAACGCGATCAATCGCGCACGGCGATCATCATCAAGCGTGATCATTTCTGGTGGGTCTGGCACGACAGCTTCGGCGTTTGGGTCAATAGGTTGCACCGCGATACCCGCGCCCAAAAGCGGTGAACGTTCTGCGACAATTTGCTGGCCATATAATACAGGCGCACGAATAATAACGTCATCCCCTTGGCGGCGTAGCACCACAACTGCGACTTCCTCAAGGCGGTTGCCTTCGGCGAGCAATAGCGCGCTGCTACCTGATCCGATTGCGGTTGATGGCACCATAGCGACGCCGCGCAATTCAGGTTCTATCACAGTGACAGTCACGAAATCACCCGGTCGTAGGCCAGGCGCGGTATCCAGACGCGCAAACAGCAAACGGCCAGTCTGGCCTTCACCGACATTGGCGCTTTCGCGCGTGATCTGGCCGGAGGCAGTCAGCGTCAGGTCCTGCGCCTCAAGCGTAACAGTGACGGCTGCATCGCCAAGTGTCCCGTCAACGCCAGTGAGCCGCGCATATTGGACTGTGGACAGGCGAAAAGAGACTTCGAGATTGTCTTTTTCGATCAATTCCCCAAGCTGTTCATTTGCGGTGACACGCACACCTTGGGAAATGTTGACCTGCGCCAACGTTCCCGAAAACGGCGCGCGGATTTCGGTGTCCTCTACGGCGCGGTCTGCGTCTGCAAGGTTCAGGCGTGCCCGATCAAGGCCCGTCGCGGCCTGATTCAGACGGGCCTGCGCCTGCGCCTGCGCTTGGCGGCGTGACAGGACCGCTTGGTTGGCCCCAGACAGTGCCAGTTGTGCGGTTTCAACAGCGGCAGCCGTTCCGACACCGCGCGTCACAAGGTCGTTCTGACGGGTTAGGGCCTGTTGTCGCAAGTCCGCCTGCTGTGTCGCCGCCGCGAGTTCGTCACGTTCAATAATCAATGCACGCTCTGCGTTGCGGACCTCAAATTGTGCATCGCGCAGGTCAGCAGCGGTCCTGTCACGGGACGATTGGGCGTCGCGCGGGTCAATCTTAACGATGAGCTCGCCGTTTTCCACACGCCCGCCATCAACAAAATTCGGCGATATTTCCAACACGGTGCCGCTGGACAGGGCCCGCAAATCAAACGTGTTGGTGCTGATGAGTTCGCCAAAAATCACTAGTTCTGGTGCGATTGTTTCGGGCGTCACGGTCACGACATTTACCGACAATACCCGTTCGCTTTGTGGGAAACTGCGTGGTTCAGCGTTCATGCGATCTTGCACTGCAAGGCGCACGGTATTTCCGGCCCACGCAAACAACGCCAGCGTCAGCGTCAGTAGGAAAATCCCGATCAGGCTGCGTCTTAGAAATTTCACGGGCTATGCCTTTGTAAGCGGTCCACATTGATTTAGCGCAGGTCTTGGAACAACCTTTCACTGAAGGATACGCAGTGTTGTACGGTCCAGATTGCTATTTCCGTCGCTGATGTTCATCCAAGCGCGGTAAAATTTCGACAAAGTTGCAAGGACGGTGCCGATAATCGAGCTGTTTAACCAAAATTTCATCCCATGCATCTTTGCACGCGCCTGTGCTGCCGGGCAGGGCAAACAGGTAGGTGCCATTGGCCACACCGCCTGTGGCACGCGATTGCACGGCGCTGGTGCCGATTTTTTGCATTGAGACCATGGTGAACACAGTGCCGAAGGCATCAATCTCTTTTTCATAGACATCGCGGTGGGCTTCGATGGTGACATCGCGCCCCGTAAGTCCGGTTCCACCTGTCGTCAGGATCACATCGATGTCGCGATCCGCGCACCATGCCCGCAACTGGTCAGCAATTTGGTTGCGTTCGTCGCGCAACATTTTGCGATCCGCAAGGGTGTGACCCGCGTCCGTTAGGCGATCCACCAGTGTTTGGCCAGATCGGTCATCGTCGATGCTACGCGTATCGCTAATGCTGAGGATTGCGATGCGAATGGGGATAAATGTGCGGCTTTCGTCAAGGGTCATGATAGGTCTTTCAGGTGGGCCTTCAGGGACAAAAGATCACTCCAGGCATCGCGTTTTGCCGATGGTTTGGTCAAAAGATAGGATGGCGCAAACATGGGGATCGCGGGCAGGGATGCAGACCCGATCTGAACATCAGTCCAGCCACCATGCAGACGGGTCATGCCACTTTTGTTAAGCAACGCTTGGCAGGGGCCATTGCCCATCAAAATCAATACCTTTGGCGCAGCGAGCGTAATATGACGTTGTAAAAACGGCAACATCATCGCCATTTCGTCAGCATTTGGATCGCGATTTTGGGGCGGGTTCCATGGCAGAACGGGGGCTGCGTAAATTGGTGCATCGCCGCTGCGTCCCAACCCGATGGCCGCAAGCATTTTGTCCAGCAATGCACCCGTACGCCCTGCGAACAATTCTCCGGCGCGGTCATCATCGCGGTCGGGAGCGTCGGCGATGATCATCACGGGCGCGCCTGCAGTGCCGCCAGAAAAAACTAAATTGCGCGCCGCGGCCTTCAATGCGCATCCTTCAAACGCGCCCATCGCTGCGCGCAATCCGGCAAGGTCTTGGGCTGCATTCGCCGCGTTATTTGCGGCGCTGATCTGGTTGATTTCGGGCGCAGCGGTGGCAACGGCGGGTGGTGCAGACGGCAGTGTAGATGGGGCTTGGGCGGCTTTGGGCGCTGGCTTGACGTCTTGCAACGCGTAGCGGTCGACGGGGTCATCGCCAATCGCCTCATCCACGCCCATTTCGACCTGCCAGTCGAGCAGCGCTTTGGCCGTCCAATATTCCATACCCGATTCCATATGACACTCTACCGTGCTGAAATGCTGAGATCACGCGCTGATCTTGCTGCTGCGCAATACCCCCCATATAAGCGGCTCAGAAAATCGACCCAGTCAAACCGGAGGTCCCATGACATTTCGCGCATCGCACTTGCTTGGCATTGAACACCTTCATCCAACTGAAATTACCACGTTGTTGGATTTGGCAGACCAATACGCCGAAGATAACCGCAAAGGTCGCGCGCATCGTGATGTGCTTGAAGGTTTGACCCAAATCAACATGTTCTTCGAAAACTCGACCCGCACTCAGGCGAGTTTTGAGATCGCTGGTAAGCGACTTGGCGCGGATGTGATGAATATGGCGATGCAGGCGAGTTCGATCAAAAAGGGTGAAACGCTCATTGATACGGCGCTGACGCTGAACGCAATGCGCCCTGATTTGTTGGTCGTGCGACATCCTCATTCCGGCGCGGTTGATTTGCTGGCCCAGAAAGTGAATTGCGCGGTTCTAAATGCGGGTGACGGGCGCCATGAACACCCAACTCAGGCTTTGCTGGATGCGTTGACGATCCGCCGTGCCAAAGGCCGTTTGCACCGTCTGTCGATTGCGATCTGCGGCGATGTGGCGCACAGCCGCGTGGCGCGATCCAACATCATGTTGCTTGGCAAGATGGAAAATCGGGTACGGCTGGTCGGCCCTCCGACTTTGTTGCCGTCTGGGGTTGAAGAATTTGGTGTCGAAGTGTTCCACGACATGCGCGAAGGCCTGAAAGATGTGGATGTGGTCATGATGCTACGCCTTCAAAAAGAACGTATGGATGGCGGGTTCATCCCGTCAGAACGCGAATACTTTCACCGCTACGGGCTGGACGCCGAAAAGCTGAGCCACGCGAAACCCGACGCCATTGTCATGCACCCTGGCCCGATGAACCGTGGCGTTGAAATTGACGGATCAATCGCCGACGATATCAACCGCAGTGTCATCCAAGAACAGGTCGAAATGGGTGTCGCCGTACGTATGGCCGCGATGGATCTTTTGGCACGAAATCTGCGGGCAGCACGTGGGGCGAAAGCCGCCGAACTGGACAACGGGGGCATGGCGTGACGGATGCGCCACCGCTGAACGATGATGAAGTGATCCTGCTCGATCACGTGCCAAGCCTGCGCGCCTTCAGACGGGTGGCACTGCTTCTTATCGCGGTGACGTTGCTGCCGACAATCGCCTTTGCTGTCGTCTTTCCCGACACCTATTGGCCCATCGCGCCACTGTTTGTGACCTGTTTCCTGCTATTTCAAGAACGCTTTACGCTGGGCCGGCACCGTGCGTGGGTCACGAACCAACGCGTGCTGGTGCAAGGCGGAGAAAGCGCTGCGTGGGACACGGTCAGCGAGGCTACGATGACATTGGGCTTCGTCAAACTGCGCCGCAAAGGGGCGGGCAGGACCCTGACATTGTCGTACGCCGCAGATGCAACGGCATTGATAAACGCCATCAATTCAGCAAGGGGCACTACATGATCGACAGCTCGAAAATCAGCGCCAACGAACATGGCGTCTTGCGGATATTTGCCATCAGCTCTACCTTCTTGAAGACGGGCGAGACATTGCGTCTCGATCAAATATGCGCTGCCCTCGGTGTGGATCAACTCGCAGAGGCGGACGTTCAGCAGATCTGGAACCATGCCATCGACGATATGAGTTTGGTCGACTTTCTGCGTCGCGCCTATGACGCGAACAAAGACGATATTGCGGCGCAGTTGCCGTCACTTGAAGCGATGGACCAAATGCCGTTCCTGCTTGTCCTGATCCGCTCTTCTGGGTTTGTGAACCGCCCGGTCGAAATCCGGCTGACAAGCGATGTGATGAACCATGTCGCAACGCTGCGCGAACCCGGCGCGACCATCACGTTCGAACCACTGCCAGATGAAAGCGCCAAAGGGACCCTTTCGGATGCGCCCCAAAAGAAACCCGCATCGGATGCTGCCATGTCAGGTCGTGTGGCGACGGTTGCCTTGCTGGTGATGGCGCTGTTGGTGTGGCTGATAATCAAAATTGCATGATGATGCCAATCGCGCCGCCTAAAACAGTTTACGCGCCCCGCAGCGACAGTCAAAAGGGATGTCATGAGATTACATTTTAAGAACGCCCGCTTGATTGATCCCGAAACAGGAACTGATACGTTTGGGGATTTGTTCGTCGTCGACGGGCTGATTTCTGACGCGATTGATGTGGATGAGGTCATTGATTGCGGTGGAAAATGCCTCGCACCCGGAATTGTCGATATTGGCGTTAAGGTATCCGAACCCGGTGAACGGCATAAGGAAAGTTTCGCGTCCGCCGGTCGTGCTGCCGTGGCGGGTGGCATCACGACCATTGTGACGCGCCCCGACACCGACCCTGCCATTGACACCCCTGAAACGCTGGAATTTGTCGAACGTCGCGCGTCGATTGATGCGGCGGTGAATGTGTTGCCCATGGCCGCCCTGACAAAGGGCCGCAATGGGCGCGAGATGACAGAGATTGGGTTTCTGCTTGACGCAGGTGCTGTGGCATTCACCGATTGTGATCGTGTCGTCACAAACACCAAGATATTTTCCCGCGTTCTGACCTATGCACATTCTTTGGGCGCATTGGTTATTGGCCATGTGCAGGAACCGGGATTGTCGGCAGGTGGGTCGGTCACATCGGGTAAATTTGCGACCTTGCGTGGGCTTTCTGGCGTGTCGCCGATGGCGGAACGCATGGGGCTGGACCGCGATATCGCGCTGCTGGAAATGACGGGGGCGGCCTATCATGTTGACCAGATCACCACGGCGCGCGCGCTGCCGGCACTGGAACGCGCCAAGGCCAATGGGCTGGACATCACGGCGGGGGTGGGCATCCATCACCTGACGCTGAACGAATTGGACGTCGCCGATTACCGCACATTCTTTAAGCTCAAGCCGCCGCTGCGCGCTGAGGATGATCGTTTGGCCGGGGTCGAGGCTGTGGCGTCAGGACTAATCGATATCATCTGTTCCATGCACACCCCACAAGACGAAGAATCCAAACGCCTGCCCTATGAAGAAGCCGCAAGTGGGGCTGTGGCGTTGGAAACCCTGCTTCCGGCGGCATTGCGCCTTGTCCACGCTGGCCACATGGACTTGCCACATTTGTTCCGCGCCTTGGCGCTAAATCCGGCGAACCGTCTAGGGCTGGCATGTGGGCGGTTGTCGGTTGGCGCGCCTGCTGATCTGGTTCTGTTTGATCCGGATGCGAGCTACAGACTGGATCGATTTGCACTGCTTTCGAAATCTAAAAACACACCGTTTGACGGGGCCATTTTACAGGGCAAAGTCATTGCCACCTACGTGGGTGGTGTGAACAAAACCAAAGGGTTGGCCAATGCCTGATATCATTAGTTCCGCATCGACACTGCTGCTCTGGGTCGCAATTGCCTACGTAATAGGGTCGATCCCGTTTGGCCTGATCCTCGCCCGCGTCATGGGCTTGGGTAATTTGCGCGACATCGGGTCAGGCAATATCGGCGCGACGAATGTGTTGCGCACGGGGTCCAAAAAAGCGGCCGCTTTAACGTTGCTGCTGGATGGCGGCAAAGGTGCAGTCGTGGTTTTGCTGGCGCGTGCGTATGCAGCCCCTGACGCGGCCCAATTCGCGGCCTTCGCGGTGATGGTCGGGCATTGTTTTCCGGTCTGGCTGGAATTTCGCGGTGGCAAGGGTGTCGCGACGTTCCTTGGCCTGCTTTATGCGCTGGCTTGGCCTATCGGCATTGCGGCGTGTTTGACGTGGTTGGTGACGGCGCTGGTGTTTCGGTTCTCGTCGCTCGCAGCCTTGGCCGCTGCGGCGTCCGCGATGGTCTGGGCGCTTGCCTTGGGCGTGCCACAAATATTCATCCTGTGCGCGTTGCTGACCGCGCTGATCTTTTGGCGGCACGCAGACAATGTCCGCCGCTTGGTTGCCGGAACCGAAAGCAAGATCGGCAAGAAATGACCTTTGCGGCCAAACTTGTGACGCTGCCGCTTGGCACGTTTCGCGGGCTGGCACAGGGCAAGAATTGGACGGTAACACGCAGTTTAGTATCGGGTGGCAAGGGTGAAAAGCTCGTGGCAGAGGCGCTTGATGGATCCGACTACATCAGTCTCAACCTATATCACCTTGGCGCGGGCGATCTACTCAGACCGTGTGAAATGTCAGAAACCAAGGTTCGCAGGTTCGTCGCCGCGCTGGTTCCAATCTAGTAGCTAAAATCACGGTAAATTTTGCTCAAGTCGCCGTTCCATGCGCCTTTGTATTGATCCAACAGTTCATCCGCAGGGGTTTTGCCCGTCTCGATGCTGTCTTTCAGCGCATTTAGAAAATGGGTTTCATCTGGCACCAGTCCGCCCGCACCTGGCATGGCGCGGTTTTTCAGACCCAGTTCCGCGATCTTGACACATTCACGCGCGATGTCATGCATGGATTGGCCACCTACCTTGGCTTGCAATCCATCAACAGATGCAGCGACACGCCATTGTTCGCGGGTGTCTGTGTCCCAGTCTTTGCACAGGTCATAGGCGGCGTCCAAAGCCTCTTGGTCGTAAGTTAGACCAACCCAGAACGCAGGCAGCGCACACAGGCGACGCCACGGGCCACCATCGGCCCCGCGCATTTCGATGAACCGTTTTAGTCGTGCTTCTGGGAAGGCGGTTGTCAGATGATCGGCCCAATCCGAAAGCGTTGGCGTTTCACCGGGCAATGCAGGCAGTTTGCCTTTCAGGAAATCGCGGAACGACTGGCCAAGCGCGTCAACATATTTACCATCGCGGTAGACGAAATACATCGGCACATCGAGCATGTATTCGACGTAGCGTTCGAACCCGAACCCATCTTCAAACACGAACGGCAACATGCCGGTGCGTGCATCGTCCAAATGGCGCCAAATGCGGGCGCGCCAGCTTTTGTGGCCATTCACTTTGCCATCAAAGAACGGTGAATTGGCAAACAACGCGGTCGCCACGGGCTGCAAAGCAATTGCAACGCGCATCTTCTGGATCATGTCGGGTTCGGATGAAAAATCGAGGTTCACCTGCACGGTACATGTTCGCCGCATCATCATTTTGCCCGACGTGCCGACCTTGTCCATGTAGGAATCCATCAGCTTGTAGCGGCCTTTAGGCATTAAGCCGACTTCGTCGTGGGACCATTCGGGGGCCGCGCCAAGGCCGATAAACCCAACGCCAATTTTGTCAGCGACAGATTTCACTTCGGCGAGGTGAACGTTCACTTCGTCGCAGGTCTGGTGGATCGTTTCCACAGGTGCGCCGGACAATTCCAACGCGCCGCCAGGTTCCAACGACACGTTCGCGCCGTCTTTTTCCAAACCAATCAGAAAGCCGTCCTCCGTCACAGGGGCCCAGCCATAATGGTCACGCAGGCCGCCTAGAACCGCTTCGATGGACCGTTCACCGGAAAATGGCAGCGGTTTGTGCGTGTCTTTGCAATAGCCAAATTTTTCATGCTCGGTGCCAATGCGCCAATCTGCCTTCGGCTTACACCCGTCCGCCAGATATTGCGCAAGCTGGTCGTGATGTTCAATCGGACCGCCGCCGGTTTGTGGAATGGACATGGGAAACGCTCCGTTTGCGAGGGTAAATTTAAGACGTGGCTGAGGTTAGGAGGGGTGTCAATGCAACTGCGTGTATGGCTTATGATCGGGGGCCATCCAGACGGTCATTTTTGCAGGGCGCGGGCTGTTGAGCAAGGATAGCATATATTCGGTTTTGATACCGGGTAGGGCGGCAAACACATCAAACAGTACCTCAACCCCAACAGCATTTGTTGGGATGTCGAGGTGCTGCCCACCGCCATTGATTAACCGCCAAGCGGGTGCTGGCGTAATATCGAGCTGCACCATCAGATCAAGATCGGCCACCCCGCCGTCCAACGGGCCAAGGTAGGTGACACGCCGTTCATCCAATGTCACGACGCCGGGGCCGTCACCTTCAGGGCGAAAACGAACCTTTTGCGCGGCGGCGATTGCGAGGCCTGCGCCCAGTGCCGTCATTCCCCAGCCAAGCCATTGCACGATCCCGAACGACACAAATGCCCACCACAGTCCAATCAGAGCGAGCGCAAGTGCTGCGATAACTTCGCGCCACCGCCATAGTCCTTCGCGGATTTCGGGTCTGATGACAGATTTTTTCATGGCGCCACCTGTGGGGTTTTGAAAATAGCAAGAACCCAGTCGCCGATTTGTGTAAGCTCGACCGCTTTGTAGGCGGCGATTGCAGGTGGGTTGCTGGCGAACAACGGCGCGCGCCGCGCGTGACCTTTGCCGCGCTGGGCGGGTGGCGTGTAGACCGCGCCGATCTGAACGAAACTCACGTCCAGTCCCCCATCGCCTGTTGCCAAAGCGTCATTGCCGCGACAGCCGCCGTATCTGCGCGCAAAATACGTGGTCCAAGGCTGATAGCGTGCGCGCACAGCATACTGTTCAGGCGGTCACGTTCTTTGTCTGAGAATCCACCTTCGGGGCCGATCAGGATTGCCCATGGTCCTGCGTTGGTCGGCAGAATTAACGGTTTGTCCACCATCGCTTCGTCACAAAACAAGATCCGCCGCGTTGGATTCCACGTGTCGAGCATTTTGGCGAACTTTTGTAGCTCTGCGACCTCTGGCACATAGGTTCCACCGCATTGCTCAGCCGCCTCAAGTGCGTGGGCTTGCAACCTGTCTTGGCGCACGCGATTGGCGGATTGAGTGTATTCCGTTTGCAGCGGTACGATCCGCGCCGCCCCAAGTTCGGCCGCCTTTTCGACGATAAAGGATGTGCGGTCTTTCTTGATGGGGGCGAAGACCAGCCATAGGTCGGGGGGCATTTGCAGCGGCTTGGTTTGAACGACGCAGTCCAACACGCCGCTCTTTTTGGATGCAGCCGCGACCAGCGCGCGCCACTCCCCGTCACGCCCATTGAACAGCGACACATCCGCGCCCACGTCCAACCGCATGACCCCAAAAAGGTAATGCGCCTGTTCTCGCGACAGAGCGACCCTTTCTTGCGGGCCCAAAGGGTGGTCTACATACATTCTAATTCGTGCCATGGGATGAACATATGACCGACGCCAACCAGACGCCAGAGGTTGAAATTGCTGATGCGGTGACAGGAAACTGGGTTGATCGTTTTGCGCCCCTGCGCGCGCGACCTTTTTTACGACTTTCCCGTGCGGATCGTCCCATAGGAACGTGGCTTTTGTTGTTGCCCTGCTGGTGGAGCTTGGCCTTGGCGATGTTACATACGGGACGCGCCAGCCTGTTTGATTTGTGGATTGCGATCGGTTGCGCCATCGGTGCGTTCTTGATGCGTGGGGCGGGGTGCACGTGGAACGACATTACCGACCGCGACATTGACGGATCAGTCGAACGAACGGCGAACCGCCCAATCCCGTCGGGTCAGGTTGGTGTGCGAAAGGCGCTGGTGTGGATGGCGCTGCAATCGTTTCTGGCGCTGCTAATCTTGCTGACGTTCAATTCCAATGCTGTCCTTCTGGGGGTTCTCGCGTTGCTGCCCGTCGCGATTTATCCGTTCGCGAAACGGTTTACCTGGTGGCCGCAGGTGTTTCTGGGTCTGGCGTTTAATTGGGGCGCTTTGCTGGCATGGACTGCGCACACGGGCACGTTGGGCTGGCCTGCGGTCGTGCTTTACGTCGCGGGGATTGCATGGACGCTGTTTTACGACACGATCTATGCGCATCAGGACGTAGAAGACGACGCGCTGATCGGGGTGAAATCTACGGCGCGCTTGTTTGGAGATGCGACGCCACTTTGGTTGCGGTATTTCATGGTTGCGACGGTCTGCCTGTTGGGGCTGGCCGTGATTCTTGCGGGGATTAACGCCAATGTTTTGGCGCTGGTTGTCGCCCTTGGTGGGCCATGGGCAATGGGCTGGCACCTTGCATGGCAGCAACGTGGATTTGACGCAGAAGACGGCACCAAATTGTTGCGGCTGTTCCGATCCAACCGCGATGCTGGCCTCATCCCCTTGCCATTTTTCGCCGTTGCGTTGTTCGTTTGATTGAACCCGCGCCCACAACCGCCTAAGGACAGGTCTACAACCGATCAAGGACGCCGCAATGCGCCTCTCTGCCCTTTTTATTCGACTTGCTGCGTTTTGCCTTGCGGCAATCGTCTGCGGTTTCGCGGCGCGCGCTGTGGTCACAACCGTGGAAACCCGATCGGTTGAAACCGTCGGCGTTGCATTGGAAGAACAGGGCCACGCGTTTGCATCTGTTCTAGGCGACGGTTTGCAAGTGATCCTTGAAGGCGAAGCACCGAGCGAAGCAATGCGGTTTCGCGCCATTTCAACTGCAGGCGGCATGGTCGACGCAAGCCGCGTGATCGACAATATGACGGTTGAAGACAGTGCTGGCATCGTTGCACCCGAATTCTCGTTGGAGATTTTGCGCAATGACAGTGGCATTTCGATAATTGGTCTGATCCCTGCATTGTCTGACCGCGACGACCTTACTGAAACGCTGACAGACATGGCGGGTGAAAACAGTAACTTCGCCGATTTCCTTACAACAGCAGATTACGACGTTCCGGACGGGTGGGACGGCGCAGTCGCATTTGCGGTTCGTGCGTTGCGCCAATTGCCGCGATCCAAAATATCAGTACGGGCAGGGCGGGTCGCAGTTGAAGCGATTTCAGACTCGCGGGAACAAAAGGCCCAGTTGGAAATCAGCCTGCGTCGCGCCAGTCCCGACGATCTGCTCATCACCCTAAATATATCGGCCCCGCGTCCTGTTGTGTCGCCATTCGTGACGCGCTTCATAATTGACGAAAATGGCCGACGGTTTGATAGCTGTGTGGCTGATACCGCGGCTGCTGAATCGCGTATTGTTGCAGCGGCGCAGGCAGCAGGGGTTGAAGGCCAGATCGGATGTATGGTGGCGCTGGGCGCCCCCACAACGCGCTGGGCTGACGCGGTAACGATGTCGATTGCGGCACTGGATGACTTGGGCGGCGGTACCGTTACGCTCTCTGACGCCGATATCATTTTGGTGGCCCGCACGGGTGCAGTCGAAGGCAACTTTGATCGGGTCGCCGGCGAACTTGAGAACGCGCTGCCAGAAATTTTTGCGCTTGAAGCGATTTTGCCTGCGACGCCAACGCAAAGCAACGAAGGCCCGCCACAGTTCATCGCAACGCTGAGCCCCGAAGGATTGGTGCAGTTGCGCGGCCGCATGTCGACCGAACTGCTGAATTCCACGGCGGAAAATTTCGCGCGGGCGAAATTCGGATCGGCTGATATTTCCATGGCGACGCGGGTTGTGGATGGACTGCCCAGCAATTGGTCCATTCGTGTGCTGGCAGGAATTGCGGCGTTGTCGCAGCTGTCGAACGGCTCTGTGGTTGTTGAACCTGCCGATATTGTTGTGCGTGGCAATACCGGCTCACCTGCTGCGAGCGGGGAAATCATACGTTTACTGATCGAAAAGTTGGGCGAGGCTGAGGAATTCGAGGTCAGCGTCACTTACGTAGAAGAACTGGACCCGATTGCCGCCCTGCCCACCACGGAAGAATGTCTGGGCCAGATCATGAACGTGACTGAATCCCGTAAGATCAGGTTTGAACCCAGCTCTGCGACGATTGCAGGCGCGGGCGCGGCGATTTTGGATGACATCAAAGAAATTCTCCAACGCTGCGCCGATTTGCGGATCGAGATCGCGGGATATACGGACAGCCAAGGGTCTGAAGACGGCAACCAACGCCTGAGCCAGCAGCGGGCCGATGCGGTTCTTGAGGGTTTGCGCGTTCGGCGTGTTCCGGTGGCAAGTTTCCGGTCAGTAGGTTACGGCGAAGCTGACCCGATTGCTGACAATGAAACCGCCGATGGCCGTGAGGCAAACAGACGGATCGAATTTAGCTTGATCGTGCCAGAAAGTACCGAAGAACTTACTGGTTTAGACCAGATCGAAGCAGAGGCCGCGCTTGAAGCGGCCGCGGTGGAAGATACCGCCGCACCGGAGGACCTAAACGAATGAACAGAACCGAATTCATTGTCGCCACCGCGATTATCCTGTTTGTGGCCTTTTGTTTGGGCTGGTTTGCAAGCTGGCTGATCAACCGTTTCACCCGCGTGTCCAAATCCGAAGTTGGTGAATTGGACCGCATGGCCCAGTCGCTGCACGAAGCCGAAGAAACCCGCGATCAGGCGATCACCTATTTGCAGAAACGCGAAGCCGAAATCACCAATCAGCTAAGCCAGACTGAGGCCGAATTGCGCGCCGCGATGGATGGTTTGCGTGTTGCACGACAAGAAGCTGAAGAAATGCGTGCATATATCGAGCGTCAGCAGAACGCGGGCTGATTATTCCGCCAGCAGCGTCGTCAAAATCGCCTTAGCATTGTCGCTCGCCCAATCTGCATCACCAATCAACCGCGCAATTTCTAGACCCTGAGGGTCCATAATCAACGTGACTGGCAGGCCGATCACACCCATATCGCGCGCGAGCGCACTGTTGGCATCGGTGTGCATTGGCAAATTATCGACGCCAATTTCCTCAAAGAACCGTTCCATCGCTGGGCGTTGGTTGGTGCCTGTTGCAACCGTCACGACCTCTAGACCCTCGCCCCCAAATTCGTCCTGAAGTTCCGAAAGGTGCGGCATTTCCTTGCGACATGGCGCGCACCACGTCGCCCAGAAATTCAAAACCACGTACTGACCTTCAAACGCTGCCAGCGTCAGATCAGACCCGTCTTCGTGTTTGAAAACCACGTCTGAACCGCGATCTGCACCAAATTGCAGCTTCATCATGTCACCGACGCGCAATTCCTGAAGCAATGTGAAATCGCGCTGAACAACCGTAGGGCTTTCGCTATCGTCCAAGGCAAAGTATAGCCCTGCGGCAATACCGATGACTGTGGCGGCTGCGAAAATCAGTTCTTTTTTCATCGGGCAATCCTAGCGTTGGAGACAAGTGTCATGGCAGACGATAAATCCCCTGAAAAATCCTCAAATGCAATGTGGGGTGGGCGCTTTGCCGCAGGTCCGGACGCGATCATGGAAGCGATCAACGCATCTATCGGGTTTGATCGTCGATTGGCGAAACAAGACATAGAAGGCTCCCGCGCGCATGCGGCCATGTTGGCGGCACAAGGTATCATAACCGATAGCGATGCAACGGCGATCAGGGAAGGCCTGCTCACGGTGTTGTCAGAGATCGAGGGCGGTACGTTCCCGTGGCGCGTTGAACTTGAAGATATCCACATGAACGTCGAAGCGCGCCTGAAAGAAATCGTGGGCGAACCTGCGGGGCGGTTGCACACGGGTCGGTCGCGCAATGATCAGGTCGCCGTTGATTTCCGTCTTTGGGTCCGCGATCAATGCGATGCAGTGGATGGTGCGCTTGTCGCGTTGATGACATCGCTGATCGGTCAGGCAGAAGACGGCGCTGATTGGGTCATGCCCGGTTTTACCCACCTGCAAGTCGCCCAGCCCGTCACATGGGGCCATCACATGATGGCCTATGTTGAAATGTTTGCCCGTGACCGTGCGCGGTTCGCTGATGCACGCAAACGGATGAACGAAAGCCCGCTGGGGGCTGCGGCGCTGGCTGGCACGTCTTTCCCGCTTGATCGCCATGCCACAGCTACGGCGTTGGGGTTCGATCGCCCGATGGCCAATTCGCTCGACGCAGTGGCAGCCCGTGACTTTGCGCTCGAATTTCTTGGTGCCGCGTCGATCTGTGCCATGCATCTGTCGCGTTTGGCCGAAGAACTGGTCATCTGGTCGTCTGCGCAGTTCCGGTTTGTGACGATGTCGGATCGTTGGTCCACCGGATCATCCATCATGCCGCAAAAGCGCAACCCGGATGCGGCGGAATTACTGCGATCCAAAATCGGACGGATTTTTGGTGCAAATGTTGCGTTGATGACCGTGATGAAAGGTCTGCCGCTGACCTATTCCAAGGACATGCAAGAAGACAAAGAACCGACGTTTGATGCCGCTGACCACCTGATGCTTGGCCTTGCGGCGATGGCTGGAATGATTGCGGATATGAAGGCACGGCCCAATGATTTGCGGGTGGCGGCGGCGATGGGCTTTTCCACTGCCACCGACCTCGCCGATTGGCTGGTGCGCGAACTTGGCCTGCCGTTTCGCGATGCACATCACATCACCGGGTCATTGGTCGCGATGGCCGAAACAAAGGGCTGTGATCTGCCGGAATTGAGCCTCGCAGACATGCAATCTGTACACGCGGGTATCACCAACGCCGTCTTTGACGTGCTGGGTGTGGACAATTCCGTGCGCAGCCGCACATCTTACGGGGGCACAGCGCCGGAAAACGTGCGCGCGCAGATTGCCCGCTGGAAAAAGGATTTGTCATGACCCGATCCGTAATTGTGTTGCTGACGCTGACATATGTTGCGGCGTGCGGTGCAAACGATCCGCCGTTTCGCCCGACTGGTGATACAGGTGTCAATATCGGGCCGAACGGCGTTAGCACCAATGCTGGGGTTGGGGCGACAAACGGTACTTTCAGCGTCGGACTGATCCTTTAGATGCGCTGGATTTTCGCCGCACTTGCCGTCTGGGGCACGATCCACCCGATGTCGTATTTCATTGCGTGGTTTCAGGCCAACACGTGGGACATTATGGCGATGGTTGATGCATGGCACGCCAATGCTGCATCGTCCGGGCTGGTCTGGGATCTGACAATTGCAGCTGTCGCGCTCACGGTCTGGGTGATCGTCGAAACCTTTCAAACGCGCCACTGGGTCCGCCTGATTGCCATCCCCGCGACGTTCGGCATCGGGGTCAGCTGTGGTTTGCCGCTTTATATTTTTATCCGCATGGGCCAAACCGACGCCAAGCGCAGCTAAATTGAGAATCTGATGGATCATTTCTTGTATCGTGACGGCCAGTTGATGGCCGAAGACGTCACCATCGCTGAGATTGCAGCGCAGGTCGGCACGCCGTTTTATGTGTATTCGACGGCGACATTGCTGCGCCATTTTCAGCTGTTTGATGATGCTTTGGCCGGTATGGATCATTTGATTTGTTTCGCAGTAAAATCGCTGTCCAATGTTGCCGTGCTTAAGCTGCTTGGCGATGCGGGTGCTGGCATGGATGTCGTATCGGGCGGCGAATATCTGCGCGCGAAGGCCGCGGGCGTATCCGGTGATAGAATCGTATTTTCCGGCATTGGTAAAACCCGCGAGGAAATGCGCCTCGCGTTGGTAGGCGGCATTCGTCAGTTCAACGTCGAAAGCGAACCCGAGATGGAGGTGCTGTCAGAGGTCGCTATGTCGCTCGGTAAAATTGCGCCGATTACTGTTCGGGTGAACCCTGATGTGGACGCAAAGACTCACGCTAAGATATCGACGGGCAAAAAAGAAGACAAATTCGGCATCCCGATCAGCCGTGCGCGTGACGTTTACGCGATGGCGGCGAAACTCCCCGGCCTCAAGATCATTGGCATCGATGTTCATATCGGATCACAGCTGACCGAATTGGAACCGTTCCGTCTGGCGTATCGCAAGGTGGCTGAGTTGACCGAACAGCTGCGCAGTGACGGACATGACATCAGCCGCCTTGATCTGGGGGGTGGTTTGGGGATTCCCTATGCGCGCGATAACAACGCCCCGCCACTTCCCATCGAATATGGTGCGCTGATCAAAGAAGAAGTCGGACATCTGGGGTGTGAGATTGAGATTGAACCGGGTCGTCTGATTTCAGGTAATGCGGGCCTGCTGGTGGCAAAAGTGATCTATGTAAAATCCGGTGAAGACCGCGAATTTCTGATCGTGGACGCCGCGATGAACGATCTGATCCGCCCCGCGATGTATGATGCATGGCATGATATCGTGCCCGTCATAGAATCTGCCGCAGGCGTTGAACAAACGCCCTACGATGTCGTTGGGCCGATCTGCGAAAGCGGCGACACTTTCGCAAAGGGCCGGATGTTGCCGACATTGCAGTCAGAAGCGCTCGTTGGATTCCGATCTGCGGGCGCCTACAGTGCTGTTATGTCTAGTGAATATAATTCGCGCCCCCTGATACCCGAGGTTCTGGTTAACGGGGATCAATTTGCGGTTATCCGCCGACGTCCGACCTTTGAAGACATGATCAATCGCGATACCATACCTGAATGGATGTAGCCGTTTTGCGCTATCCAGTTTGACAGGAGAGGCCAGCTGACCCCAACCCGACCCATGCTGCGGCATTTGAAAATGCCTGTTTTTCTGACCCGCATTGGGCTGATTGCGGAGCGTGTGACGCAGGCGTTTTGGCCGTTCTGGACTGTGTTGTTCTTCGCTCTTGCGCCACTGATTATGGGCTGGCAGGATTTCCTGCCGCTTGAGGTCGTGTGGGGTTACGGTGTGGTTTCGCTCATTGTGCTGCTTTGGACGCTGTATCGCAGCATTCGCCGGATGGCATGGCCGAGCGTGGCCGAGGCCACTGCCCGTGTCGATGCGCGGCTCCCCGGGCGCCCGATTGCGGCGCTGAATGACGTGCAAGCAATTGGCGCAGGTGATGCAGCATCCGAAGCCGTCTGGAACGCGCACCTTACCCGCATGCAGCAAAAGACCCGTGATGTGCGGACGGTTGGGCCGGATCTGCGCGTCTCGTCAAAAGACCCATTCGGGATACGCTACATTGCTGTTCTGGTCATGGTCTTGGCGCTGCTGTTCGGATCGATCTGGCGTGTTGGGTCGGTGGCAGATGCTGCAGCGGGGGGTGGCATCCTGGCGACTGGGCCTGTCTGGGAAGGCTGGATCGAACCGCCCGCTTACACCCAAAAACCGACGCTTTACCTTGCCGATATCATCGCCAATCGTGTGCAGGTGGCACAGGGATCGTTTATCACACTGCGGCTTTACGGCGATGTCGGGGCGCTTAGCGTGTCGGAAACTGTGTCCGGTCGCACCGAAGACCTAGGCGCCGCCACAGATCAACAGCAGGGTTTTGAAGTTACACAAGAAGGCGAATTGTCGATTGTCGGTGAGGGCGGCCAGACGTGGAAATTCCTGCTGCTCGAAGACAATCCACCAACGGTCGAATTGACCGGACCACTCGAAGCAGACGCGCAAGGTGAGATGTCCCAGCCGTTTTCCGCGACAGACGATTACGGTGTCGTCGCGGGTACGGCGACGTTTGACCTGAACGCGGCGGTGTTGTCGCGCCGCCACGGGCTGGCGATTGACGCGGACGCGCGGGACGCCATCGTGATTGATCTGCCGATGCCGTTTTCCGGCGACCGCGCAGACTTCGAAGAACTGCTGATTGATGATTTCAGTGAACATCCGTGGGCGAACATGCCTGTCATGATGACACTGCAAGTCGAAGACGCGCTTGGGCAGGTTGGATTCAGCAAAGCTGAACAACTCACACTCCCCGGACGGCGATTTTTCCAACCCATTGCGCGGGCCGTCATAGAACAGCGCCGCGATATTTTGTGGGCCAAGGCCAATGCACCCCGCGTCGCACAGGTTCTGCGCGCCGTTTCGAACCGCCCTGACGAATTGTTTCCCGATGAGACGACCTATCTGCGTCTGCGCTTTATCATTCGCCGGCTCGAAAACATGGAAACCACGGGCCTAAGCGATGATGTGCAGGCGGAAGTCGTGCAGGCGCTCTGGGAATTGGCTGTGCAGCTCGAAGAAGGATCACTTGCCGATGCGCGCGCCCGTCTGGAACGCGCGCAGGAACGCCTCGAAGAAGCCATGCGCAATGGTGCGTCCGACGAAGAAATCGCTGAACTGATGCAGGAACTGCGTGAGGCGATGAACGATTATATGCAAATGCTCGCACAAAATGCAGAACCCAATCCAAACGGCACGGATCAGCCTGACAATAACCAAGAAAGTAACAACATCAGCCAAGACGAACTGCAGGCAATGATGGACCGTATTCAGGAACTCATGGAAGAAGGCCGGATGGCCGAAGCCATGGAGTTGATGGAGCAGTTGAACGAGCTGATGGAAAATCTGCGCGTCACCGAAGGGGAAGGCGGCGATGGCGGCCCGCAAACGCTCGGCCAGCAATCCATGGAAGACTTGGCTGAGACCCTGCGCGATCAACAAGACCTGACCGACGAAGCGTTCCGCGATTTGCAGGACCAGTTCAACCAAGGCCAGCAAGACGGTCAACAGCAAGGGCAACAACCAGGACAGCAAGGCCAAGACGGTGAAGAAGGTCAGGGCCAAGACGGACAACAACAGGGCCAAGGTCAAGGCCAAGGCGATAACACACAAGGTGGTCTGACCGATGGCAACGGGCAGGGCGGCGAAGGCAGCGGTGGGCCACAAAGTCTGGCCGAACGCCAACAAGCGCTGCGCGATGGTCTAAACCAGTTGCGCAACGGTCTGCCCGGTTTGTCCGGTGAGGCGGCTGATAATGCAGAACAATCTCTAGAACGTGCTGAGGGTGCGATGGACGGCGCTGAGGATGCTTTGCGGAGCGGCGATTTGGCCGAAGCGATTGATCAACAAGCCGAGGCGATGGACGCACTGCGTGACGGATTGCGCAATCTGGGGCAGGCTTTGGCTGAAAACCAGATGGATGAGTTGGAAGAAGGCCAAGGCACCCAAACGGGCAATGCAGAAGGCCGCGCAGAACCCGAACGGCGCGATCCGCTCGGTCGTCAGATGGGCAACACGGGTCAATTCGGGTCCGAAGAATCGATGCTACAGGACGAAATTAACCGCCGTGCGGAAGAACTGTTGCAAGAATTGCGCAACCGTTCCGCCGATCAAGAGCGCCCTCAAGTCGAACTCGATTATCTGCGGCGTCTGCTGGAACGTTTTTAGGGTTTAGCCTTCGGGGTTAGGTTCGACTGCAGCCTCTATAGGCACCTCAATCAATCCTTGAATCTGCTGATCCAGCAAAATGCGCAATCCGTCGACCCACCCCACATAAGACGTCAAATACGGTTCGAATTGTGGCACTGCCGTGCTGATTTGCGGCGCAAAAACATAGATCGCTAGCGCAATGAGTGCGACAAGCACGACATACATGAACCCGCGTTTAAATCCGCCACGAGGATGCGCAGTATCGGTATCATCATTTACGGTTGCGTTCGCATTGGCGTCAGGGCGCAGGGTCGAATTGATCTCTTCGATGTTGGGCAATAACTCGCGGCGCGGCGCAACGGTATCTTGCGCCAAGGCTGCCCCCACTGCGGCTGCGCCGGTTTCGGGTTCGCCGCGCAGACGGGCCAAACGCTCGCGGGCTTGGCGGCTGCGGTAGTCCTCTTCTGGATCATGTGACAAGTCCAGATCGGGCTGCGTTTCTATCGTGTTAGTGTCGGCTTCGCGGGCCGCTTGTTCATATTCTGCTTCTTGGCGCAGGATATCGGCGACTTCGGCATCCATTTCACGCGGTTCGGGCGCTTTGCGCGTTGGCTCAGGATCTGGAACGGGCTCGGCAACTGGATCGGGCTGAGGGACTGGCTCAGCGGTCGGCGCTGGCGGTGTCTCGGTCGCTGTGCCCAATTCGGCCGCAACGGATGCGCCGGGTTGTTCGAACCACGTATGGCTACAATTGGAACACTGAACATCACGCCCACCTGTCGGAATGACATCATCCGCGACCTCATATTGCGCACCGCAATTTGGGCATATCAGCCGCATAACCTGGTTCCTCTGCCTCAAACGAGCGTTCTGCCCGCGTTATTTATGGAATCCTACCGTTCCTGACGCTCGAGCGCAAAGGTTTTGCAAGACCTGTGTCATAAGCGCAGATTGCATGTGGCGCGGCTTTGCGCCAAAACCATTCCAACAAACGGGGGCAACCGTGATTGAGCTGGACAATGTGGCCTATAATTATGGCAGATCAGAACTGTTTTCTGGGCTGAACTTGCAGCTTGCCGCCGGGTCATTTCATTTTCTGACAGGACCATCCGGCGCGGGTAAAACCACGCTGTTGAAGCTGTGTTATGGCGAGTTGGTCGCGACAAGTGGTCAGGCGCGTCTGTTTGGTCAGGATGCGCGTACGTTAGATCGCGACGCCGTGGCGCAGGCGCGGCGCCGTATCGGTATTGTGCATCAGGACTGTCAGTTCCTCGATCATCTGACATTGGCCGAAAACATTGCGTTGCCGCTGACCGTGTCCGGGCGCACCGTATCTTCCGCTGACCTAACAGATTTGCTTGGTTGGGTCGGGCTAAGCCAACAAGCTGCACAATTCCCGCCGCAGCTTTCGGGCGGTGAACGCCAGCGCGCAGCACTGGCCCGTGCAGTCATCATGTCCCCAGAAGTGATTTTGGCGGATGAACCCACCGGCAACGTCGATTGGGAGATGTCACAGCGTTTGCTGTCGCTGCTGGTCGAACTCAATAAGATGGGCAAAACGGTGTTGATCGCGACCCATGATATCAGCTTCATTCGCGCGGCCAAGGCGCAGGTTTCAGCACGGGTGTTGCGGCTAAAGGATCGCCGCCTGCAACTGGCGGGTGCGGATTTATGATGGACATCCTGAACCGGCTTTTGGAATTTCTTGCAGGTGATCCGCAGGCTGATCGTGCCGTTCCGCCGACTGGATTCACCGCAAGGCTGACGGTTTTGTCGGCGGCTTCGATGGCATTTTTGGCGGTTTTTGCCTTGGCGCTGTCCCTTGCGACAGGGCGGTTGGCGGATCGCTGGTCGGCAGAACTGGCAAAGACATCGACGCTGCGGATTTCCGCGCCACAAGACCAGATGGATGCGCAGACCCGCGCCGCGCTGACGGTTCTGCAATCCACGCCCGGTGTGGCAGAGGCACGACCGCTTAGCGCGGATGAACAACGTGCATTGCTGGCACCGTGGTTCGGGCCGGACCTGCCTGTCGAAAGCCTGCCAATCCCCCAGCTTATTGAGATTATCGAAAACGTGGATGGCTATGATGCCACGGGTCTTCGCGCCCGCCTTCAGGCCGAAGTGCCCGGTGCAGTGCTTGATGATCATACCCGTTGGCGCGAACCGCTGGTTGAGGCCGCGTCGCGTCTGCGCCTGCTTGGGATTGTGTCGATGGTCCTGATCGCTGGAACCACTGCGGCGATGATCACGCTTGCGGCCAATGCAGCGCTTGCGGCCAATGCCCAAGTTATCCGCGTGATGCGCCTTGTTGGCGCGCGCGATATCTATATTGCCCGCGCTTTTGTGCGCAGGTTCACCCTGCGCGCCCTTTTGGGTGCAGCATCAGGCACGCTTTTGGGGAGCCTTGCGATACTGCTACTGCCCCGCGCGGATGCTGTGGGTGGGTTCCTAACCGGATTGGGCTTTCAAGGCTGGCATTGGTTGTGGCCACTGGTTATCCCCGTTCTAGCGGGTCTTGTGGCTTTCGCCGCCACACGACAAGCCGCGCTACGCACCCTGAAGGAGCAGTCATGACATACGCCATCCAATGGGTCCGGTCCCTGATTTTCGTGGGCCATATGTATTTTGCTATGGCCGTCGTTGGTGTGGTATTTTTCATCCCCGTTATCTGTTCGCGGCGCGCTGCCATCTTTGCCTGTCGGTTTTATTGTTGGTGGGTCCAGTGGGCCGCTGGCTGGATGATTGGCCTGAAATGCGAAGTTCGCGGCACCCCGCCAAGCGACGAAGTTCTTGTTGCGGGCAAACACCAATCCTTCCTCGACGTGATTATGATCTACGGTGCCTTGCCCACGGGTAAATTCATCATGAAAAGGATTCTGATGTATGCGCCAGTTTTGGGTCAGTTTGGCCTACGCGTTGGCTGCATTCCTGTCGAACGCGGTAGACGTGGGATGGCGATCAAAAAGATGGTCGCGGACGTCGCCGCGGGCCGCGCTTTGCCCGGCCAGTTGATCATCTATCCCCAAGGCACCCGTATCGCGCCGGGGGTTAAGGCAAAGTACAAAGTCGGCGCTGGCATCTTGTATACTGAGCTTGGCCAAGACTGCGTTCCTGTCGCCGCCAACGTCGGGGTGTTCTGGCCAAAGCGCGGTATCTATCGCGCACAAGGGACTGCAGTGATTGAATTTTTGCCGCGCATCCCCGCCGGAATGGAGATGACTGCCTTCACGGCCAAGCTCGAAGACGTGATCGAAACCCGTTCGAACGAGCTGATGCGGGAGGCGGGATTTACCGCGATTGAAGAATGAAAACGATCGACGACATTGCAGCACTTGAGGCGCTTTATGATGCGGCAGTGCCAGCGTCGTTGACCAAGGTCGTGACGCGGCTTACGCCACATTACGTGACATGGATCAAAGCCGCGCGGTTCTGCGTTCTGACAACTGTTGGATCTGAGGGCAGCGATGGCAGCCCGCGTGGTGACGTCGGGCCGGTGGTGCGCGTCGTGGATGATAAAACACTTTGGCTTCCTGATTGGCGCGGTAACAACCGCATCGACAGTTTGCGCAACATCGTGCGTGACGGACGGGTGAGTTTGATGTTCATGGTGACTGGATCGGCCAATGTGATCCGCGTGAATGGCACGGCAGTGTTGGCGGATGGCCCTGACGTCACAGGTGCGTTTGCACAATCGGGCAAGCACCCGAAATCCGTGATCGTCATAACCATAGGCGAGGCGTATTTTCAATGTGCCAAGGCAATCATGCGATCTGAATTGTGGACGGGCGATCCAGTGCTTGATTTGCCGACAGCCGGCCAATTGCTGAAAGAACAGCAGGCAGAATTTGACGCCCAAACCTACGACGATGGCTATGCAGAAAACGCAAAGGCGAAGATGTGGTAGCCAAGGTTTATGGACTTCTAACAGGTGCAGGCATCGCGGCAGTGGTGATATTCGGTTTCAATGCATGGCGTCATGTCAGTGATGAGGATCGTCTTATGTCGGTTCTTTCAGATCACTGTTTGCCGTATGTCAAAACCGGAGCGACCCCGTTCGAGGAGATGGGCCGATCTGCCGGCGTTTACGAACGCGCGTTCTTATCTGATCAATTCAGTGATGGCGGTCACAAGATCCTGTTTGACGGCAGATTTGTTGCGCAATGGGTCAACAACGTCGATGGTGACTCCGCCGTTCGTGTTTGCAAAGTGGACTATAGTCTTAACAGTGCTGGATCAGTCGGGTTCGATTTTGACACCCTAGACTTGGTGGCCTGGATTGATGAGACGATTGCGGATGACAACGACCTAGTGTTTTTGGAAGGGGAAATCGGTCCGATGCCGACTGCTTTGGCGTGGCACTCGTCAGATGCCGCGCGCTTTGAAGGGCTGCGTATCGCTTTGACGGCTCAAGACACTGGCGTTTCCGGTATTCTGGTCGTGGACGATGTTGACCCCTAACTCAGCGGGCAATCCGCCACGTCCACATTCACCACAATGAACGTCTTCGGCCCAAAGTCGAGGCCCGACATATCGACGTACAGCTTTGATCCCTCAACAAAAATCGCATCGCTGGCCAAAACCACCGTTGAGTTTTCCAAATCCTGACCTGCGCCATTGAACAGCACGCAATCGGTCAGGAAATCCAGCACATAGCCGTTGAATTCCGGTGCTGGAAACCTGCCGCCCACAGTTTCGGGGTAGGTTATGATGATCTGTTGATCGCGAATGTCTATTATAGCAGGCACAACGTCCCAGCCATTTTGCACGCCTTCCGGCCCTAGCCCGTATTCGATGCTGTTCGTGACCACCGCCGGATGGCGTTCACCCACAAACATCGGTGCTGCGACATCGTCATACGCCAATGCGCCAAACGTCACCGTGCGCTCCATCAACCCGCCTGCGGCCGCCGTTTGCGCCGCCATGGTCAAAGCGAGCGCGAGGCGGATCAAGCAGCCAGACCTTTTGCACCAAGGTCGAGGTATTTCTGACGCCGCGCTTGGCGCAACTCATCTGGGCTCATGGCGTCCATGTCTGTCAGCATGGCATTGATCGCAGCGCCAACGCCGGTGATCGCCGCTTTCTTGTGGCGATGCGCACCGCCCACAGGTTCGTCGATGATCATGTCACAGACACCCAGTTCGCGCAGGTTTTGCGCCGTCAAACGCAGTGCTTCTGCCGCTTCGCGCATCTTTTCTGCGTCTTTCCACAGGATTGACGCGCAGCCCTCAGGTGAAATCACCGAATAAACCGAATGTTGCAGCATCGCGACGCGGTTGGCCGTGGCAAACGCCACCGCCCCGCCTGATCCGCCTTCGCCGATGATAACGCTGACCAGCGGCACTTTCAGTTGCAGACATTTCTGCGTGGATCGCGCAATCGCTTCGGATTGGCCGCGTTCTTCTGCGCCTTTACCGGGATAGGCACCGGGCGTGTCGACCAACGTCACAACGGGCAGGCCGAACCGGTCAGCCATATCCATCAGACGAATCGCCTTGCGGTAGCCCTCGGGGCGCGCCATGCCAAAATTACGTTCGATCCGTGATTTGGTGTCGTTGCCCTTTTCATGGCCAATGACCATTATGGGCCGCCCGTCAAGCCGCGCCAAACCACCCATGACAGCATGGTCATCGGCAAAATTGCGATCCCCCGCCAGTGGCGTGTATTGCGTGAACAGTGCCTCGATGTAGTCTTTGCAATGGGGACGATCGGCGTGGCGCGCGATCTGACATTTGCGCCATGGCGTCAGATCACCGTAAAGGCTCACCAACAAATCTGCCGCCTTTTTATCAAGCGCCTTTGCCTCGGACTCGATGTCCATTTCCTCGTTCGCACGGCCCAGCGCGCGCAATTCGGCAGCTTTGCCTTCAATCTCGGCCAGCGGCTTTTCAAAATCGAGGTAGTTGGTCATGTGGTCGGCTCCAATAAATCTTAGCATTGATATACGGTCGCACACAGGGGCATGCAACTCAGCAAGATTTGTGCGCTGCACTGGCGTTATGATCAGCCTATGACCGAGTAATTCCCCATATACCGCATCCTGCGTGCGATTGACTATTTCCACGGTCATTCGGATCAGGATCTATATGAACCGTGGCTGGCAGATACGCAGCAAGCCCCGCGCGACGCGCCTTCGTTTGAGATTTACCTCAACGATCCGACCAACACCGCTCCCGCCGATCTGCTACGGATATCTTCATGCTGTTGGAAGGCTAGCCTGCGATCATTTCGGATTGTTTCACGATGACTTCGGCTTGCTTGATGCTGGCGATATCAACAAGGCGACCCTTGTAGACAGTCGCCCCTTCGCCGCGTGCTTTTGCGTCTTCCATCGCTGCAATGATTTCGCGGGCTTCGGCGACGGCTTCTGCGGATGGGGTGAATACCTCGTTCGCCAACGCAATCTGCTTGGGGTGGATTGCCCATTTGCCAACCATGCCAAGGGTTGCAGACCGACGCGCCTGCGCGCGGTAGCCTTCATCGTCCGAGAAATCCCCGAACGGGCCATCTACGGGCAACACGCCACGGGTGCGACATGCCGCAACAATCGCCGTCTGCGCCCAGTGCCACGGGTCGGAATAGTGCCGCACATCACCGTGCAGCATGTAATAATTTTCCTGCGTCCCGCCGATGCCCGTCGTTTGCATCCCCATTGAGGCGGCGAAATCGGCTGCACCAAGGCTCATCGCTTGCAGGCGTGGACTGGAGGCTGCGATGTCTTCGACGTGGGCGATACCGGCGGCACTTTCGATAATCACTTCGAAACTAATGCGCTTGCTGCGACTCTTGGCGGCTTCAATCGCTGTGACCAATGCGTCGACGGCATAGACATCCGCCGCGCAGCCGACCTTGGGGATCATGATCTGATCCAGCCGGTCACCCGCCTGTTCCAACATATCCACCACGTCGCGATACCAATACGGCGTGTCGAGGCCGTTGATGCGCACCGACAAGGTCTTCGTGCCCCAATCAATCGTGTTGATCGCTTCAATTACATTAACCCGCGCACTGTCTTTGTCTGACGGGCTGACGGAGTCCTCAAGATCGAGGTTAATCACATCCGCCGCGCTCGCCGCCATTTTTGGATGCAGCTTGGTGTTCGACCCCGGGCCAAACAACTGGCAACGGTTCGGGCGGGCGACGGGGGCGGGCTGCAGACGGAATGACATAGGCGATCCTGTAGGTAATGAAATTACGTTTTGGTTGCCGCGAGGGGTAGATTATTGCGCAATATGCTGCAAGTGCGAATTTGCAGGCGCGGAGAGTAGCGCTGCGGGAAAATTTCGCGCCTCAGTGCTTAATCGCGCAGCAGAATTCAATAATTTGACCGATTGGCGCGCTTTTTGAAAGACATTCCCGGTCCAACTGTCGCAACTTGGGTAAAATCTAAGGAGACTGCAATGATTCCCACACCGTACCTTTTGTTCCTCGGCGATGCGCAGGACCAGCTAAGCGCTAAAGTTGCGCAAGGCATCAAAGATTGGCGGCCTGAAAACGCTGTCGGTCAGTTGCGATTGCCGGGCTGTGGGGCGGATGTGGGGCTGAACGATCTGACGTTGGAAGACGCCAAGGCGGCAGGTGCGCAGACATTGGTTATCGGTGTTGCCAACAGGGGCGGCATCATTAGCCAAGTGTGGAAAGACGTTCTGATACAAGCGCTTAACATGGGGTTCGATATCGCGTCCGGCCTGCACAATTTGCTGCACGACGAAGATGATCTTATGCAAGCCGCGCGCGCTAATGGCCGCACATTGCACGATGTTCGCATTCCGTCAGTTGCCTATCCCATCGCCAACGGGGTGAAGCGGTCCGGCAAACGGTGTTTGGCTGTCGGCACCGATTGTTCCATTGGTAAAATGTACACCAGCCTCGCTATTGATGCGGAAATGCGCAAACGCGGGATGAAATCGACGTTCCGGCCTACGGGTCAGACGGGGATATTGATCACCGGCGGCGGCGTTCCGCTGGATGCGGTCGTCGCGGATTTTATGGCCGGTGCAGTCGAATACCTGACGCCGGACAATGACGACGATCATTGGGATCACATCGAGGGGCAGGGCAGCCTGTTCCACGCGAGCTATTCAGGCGTGACGCTGGCGTTGATCCATGGCGGCCAACCCGATGCGTTGATCTTGGCGCACGAACCGACCCGCACCCATATGCGCGGTTTGCCGCATTACGATCTGCCATCGCTTGAAACCCTGCGCGACACGGCACTTTTGCTGGCCCGCGTTGTCAATCCTGCCTGTAAAGTCGTCGGCATTTCTGTCAACACCCAGCATCTAACCGAAGCTGACGCAAACAAATGTCTTGCCGATATCGAAGCCCGCATGGGCCTGCCAACAATTGATCCGTTCCGTCACGGCGCTGGTCGGCTGGTGGATGCGCTGGTAGATTTTTAGCGTCGAATAGGTATTTTAGAACCAAAGAAGCAAGGGGCCGCGTTATGACCATCACCGTTACGCAGGATGTTTTTCGCCTTGCAGAGGTTTTTACAATCTCACGTGGCTCACGAACCGAGGCCAAGGTTCTGACCATCAAGATCATGCGCGGTGGTGTCACGGGCAGGGGCGAATGTGTGCCCTATGCGCGATACGGTGAGACATTGGAAAGCGTTGCGGATCAGATCGCGGGCCTGCCCGTTGATGTGAACCGCGCGGCGCTTTACGACTTGTTGGAAGCTGGTGCTGCACGCAACGCGGTCGATTGCGCGTTGTGGGATCTTGAGGCCAAGGCCGCAGGCGTTCGCGTTTGGGATTTGATCGGTGTCCCAGCCCCAAAGCCGTGCATCACTGCATTTACACTGTCGCTCGACACGCCTGAAAATATGCGGGCGTCGGCGGCAAAGCATGCGCATCGCACATTGCTCAAGATTAAACTCGGCACGTCTGATGATATGGCCCGACTCGAAGCAGTGCGTGCGGGTGCGCCAAAATCTACCATCATTGTCGACGCCAACGAGGGTTGGACTGCTGAGGTTTATACCGATCTCGCGCCGCATCTGATCCGCCTTGGCGTCAGCATGGTCGAACAGCCGATGCCTGCGGCTCAGGACGACATGCTGGGCGAAATTGCGCGGCCTTTGCCCGTGTGTGCCGACGAATCCTGCCATGACCGCGCCTCTTTGCCCGACCTGAAAGGCAAGTATGACATGGTAAACATCAAACTCGACAAAACTGGCGGGCTGACAGAAGCCTTGGCGTTGAACACCGCGGCCCGCACCGAAGGGTACGGCGTGATGGTCGGCTGCATGGTTGGATCGTCGCTCGCCATGGCACCTGCAACACTTGTGGCACAGGGTGCTGCGGTCGTAGACCTTGACGGGCCGCTTCTTCTGGCCGAAGACCGCGATAACGCATTGCATTTTGACGAAGACGGCGTGCACCCACCCGTCGCAGCACTTTGGGGATAATGAGATGAGCCGCACAGTCTATTTGAACGGGGATTACCTGCCCGAAGAAGACGCCAAAATTTCGATCTTTGACCGTTCGTTTCTGATGGCCGACGGCGTTTACGAAGTGACGTCTGTGTTGGGCGGCAAGTTGATCGACTTTGCAGGCCATTCCAAACGCCTCGAACGGTCCCTGAATGAACTTGAGATGCAAAAACCTGAGGTTTTTGACGACTTGCTGGACATTCACCGTGAACTTGTCCGCCTGAACGACATCGACGAAGGCATGATTTATCTGCAAGTCAGCCGTGGCAGTGCAGGCGATCGTGATTTTGCCTACCCAAATTCGGACGTCAAACCAACGCTGGTGCTGTTTACACAATCCAAACCGAACCTTGCCGATAATCCCGCCGCCAAAATCGGCATCAAAGTGATCTCTATCGAGGATCAGCGTTGGGGCCGTCGTGATATTAAAACCGTGCAGTTGCTGTACCCGTCCATGGGCAAAATGATGGCCAAGGACGCAGGATGTGACGACGCATGGATGGTCGAGGACGGCCATGTCACCGAAGGCACGTCCAACAATGCCTATATCGTCAAAGGCGACACGATTATCACCCGCCACCTTGGGACGGAAATCCTGAACGGGATCACGCGTGCCGCCGTACTGCGTTTCGCCCGCGAGGCACAGATGAAGGTCGAAGAACGCAGCTTTACCATTCAAGAAGCGAAAGACGCGGACGAGGCGTTCATCACCTCTGCATCGACCTTCGTGATGCCTGTGGTCACGATTGATGGTGCGCCCATCGGCATTGGCACACCGGGCCCTGTTGCGGCGCGTCTACGTGAGATTTACCTCGACGAAAGCCGCAACTCCGCGCTCTGATCCTGCTGCTTGCCAGTTGGCCCCACCGACAGCCATACTGACCCAAGATAACCATGCCGGAGAGCCATGTGCGAAAGCTATTCGGATGTCTTGTGCTGATCTCGGGTGTCGGTGGGCTTGGCTATATCGGTGCCACGCAAAACGCTGTGCACATGCAATCCGCCATTGCCACATATGCGCAGGCGATGGCCGACGGTTCACGACATTCTGTGCAAACGCAGGTCACTGGTCGTGATGTTTCCGTCACGGGACTGGTGACAGATCAGACCGAATTGGCCGTGCTTCAGGCGATGTTCAACAGCTTGGATGGGGTGCGGGTCGTTGATGTGTCTCGCGTCGAAATCTTGCCCGTTGCGGACCCGTATTTCATGGAAGCGATCCGTCAGATCGATGGGTCCATAACGATCTTGGGTGTGATTCCGTCTGACGCTGATCGTGACGTCTTAGTCGAAAAATCCGATGGTTTGTTGGATGATCTGGCCGCGGACCTAACCCTCGCCGCGGGTGTCCCGGATGCCGATTGGGTCACCGTCGCAGCGCTTGGCCTGACCGCGTTGGGCGTCTTGGAATATGGTCAGATGACCCTGTCCGACAGAACACTGATGTTGCAGGGGTTGGTGCGAAATCCAGTTGCGCTGGACGCCACATTAGCTGGGCTTGAGCGCCTTCCAGTGGCTTACCGACTGATCAATCAGATTGATGTTGTGGACGATGGCACGCCATTGCGCCTGGCCCTGACATTGCGCGACGAAACGGTTGTTGGCGAGGGTAAGTTTCCATCCGATATTACGGCCAACGCAATAGCGGATATTTTCGGGACCAGCGAAGGTGTCACGACGATACAGTCCGTGATCCCTGCGTTTGATCCGCAATGGCCTATGGTCGCGCGCACCGCGATGGATGGCCTTTCACAGTTGATTGACGGGGTTGTTGAGATTACGGGACGCGACGTGTCGTTAACCGGAACCGGAACCCCCGAAGGCATTGCGCAGGCGGGCACATTTTTGGCCACCGTACCTGATACCTACACCGTGACGGTTGACCTTGACCTTTGGGACGACGGTGCGCCGCTGGAATTCACTATGCAATGGGATGGCAGTGTAGCGTCGGCGTCGGGTAAATATCCGGCGGGTTTTACGTTGCGGGATCCTGCTGGCGTTGCTGTTGCGAACGCTGGAACGAACAGTTTTCGCCCCGCAGAAACAGTCCGCTTTTCCACAAACGCCGCCGTTGGGACGTCGGCCCTTGGGCTGATGTCTACAGGTACCCTTCGCGTCACCGAAACAGTGATTACCCTGACCGGAACCGCTGCGTCCCCACAAGCATGGCTCGCCATGGGCGATGTGCTGGCGAACGCCGCGCCGGACACCGAAATCACGCGTGAAATCACCTATCTTGATGACGGTTCCCCCGCCGCTTGGACACTGACATACGATGCTGCAGAGGGCGCGATTATTGTGGGTCGTTTGCCGGCGGGTCTCGTGATTGGGGATATTGATCTTGCGCTGGGCCTTGATGCTATTTCCGGCATCCCCGCAACAGCGCTTGACGACACTGACTTTGGCAGCATTTTGGAAACATTGCAGATCGTCGCGGATTACATGCCCGAGATTGAAACGCTAACCTACGCACACGCTGAGGATCAAAGCGCGCTCGATCTCGTGTTGTCCCCAGGTGTCGATCTGGACCTTGTTGCGAACGCTCTCGCTGAACGCCTGTCAACGGATGTCGCCTTTTCACTCAGCCCGCTCGAAGTCCTGCCAGAAACTGGAACGATCCGAACCAACGTTGCGACGGGCCTTGATGAAACCTTCACGGGCAGTTTCTGGCTCCCCAATGTGGCGTTGAATTTTGACGTGGATGTCGTGGCCTGTGCGGCGCAGACGTCTAACATTCTTGAACGCGGTCAAATCGAATTCTTGTCATCGTCCGTCCGTCTTGATGCCACGTCGATCCGTACGATCAACGCACTGGCGGCAGTAATATTGCCCTGCGTTGCGGCGGACCTGACGCTTGATATTGGCGGCCATACCGATTCATCCGGGGATGAGCCGACAAATAAGGCCCTAAGCCAAGATCGCGCCAACGCCGTTCGCGCCGCACTCATTGCGCGTGGCGTCCCGGATGTCGCGATGACCGCGTTTGGTTTCGGACAAACGCAACCCATCGCCGACAATGAAACGCCCGAGGGCCGCGCGGCCAACCGGAGAACTGATATCACATGGTTCGCGCAAGGCGCATTGCGCGACCCATGATGCAAGCCAAAGGAAACTAACATGTTCAAAGAATGGGAATTTCTGCTGGCGGAAATTTGGGTGCTGCTGGCGATTGCGGCCCTGATTGGCCTTATCGCAGGATGGCTGATCTGGGGCGGAAGGGTGGACGCAGGGCGCGGGCTTGGGTCCGACACGGGCGTTGACGCTAATGAGGTGCGCCGCTTGCGGACTGAATTGGACCGCGCCAAGGCCCAAAACCGTGATCCACTTAACGATATTCCGGCGATGCAAGGCGTTGGCTATGCGCGGCCCGCGCAGACGCGTGCAACGACGCCAACACAGGCGGCGTTGCCAGTTTTGAGGCCAGATCCGACTGCGGAAATGCCAGCGGATGATGCCGTACAGCCCGCTCCAACGCCGACATCAAAACAACCTGCACCAACATCTGGCGGCAAACCCCAAGCCCTTGTTTCGGCCTGGGACGGGTTGCCGGATGATCTGACGAGGATTAAGGGGATCGGCGCGAAAATGGAAACGCTCTGTAACCAGTTGGGATTTTGGCACTACGACCAAATCGCCGCGTGGAGTGCGGACGAAATTGCGTGGGTGGATGACAACCTGGAAGGGTTCAAAGGCCGCGTGACCCGTGACAATTGGGTGGCGCAGGCCAAAAAGATGACAGGCGTTCAGACGCCCGCGTTCAAGCACCGAACGGACTAGTTTTAGTACCTATATCAACCAGAGATCGGAACGCGGTGTCAAACTCCGGCCACACTGATGGCGGCTTGGTAAACAATAACTACAATTTGCCGTAAATTGTTCGGTGTTAGCTGTCTTTCTTCGCCACATTCTCATCAAAGGCCGTCGTAAAAGCAGCGTCCTTATTCGGCGTGGATTCGGTCTGATAATTTGTCTTCCACGCGTCCATTGTCATGCCGTAGAAAGCCTCGCGGCCCTCGTCCTTGGTCATTTCAATACCGCGTTCGGCGGCGGCTTCTTGGTACCAGCGGCTCAGGCAATTGCGGCAAAAGCCTGTCAAGTTCATCATGTCGATGTTTTGCACATCCGCGCGGTCTTTCATCAGGTGCTTTTGCAAACGCCGAAACGCGGCGGCTTCTAGTTCGATTTGGGTTTGTGGCCCAATTTCTGTCACGTCATCCGGCATCTTTGGCCTCCATTTGGATCAGGGCTTGGGTTAGGATCGGGGCAAGTCGTTTAGCCCAAACGATTTGCTGGTCTGACGTTTCAATTAGGTCACTGCGCAATTCGATCAACGCATTGGCGCGGCCCATTTGCAATGCGTGGCGATCAACGGCATCGCCAGGCAGGTGGCCCGCATAGGGTTCATTGTCTCCGACGCATAGATCATCCTCACTCTGCAGCAATGCCAACAGCGGGTCGGACAACCTGTCATCGAATGCGTGCAAAATCCCGATGTGCCAAGGGCGCGCGGGACGGCCGTTCAGCTGCGGTGTAAAACTGTGGATTGCGATGATTACCGTATCGTCCTGCCGCGCGGCCAGTTCAGTCAGTGCAGCGTGATAGGGCGCATAGAACGCATCAACGCGGCGTGCTTTTTCCACCTCGTCTGCTGCACGATTGGCAGGGATTATCGTTCCATCGTACAGTTTCATCAACAGCGTGGGATCATCAAGGCCCCGGTTGGGATCAATCACCATGCGTGTAAAATTTGACAATATCGCTGGCGCATTCAACGCATCCGCCAGCGCCCATGTCACACCAGCCGCCCCAACGTCATAAGCGATATGTCGTTGCATATCAGCGTCTGGAAGCCCTAATGATCCGCCACCAACACAGGGTGGAACATTGTTTGACGCGTGGTCGCAGGTGATGAGCCATCGCGACTTTCGCGCGGCCCCGTGTAAATGAAATGCCTCTATGGGTACCTCTGTCATCTTGGTGTTATCCAATCGTGGGCAGTTGTAGACCGTTAAAAATACGCTATAAGGCGGCGAAGCCGTTAGCGGTAACTGTATGTACAGTACACCGCAGAACACGAGGAATAACACCATGAAACGCGACCGCAACGTCAAGATTGTAGCCACTCTTGGGCCGGCATCCAATGACTACAAAATGATCCGTGCACTGCACGAGGCGGGCGCAGACGTGTTTCGCCTTAATATGAGCCATGGTGATCATGCCGAAATCAAAGTCCGCCATGAAATTATTCGCCAAGTCGAAAAAGACCTCAACAGCCCCATCGCGATTCTGGCCGATCTTCAAGGTCCAAAGCTGCGCGTTGGTGTTTTTGCCAATGAAGATGGCGAAGACTTGATTGTTGGTCAGGCGTTCCGCCTTGATCTGGATGATGCACCTGGCACGTCTGAGCGGGTTCAATTGCCCCACAAAGAGATTTTTGACGCGCTTGAACCTGGCGCCCACCTGTTGGTGAACGATGGCAAAATCAAGCTGCGTGTCAAAGACTGCGGTCGCGACTTTGCCGATTGCGAAGTCCTCGTGTCGGGCACTATTTCCAACCGCAAGGGCGTGAACGTGCCTGATGTGGTTCTGCCGCTTGCTGCGCTGTCCGACAAGGACCGTAAGGATCTGGAATTTGTGTGCGAACTGGGCGTCGACTGGCTTGCCTTATCGTTCGTGCAGCGTCCCGCTGACGTCGAAGAGGCCCGCAAGCTGACCAAAGGGCGCGCCGCGCTGATGTCCAAGATTGAAAAGCCGACGGCTGTTACGATGTTTGATGAAATTCTTGCTGTGTCTGACGGCATCATGGTTGCGCGTGGCGATCTTGGTGTCGAATTGCCGGTTCAAAATGTTCCGCCGATTCAGAAACAACTGGTCCGCAAATGCCGTGCGGCAGCCAAGCCCGTGATCGTTGCAACCCAAATGCTCGAATCTATGATTGATTCACCGATGCCGACCCGCGCCGAAGTGTCCGACGTTGCAACGGCGATCTATGAGGGGGCCGACGGCGTGATGTTGTCCGCCGAATCCGCCGCCGGATCGTTCCCGATCGAAGCTGTGACAACCATGAACAATGTCGCGGTCGAGGTTGAGGCAGACCCGACCTATACGGAAATTCTTGAGGCAAGCCGTAAAACCAGCGGGCGCACGGTCGCCGACGGAATTGTCGCCGCCGCGCGCGAAATTGCTGAGACGGCTGATATCAAAGCGATCTGTTGTTATTCCCAATCGGGCACCACCGCGCTTTTGACAGTGCGGGAACGCCCGCGCGTTCCAATTATTGTGCTGAGCAGCGATATCAATACCGTGCGTCGCCTTGCGCTTAGCTGGGGCACGAACTGCGTGATGAACGTAAAAGTTGTGGATCGTTTTAAAACTGCTGTGATCGAAGCGGTGCACGCCGCACTTGATTCCGGCATTGCAACTAAAACTGATATGATCGTCGTCACAGCCGGTGTTCCGTTCAACACACCAGGCAGCACAAACATCCTGCGGGTGGCGCCGTGTGACGAAAGTTTGATTTTTGCCGGATCTTCGGAGTAGGCTAATTAAACCGTAACGTTTGAGGTGATTGGCATGGATCCGGATCTTATGATGGTCGTTGGGCTTGTGATTGGCGGGCTTTCTATCCCGTCCATGCTTGGTGCTCTTACGGATGGGCGCGTCCCGCGTGCCGCCGCAATTGCGGTCATGATCGCGGGCGGACTAATTGTGCTGGCCATCCGTGAAAGCCCCGGTGGTTACGCGATTGGCGATATACCTGACGTGTTTGTCGATGTCGTGGCGCGCTACATCTACTAGACCAATGCGACTTTCCCGGCGAATCCCCTTGCCATAAAACATGGCGCGGGCTAATCACTCAATTCCTGCCGCGCGTCCGGCCTAAGTGGCATGCCGAGTCGCGCGATACACCGACCCAAAGAGGAGACGGAAATGCCCAAGATGAAGACCAAATCGAGTTGCAAAAAGCGGTTCTCAATGACTGCTACCGGCAAAGTCAAAGGATCCCAAGCTGGTAAACAGCATGGTATGATCAAACGTTCGAATAAATTCCTGCGGAATGCGCGTGGAACAACCCTGTTGTCGGCACCTGATGCGAAAATCATCAAGTCCTTCATGCCATACGCGCGCTAAGGAGAATTTGATATGCGAGTTAAAGGTGGTACAGTCACTCACCGTCGTCACAAGAAGGTAACAGATGCAGCGAAGGGCTATTATGGCCGTCGTTCCAATACCTTCAAAGTTGCGCGTCAGGCCGTCGATAAGGCGAACCAATACGCAACACGCGACCGTCACAACCGTAAGCGCAACTTCCGCGCTTTGTGGATCCAGCGGATCAACGCAGCTGTTCGTAGCATCGATGAGACACTGACATATTCACGTTTCATCAATGGTCTGAACTTGGCTGGCATCGAAGTGGACCGCAAAGTCCTCGCCGATCTTGCCGTTCACGAACCAGATGCATTTGGTGCGATCGTTGAAAAAGCAAAATCCGCAATGGCGTAAGCCAAACTGCTGATCGAGATTACAAAAGGCCGTACCTTTCGCTGACGCATTCCGGCTTTTGGGACACAGAACTGACGCCTACCAAGTTTTTGCTTGGTAGGCGTTTGATTTTACAGATCATTTAGAGATAGGAGATACTAAGAGTTGGGGGAGAAGTGTCCCGCGACCACACATTGCAAAAAATCTCCGAAAGGTTTCCGTTTCATCCGAAACGACCAACATCTCTTTCGGCTTTGGAGGCCATCTTGACGAAACGACAGATAGGAAATCTGATGGTCAAGAGTGTTCCAAAACTAAACTTGCGTGAAGTTTATCCCGCAGTGTCCGAAGAAATCAACCACAATACTTGTGGTGATGTCGATTGCGACTGACCTGTGCCCCAATTTCCCTCCAGCTTTGCGCGGAGTCCTTGGTGCTAAATCTTTGACCTTAAGCGGCCATCTTGTCGATGATCCTTCTCTCTAAAAATTCCATTGGCGTCAGGTTCCCCAGAGCTGAATGTGGTCTGCGCCAGTTGTAGTCGTCCTGCCATTCTTCAAGCGTTTTGCGGGCGTCGCCCAATGTAGCAAACAGCGTTTCATTGAGGCATTCATCTCTTAGTTTACCGTTGAAGCTTTCGATGAACCCGTTCTGCTGGGGCTTGCCCCCTCTCATGGTTTGCAAGCAAACCACTGCCGGGCGGCGGGACGCGATATAATGCCAATCGATACCCGTATTTTGAACCCATTTGAGGATCGCCATGCTGGTGAATTCTGTGCCGTAACACCTTCGGAATATCGCTAATTTAAGGCTATGACTGCCTGCGCAGCCCCAAATAACGCAGCAGGTGGTCATAGCCGTGCCTCAGGTCCCTACGGTGGTTTTGTACAAACCACACCGCAAAGGAGACCAACTATGACCGATATCATTATTACACAAACTGCGCCCGTTTTGGTGGCCATCGATATCTCGAAGGCCCGCGACGAAGTTCTCATTGCTATTGCGGACAAGAAGCGCTGCCGTCGTTTGACTGTTCTGAACCAGCTAGACGACTTCAATCGTCTAATCACATCGCTTGCCTGCTACGGCCGCCCTGTCCGTGTAGCTTTTGAAGCAACGGGTAATTATCACCGTGCCTTGGCTTATCATCTTGCCGCAGCAGGTTTTGAGTTGAAGTTGGTGTCATCTGTGGCCCTGGCCAGAACGCGAGAGGCCTTGCACAACAGTTGGGACAAAAACGACCCTAAGGATGCCCAGGTCATTCTTCACATGATGGAGATCGGGAACGAGCAGTTTTATCATGACCCCCTCGTGCGTGGCACTAACGACATCCAAGAGCGTTCCAAAACGCATGACATCGTATCCAAGTCGAAGACCGAGTTGTGGCACCGAGTTGTGGCACCGAGTTGTGGCACCGAGTTTTAACCCATTATCTGCCGCTGTATTTTCCTGAAGCTGATCGTTTCCATCGCAGTTCTCGCAGTGACTGGTTCTTTGCTTTCCTTGAACGTTATCCGTCACCACACTTGATCTGTGGATATCGAGATATTTCGCGAGGCCGGAGCATTTTCTTGGACCCTCGAAATTAAAGTTGATAGCAAACCTGAGGAATGGCCGCATGTATTTGTTGCTGACAAAGCCGCCTATGACGCCGCGATACTCTACCTCAAAGGCCGCGGATTGAACCCAGACATGTTTGCGGACGATGACGACTATCCCATCATTAAAAGCCCCCTTTGCCAAAAGCTGCTCGTGGAGGGGCATCCGTTTGAGATCAGCATCTACCGAGGGGTCGATGAAGCAGAGTGGATTTTGGAGATCATCAACGCCAAGGGTACATCCTTTATCCCCGATGAGCGGTTCAAAACGGACAAGGATGCACTTGGCGTAGCACTGGCCGATTTTGAGAACGAACCACTCGAGGACTTTATTGGGTAGTCCAAGTGTATGAGACTTCGCAATTGCAGCGAAAGTCCGGTTTGAGGCTCCTGCATAGCAAGACATTTTTGATCATATTTGTGCATTTGTCAGAAGCAGTCATGTGTTCCCGCTGCCCGGCAGTTGGTTGCAAGGCAATCAATGAGAGGGGCCTGTTTGCGCGGTTTTGACCGCTGCCCCCCTCTCGGCAGATTGCTACGCAATCGCCTGCTGGGCAACGGATGGGTTCCGCAGACCAAGTCCCTTACAGCTTAGCGGGCTATATCGCCCGGGACTTTCGACGGGGTGTCCTGGTTTTGGCGGCAGACTTATGCACCATCATCTCGTGGGTCTTGCTAACTCTTTGTTCTTCCTCTCTTAAGTAATGTGCGTTGTATAAGGTTCGTTGCGCGTTAAAACGGCCCAGACGATCCTTGCCGTTTTATTGGCCCCTCTCGGGCAGCGATAGCGACGGTTGCGACGCGCGCGGGTTTTCGTTCCAGCAGTGATGTCAGCCACTTGCTTGCTCGCTCCGGGTGCGACTTGGTCTGTCGGACGAGTGATGTCATGCTAACGACCAGCAATGATCGTAAGTATTGATCACCCATTCACTGCCCCCTCTCACACATGCTGTGCATGTGTTGCCCGGCAACGGGACAGGGTATTGCGTCACGCCATGGGCGTGCTTGCAGCACGACGCAATGTCCCGAGAGGGTTGTAATGCGCCCGAGTTTCTCTTTACCGCCGCTGGATTTGTTCGCGGGCGTCAACCCCAACCATGCTGCAAACTCGCGGCCATTGCTGAATTGATGGCCATCACCAATGCTGGCGATGATCGCCGAGGCTGTCACAACACCAACGTCCCACTGCCCAGCAGGGCATGTTTACATGCCCGAGAGCGGGAATAGTGCGCAACAAACGGACCCGCACATCTTCCTTGGCGACCAGCTTGAGCCGATCTTCATACCACCGAATCCGTACATGCAATGCCATGAGATGTTCGCATAGATTATGGATCACTTCCTTGGCAATTTCGGGCAAGTCTAGCACTTCGCCTACTAAAACATCCTCTGCAAATCCGATGATCCTCGCGAGGCCCCTCGCGATGTAAACGCCGAACTCAGCAACCAGGCCACGCAAGCTATTGATCAGCTGCGTGCGTTGGCGGACAAGCAGAGCTCGTGCGCGATGGAGTGACAAAAAAGCTTGCTGTTCAACGGTCTTTATCGCAACAAACCGCCCTCTCGGTGAATGCAAGCTTCACCTGCCGGCAATGATCGTCAGACGGGTCACCGCTTCACAAATGGCCTCTGCATCGATCGCATCAGACTTGCCGCGCTTGACGTATGGTTTGACATAAATCGGTGGGATCAGGCGGACATCGTGGCCCAACACTGTTAACTCCCGAGCTCAATGATGCGCACTGCTACAGGCCTCCATGCCAATCAGGCAGGGATCAATCTTGGAGAAGAACGGCAATAGCTGTGCGCGTCTCAAAGGCCGGTTGAAGGCGACCTCTTCGTCTTCAGTGATCCCATGAACTTGAAAAATGTTCTTGGCCAACCTCTCAGCGATTGCTGCGCATTCGCCTGCCGGTCGATGGATCAAGGCCGATTGTGGTAACGTGCATGGGGTGGCTCCTTTTATAAGTAGGTTTCGACACCTGCAGTATAGCGCATTGCGACGCTGGTTGGAGCAGGAGCCATCCACCCCATCAGGTTTGATGGGCCGAACTGCGGCGTTCAGGACCGACGATGAATGGCAGGTTTGAGCCTATTTTGTTGAAAAACTCTTGTTGATTTGAGGCTTGGCCCCTGATTCAATTGTTCCTGACAACAAGGGGTAATTGCGATGTTGGGACCGAAACAAGAGGCACAAGGCGCGTTGTTTTATGAGTTTTCGATTGATGATCACGTTCCTCAAGATCATCTGCTGCGATCCATTGAGCGGTTTATCGACCTGTCCGGCATTCGCCAACATCTCACCGATTTCTACAGCCATACAGGCCGTCCTTCGATTGATCCGGAACTGCTTATTCGCATGCTGTTGGTGGGATATTGCCTCGGCATCCGCTCTGAGCGTCGCCTCTGCGAAGAGGTTCACCTGAACCTTGCTTACCGCTGGTTCTGTCGACTGGATCTCAGCGACAACGTGCCCAATCATTCGACCTTTTCCAAAAACCGCCCCTCTCATGGTTTGCAAGCAAACCACTGCCGGGCAGTGCACGGTCGTTTCCGCGACAGCGATCTGCTGCGTCACTTGTTTGAAACGACTGTGGCGCGATGCATGGCGGAGGGGTTGGTGAGTGGTCAGCGCTTTGCGGCAGATGCCAGTTTGATCGAAGCTGACGCTAACAAGCAGAACTCAACACCGAAGGCCGATTGGGATCACAGCGCGATCGATCCTGAGGATGCACCGCGCGCCGTTCGAGAATACCTTGATGTTTTGGATGATGCCGCATTCGGCGCAGCCAGCGAGGTGGAACCCAAGTTCACATCTCATTCTGATCCTTCCAGTCAATGGACTGCCGCCCGCAAAGGCCCAGCGTTCTTTGCCTATTCAACCAATTACTTGATCAACACGGGTAATGCCGTGATTGTCCCCTCTCATGGTTTGCAGCGCAAACGACCGCCGGGCAATGGATGTTGAGGCCACGCGGTCGATCTGTCAGGCCGAAGTTGGGTCCGTGCGCACGATGCTGGATCGCGTCAAAGATAGGTTTGATTTAGATCCTGAACGCATCATCGCAGATACCGCTTACGGGTCCGGCCCGATGCTGGGATGGTTAGTGGATCGTGGCATCGCGCCGCACATCCCTGTCATTCACTGCCCGGCAGTGCGTGTTCGCATGCACGAGAGGGGATAAAGCCAGTCGCACCGATGGCACCTGGAGCAGGGAAGACTTTGAGTGGGACCCGAAGGGCGACAAGTACATCTGCCCAGAAGGTCAGTCGCTCAAGCAGTTCCGCCGCAACTACTCCGACCCCAGTCGAGGCCCAACAAGTACGGGCAGGACAAAATATCGTGGGCTTAAGCTGATCTGTCAGGCCTGCCCATCCAAAGCCAATTGCTGCCCGAATGCCAGCTCTCGCACCATCACACGCGAAGAACACGAAGACGCCCGTCAGGTCGCCTGCGACATTGCAAAAACCAAACAATACGCCGTTTCAATGCGACTGAGGAAAAAGCTCGAGATGCTCTTCGCCCACCTTAAACGCCTCCTCGGGTTGGGAAGGCTCCGATTGCGAGGGCCATGTGGCGCAAATGACGAATTTCTACTCGCCGCAACCGCCCAAAACCTCCGCAAACTAGCCAAGATCCTTCCTGCACCGCAGCAAATGCGCAAAGCGTGATAGGAAAAGCGCTCGCGCCCTGTTCGACGCCCAACTTTCTGCGACAGCAATACGGTGTTTTTCAACAAAATTGGCCGTCAGTGACAAACGAGGTTTATGCGGTTTGCTGCAATATTTCTGTGATGCAATCGATCACCGATAGTGCTCAACGGTGGTATCGTCGGACTTTGCACCGCGCTTTGACAACTTCCCTTTGTTCTTTTTGATAAAGGCAGAAAGCGCAGCGCGATCCCCGAGGGTCGCTGCCGGCAGGTCCACATTCGCATCATGAGCAATCTTACGCGCAAAAGATATCTGTGCATCACTTGGACCGTTCCCTTTCGGTCGCGGACCTAAAAATTCAGAACAGACCTTTCGATCCGTTGTTGCGTCTTTTGGAAGACGCACACCCATCCGCTTAGCTTTGGCTCGCGCGGCCTGAAGCATCTTTGGGCTGGGTTTGGCGGTAAAATCAATATCGAGTTTAGCGCCCGACTGACCGCGCTGCTCCATCTTCGCCGCCAACGCCGCCGCGCGTGCCACAATGGTATCGACCACGGTGCGCGGATCCTGTTCCCCTTTGAGAATACCATCAAGGGCCAGCTCCATTTCAGCTGTCGCAGCCGGATCGAGGATTTCCGGGGCTTCTTTCAGCAGAACGTCATAAATCGCCAGTGCAAGGGCGCTTGGCGCTAGATGCTTATCTATGACTTCAAACAGGTTCTGGGTTTTTAGCCCCTCGAGAATGGAGGCACGCGTCGCTGGCGTCCCAATCCCAGCAGCACCTTTTAAGCGCTCCGCTGTCTTTGGATCACGGGCATACTTCCAAGCTTCCTGCATTGCTTTGATCAAGGAGCCTTCATTGAAACGGGCTGGCGGCTTGGTCGTCTTTTTATCTGCCCCAGCTTTTACGGCATCGACCACCTGGCGATCCTTCCAGGGCGGCAGGATGGCCGCAGCTTCAGCGCCGCTCTTCTGACTCGCATCAGGATCAGCCCCCAAGGCTTCTCGCCAGCCTTGCTGCTGTTCGACAATACCACTTGCGGCAAATTTGCGCTGTTCAGCCATCAAGGAGATTTCTGTGCGATCATAGAGCCGGTCCGGGCCAATGGCAGCGGTATAGCTCAGTGCAATCAGTTCAAAAAGACGGCGCTCATCGACGGACAATGCCCCGAGAACACGAGCCCATTTATCGCAGGTCTTAAAGTTTGGAATGATCGCATGGTGTGACGCACCAGCGAGCCCTTCGTCAGAAAAGCAGCCCCGCTTCCCCATGCGATACGTTGGGGTCTCATAGGCCACTTTTACAAAGGTCAGTTCACGCAAGCCATCGAGCATCGCTTGTGCATTTTGTTTTTCCACCTCCGGCAAGTATTTTGTCTCGGCCCTAGGGTATGTCGTAAGCTTATGGGTCTCATAGAGCCTCTGAGCCACATCGAGCGTCTTTTGTGCAGACCAGCCCCAGCGCGCTGCGCGTTGTTGCAAGAGCGGCAAGTCCATGAGGCGTGGCGGCGGTTGCTTCTTCTTCTCAAAGGTAACCTGCAAAGGGCCTTTCCAAGGATCAAAGGATGCGGTGATCTTGTGCGCCAAATCCCCGTCAAAAACCCGCGCCTCGTGAGCCGGGAAATGCTTGAGCCGCAGGACGTCTTTGCCGTCACTGACATCAACCCAAAGATCAAAATAGGGTCTTGCCTCAAAACCTTGGATTTCGCGCTCTCTTGCGCAGACAATCCCCATGGTTGGAGTTTTGACCCGGCCAATGCCGATCGCCCCCTTCATCCCATGCGGTTTGAGGGCAATTGTAACCGCCCGTGTGGCCGTCAGATTGGAAATCTGGTCACTTTGCGCGCGTGCCACAGCAGCAGCGTAAAGCGGTCTGTAGTGCTCATTGGGCTTTAAGGCCTCGAATGATTGTCGCAGGGAGACGGGATCTTCCGCAGAGAACATTGCCCGTAGCACCTCGCCCTTGAATTTGAAGTAACGCAGAATATTTTCGCCGATGGCCTGACCCTCACGGTCACAGTCGGTTGCAATAATCACTCGGTCAGCCTCTTTCAGGGCCGCTTTGATTTCTGCAATCAGCTTATCTTTGCCATGACTGTTATCCGGGCGCAGTGGGTAGAATCCAGATTCAGGGCGCAACACCTCATAAGACCATTTTTTCCAAGCCTCGTTAACCTCAGCGGGTTCTGCCAGCTTGAAGATGTGCCCGCGTGCAGACAATATCCTGCCATAGCGGTTTCCCAATGCCTCGCGAAGGTTGCGCGCCTGTGAGGGTTTTTCTACAATGACAAGTGAGCCGCCCATATCTCAGCACCGCTTCGCATAGTTTGCAAAAACCTGGAAAACCCAGAAGGCCTCGGAATTCCACGCCTCGCGCACGGCTGGTAGCGCCTCGATCGGACTGTCTATTTGAAGACAAAGTTCCTTTGCAACAACGGAGGTTTTAGATTGGCATCGCCTGCCGCTCAGCACAGATGTCGAAGATTTAAGGCTCATTGCAGCATTCGTCATTTTAAAAACTCAGTTTTCCAAATATGAAGTCATGCACCCGCGTCGTACAAGCCGAAGCCCAACATACGTTTGCAAAAGGCGCTGGTTGTTAGACTATATTGCGCAAGAACATAGTGCGAACACATTTCTACAGCCCTCATAAAAAGGGTCACTACAGTTAGATGACCGTCTCAAATCAACGCGTGCCTCACGAGTTTACTCGTGATGAATGTTGAAGTGGTCCAGCAAAACTGGACAGCGTGCTAAGATGTATCCAACACGAACGAATGGATGCGAGGATGACAAAGCGACGGAACTTTTCAGACAACTTTAAAGCTACTGTGGCGCTTGAGGCGCTGCGCGGTGACAAGACGGTTCAGGAGATTGCGGCCAAGCGGCAGCTCCACCCAACGCAGGTGAGCACATGGAAACGACAGGCGATCGAAGGCATGGCTGGTTTTTTTACCGACAAGGTCAAAAAGGCTGAGAACAAGGTCGGTGAGATTAAAGAGCTGCACGCCAAGATTGGTCAGTTAGCGGTGGAGAACGTTTTTTTGTCACAAGGGCTGAAGACAGGTTATTTCGCTAAAGCGAATTCACCGGGGTGAGCCCATCAAAACGCCGCGAGATGGTCCGCAAAGAGAACACAAAACTGAGCCTGACGCGCCAGTGTAAGCTGCTCAAGATCAGCCGTTCGTCGATCTATTACACACCAGTTGGGGTGAATGCTGAGACGCTTAAGCTGATGCATGAGATTGATCGGATATTTACGAAATATCCATTCTTTGGCAGCCGACAGATAGCAGCCTATTTGCCCCAGTCAGGGTTCTCTGCGGGTCGGCATCGTGTTCGTCGCATGATGAACATCATGCCTTGTGCCCGGCAGGCGATGCAAAGCATCGCTGAGAGGGGGTTGTAGGCCATCTACAAGGGGCCGAACACCAGCAAGAAGCACCCACAGCACCGCATTTATCCATACCTGCTGAGAAAGTTGGCAATCACCCGACCCAATCAGGTCTGGTGCAGCGACATCACCTACATACCCGTCAAGAATGGTTTTTTGTATCTGGTGGCGATCATGGACTGGGCAACGCGAAAAGTGCTGACTTGGCGGCTCTCAAATACGTTGGATGCTAGCTTCTGTGTTGAGGCACTAGAGGAGGCTATCGCCCGATACGGCAAGCCAGAGATCATGAACACGGATAGCCAATACACTGGCGCGGGTTGGATCACAACTTTGACCGAAGCCAACATCAAAATATCAATGGACGGACGCGGCCGCTATCTCGACAATATCTTCATCGAACGCCAGTGGCGATCCCTCAAGCAGGAGGCCGTTTACTTGCATGAAATCACCGGCGGGTTCCACGCAAAACGGATCATCGATACATGGGTTGGGTTCTACAACTCAGAACGCCCTCACACGGCCCTTGATAAGCGAACACCGGACATCGCATACTTTGGCAACGCGGAGATACGAAAATCGGCATGAACATAAATTAGATGCATCTTAGCCAAGCCACATACCTGTCCTGAAAAGCAGGACCACTTCATGTGACCCAAACGCTATTGGGAACATCAACGTTGAATTGACGGTCTTGGCGAGTGAAGGGATGAAGCGACCTTGGCAGCTGCGGTCCGATCACCGAAGTCCAAGGTATCCGACCCGGTTTGCCGGTGGTTCGATGAGGGAAGGGTGGGTAAATTAGGGGTGTTAGAATATGAGCCCTGAGTGACAAATGCTGCGCCACGCACATTTTGTCAGTTCGGGCGTATTCTGTTGAAAAACTCCGATTTTGGCTGAAATTCGAAAATAATTCTCCACACAGCGCAACTATGATACTTCGGCGAGGGGTGGCAAAAAAGAGGGCTCAAAGCGCTGTTGCGTCTCTTTGGAGCCATTCGGGGCAATCTTCTTTGAGTATTCGCAAGGGCGTGCTTTTGGCGGGAATTTTCGAAATCCTATTTTTCGAGTTTTTCAACAGAATAGGCGAATTTTGTTGAAAAACTCTTGTTGATTTGAAGCTTGCCCACTGATTCAATTGTTCCTAACAGCAAGGGGTAATTTCGATGTTGGGACCGAAGCAAGAAGCGCAGGGCGCACTGTTTTACGAGTTTTCGATTGATGATCACGTGCCGCAAGACCACCTGTTACGTTCAATTGATCGGTTCGTGGATCTGTCGAGTATTCGTCCACATCTGGCAGAATTCTATAGTCACACTGGCCGCCCCTCGATTGATCCTGAGCTCCTGATCCGCATGTTATTGGTGGGCTATTGCCTCGGTATTCGATCCGAACGCAGGCTTTGCGAAGAGGTGCATCTCAACCTGGCCTATCGCTGGTTCTGCCGCCTCGATCTTTCCGATCCGGTGCCTAATCATTCAACATTTTCGAAGAACAGGCCCTCTCGGCAGATTGCTATGCAATCGCCTGCCAGGCAGTGCATGGGCGCTTTCGAGACAGTGATTTGTTGCGCCACCTGTTTGAGACGACCGTTGCGCGCTGTATTGCGGATGGCTTGGTGAGCGGCCAACGCTTCGCTGCTGACGCAAGCCTGATCGAAGCCGATGCCAATAAACAGAATTCAACGCCGAAAGATGATTGGGACGCATCGACGATAAATTCCGAAGATGCGCCGCGTGCTGTTCGTGAGTATCTCGACGTTCTGGATGATGCCGCATTTGGTGCAGCGACTACGGTTGAGCCGAAGTTTACCTCGCATTCTGACCCATCCAGTCAATGGACTGCCGCTCGCAAAGGGCCTGCTTTCTTTGCATATTCGACTAATTACCTGATCGACACGGATTACAGCGTCATCGTTGATGTCGAACCAAGCCGCTCTATTCTAAGCGCGGAAGTTGGCGCATCACGCACGATGTTGAGTAGGGTTAAAGATCGCTTCGAGCTGCAACCAGAACGTCTCATTGCCGATACAGCATACGGCTCTGCCAAGAACCTTGGCTGGCTGGTCGAACACGGTATAGCTCCGCATATTCCTGTCATCGACCAGTCGGGTCGCAAAGATGGAACTTGGTCTCGGGTCAACTTCGCATGGGATACAGAGAACGATCAATACGTTTGTCCAGAAGGCGAAGCGCTCAAGCAGTTCCGCCGCAACTATTCCGACCCGAACCGAGGCCCCGACGGCAAGGGCGTCGCCAAGTACCCAGCGTTGAAGTTGACCTGTCAAGCGTGCCCATCAAAAGCCCAGTGCTGCCCGAATATGGGCTTCCGCTCTATCACCCGCGAAGAACACGAAGACGCCCGCCAGGTCGCCCGCGATATTGCTAAGACCAAGCAATATGTCATCTCAATGAGACTACGACAGAAGGTCGAGATGCTCTTCGCTCACCTCAAACGCATCCTGGGGCTAGGACGGCTTCGATTACGAGGACCATGCGGCGCAAATGACGAATTCCTCCTCGCAGCAACCGCCCAAAACCTCCGCAAACTAGCCAAAATCTTTCCTGCACCGCAGCAAGCGTGCAAAGCCTGATAAGAAAGGCGCTTGCGCCCTGTTCAACGCCCAACTTTCTGCGCCAGAAATACGGTGTTTTTCAACAGAATCGGCGGAAACCAGACCTTCGCTGCGGGTGCTCGGACCCTCTGGCGGTCCCGCGAAAGCTGCCGTTCATTGAGGGGTAAAACTCAATAAAGCTGCGACAGATCTAATGGCGGCAGTGAGCCCATTGTGTAAATTCGACTTTCTCGCTGCGCGCGCTCGCAGCACGAAAATTGCGGCTAGTGCATAATACTCTGGGTTGCCAATCGGCGGAAAAACCGGACGTTCATGCTCGCAGCCAAGAAAGTCAGAATGCCGTCTCAAACTAAATGGCAAGGACAGCCTTTCGCAGCCATATCGAATACTTGCGAACGACTACGCTACTTTCGCACAAACCATCTACTGCACTGCTTGGTTTCACTCTGACCTCTTCACACTGCAAAGGCTAAAACTGAATTGTTAGAACCTTCATGGCGGCAACGCTCAGCGGGCTGCTTCGCCGTGGAATTCCGGCGTGTCCGTTGAGTTGGCTAACTGATTGTCCGAGAAATAACTTAAGTCAGATATTTCAGGCTGCGTAAAAAATGGGCATCCTTGCCTTCACGCTTCTTTTAAGTGCTGGCAAACCCTTGCGACAGCGGCGTTCCTGGAGATTCGCGTTGACCTTACCCAGGCGAGGGCGAATGACGGCTTCATGAACCAAAATCTGCGCATTCTCGTTGTTGAGCCTGACCCCGAAAGAGTGCGCGCGATTATTGACGCGTTAAAGGATGCAGGCTGGTCGGACGTCAAGGCGCTGGCGCACATGTCGGCACTCGACCGGACAGTCAAAGAATTTGCACCCGATATTGTGCTAATCGACCTTGCCAACCCGGATCGTGACACGCTTGAACATATCTCCCATGCGACAGAGACATCCAAACGGGCCGTTGCGTTGTTTGTCGATCAAACCGATGACATCCTGACGCAAGCGGCGCTGAGCGCGGGGGTGAGCGCCTATGTGGTCGATGGCCTCAAGATGGACAGGATCAAGTCGGTTCTGGAAACGGCAATTGCGCGGTTCAAGATTATGCGCCAGATGCAGTCCGAATTGGACGCGGCCAAACAGGCACTAGAGGACCGCAAAACAATTGACCGCGCCAAAGGGATTTTGATGCGCCAACGTGGTTTGTCGGAAGACGACGCATATAATTTATTGCGCAAAACCGCGATGAGCCAGAACCGCAAAGTCTTCGATGTCGCCCATGCCCTTGTCACGGCCGCGGAGCTGTTGTCGTGAGCCAAACCGTCTTGAATTGCGGCTATGTACCGTTGGTGGATTGCGCCCCGCTGGTGATCGCCAAAGAGCTCGGGTTTGCGGGCGAGGAAGGGCTGGCGCTTAACCTCGTGCGCCAGCCGTCATGGTCGGCCCTGCGCGATATGCTGGCCCTTGGGCATTTGGACGCCGCGCAAATGCTGTCCCCGATGCCTGTGGCGATGTCCATCGGGCTTGGCGGGTTGCCGGCGCGGGTCGATACCCTGATGGTCTTGTCCGTGAATGGCACAGTGTTTGGCGTTTCAAACGATGTGGCTGCAGACATCGGCACTGTGCCGTTTGGCGATGCCAATGCCCTGTTGTCTGCGTTGAGTACTCGAAAGGGCGCGAAGCTGCGCGTCGGAGTACCCTTTCACTATTCCATGCACCGCTTGTTGTTGTCGTATTGGACATCGACCGCACCTAACTTGCAGATCGAAGAAATCACAGTGCCGCCGCCGCGTATGGCCGATGCCGTCGCTGACGGGTTCGTTGATGCCTTCTGGGTGGGTGAACCTTGGGGGAGCGTCGCAGTCGGGCAAAATGTGGCTCAGCTGATGATGACGGGCAAAGATGTTTGGCAGTTCGCACCAGAAAAGGTCCTCGCGGCGCGCCATGATTGGGTCGAGGCAAATGGCGATGCATCCGCGCAACTGATGCGCGCGGTCTATAAGGCATCCGCCTGGCTTGATGCTCAAAAGAACACACCCTTGGCTGTCGAAATTCTGGCCCGCAGCGAACACCTCAGCATGTCACCGGACTTAATTGATCCCGCACTTTCCGGCGATATCGTCACCAAACAAAACACCGCCCCGACGCCAGTGGGCCGCTTTTTACAGTTTCATAAACATGCGGCGACGTTTCCTTGGCGCAGTCAGGCCGCATGGATCGCATCCCAACTTGGTGCGGACGTCGCAGGGATAGAAAAGGCCAAGGCATGTTTTCGAGCAGACCTTTATCGTCAGAACCTTGCAGGCATCGGCGCTGACATGCCCGGTGCATCTGAAAAAGAAGAGGGCGCGCTGCACTTTGAAACGGCAGTGGCGTCCACCCGCGGGCATATAATTCTTTCTCCCGATGCCTTCTTTGACGGCAGAATCTTCGATTTCTCCTAGGCAGAACGCCTAAATACTGAGCGATCTCTGCATTACAGCATAATTCCATGCGGCGGCGCAGCAAAATGATTGCGCTCGCAGCTCGCGCTGGTTCATCATTTAGTTAAGGGGCAACGAAGCCCGCACACACGCGCTAACCGATGTAGGTAGCGCACCTCCCAAGAGCAAAGCCGCTCGTATGGACCACGGATCTCCTCCCCCGTGACCCTTACGTGCGGCTTTTTTTGTTTTTCGCCTCTCAAGGCGTCGAAAGGATTAAATGATGAAAAAGACACTTGCGATCTTACTGGCAACGTCCAGCTTGTTGGCCACCACTGCGGCGGCCCAATCTTTGGATCTTGAAAAAGAAGACCTAACACTCGGATTTATTAAACTGACAGACATGGCCCCGCTCGCGGTTGCCTATGAGCTGAGGTATTTTGAGGACGAGGGTCTGTTCGTGACCCTTGAGGCGCAAGCAAACTGGAAGGTCTTGCTCGATGGCGTGATCAGCGGCGAGCTGGACGGCGCGCATATGTTAGCGGGTCAGCCTTTGGCGGCAACAATCGGCTACGGCACCGAAGCGCATATCATCACGCCGTTCTCGATGGGTCTGAACGGAAACGCGATCACGGTATCCAATGAAATCTGGGACGAAATGAAGCCAAACGTTCCCCTGATGGAAGATGGTCGCCCGCAACATCCCATTAGCGCAAGCGCTTTAGCACCTGTTGTCGAAAACCACCTCGACCGTGGTGAGCCGTTCAACATGGGCATGGTGTTCCCTGTGTCCAACCACAACTACGAAATCCGCTACTGGCTCGCCGCTGGCGGTCTGGAGCCCGGGTTTTACAGCGAGCAGGATATTTCCGGCCAGATCGGCGCGGATGTGTTGTTGTCCGTAACACCGCCGCCGCAAATGCCGTCCACGATGGAGGCAGGCACAATCTTTGGCTATGCGGTTGGTGAACCGTGGAACCAACAGGCCGTGTTCAAGGGCATCGGCGTTCCGGTGATCACCGATTACGACATGTGGAAGAACAATCCCGAAAAGGTGTTCGGCATCACCGCCGAATTCGCCGAAGACTATCCAAACACCACAATCGCTCTGACCAAGGCCTTGATCCGTGCCACGATCTGGCTGGATGAAAATGACAATGCGAACCGCGAAGAAGCCGTGCAGATGTTGGCGCGCCCCGAATATGTGGGTGCGGACGCCGAAGTCATCGCCAATTCCATGACCGGTTTCTTTGAATTCGAAAAAGGCGACGTTCGCCCTGCACCTGATTTCAACGTCTTCTTTCGCTATAACGCGACCTATCCGTTCTATTCGGACGCGATTTGGTATCTGACGCAGATGCGCCGCTGGGGGCAGATCGCCGAAACCATGTCAGACGAGTGGTATTTTGAAACCGCCGCCGATGTGTACCGCCCTGATATCTACCTTGAGGCCGCGCGTCTGTTGGTCGGCGAGGGGCTCGCTAACGAGGCTGATTTCCCATGGGACAGTGACGGGTTCAAAGCCGCCACACCTGCGGAAGATATCATCGACGCCATTCCCTACGATGGCCGCGCGCCGAACGCCTATATCGACAGCCTGCCGATCGGTCTGAAATCCGGCCAGACTGTCATTGACGGCGAAATTCAAGGCTAAGTCAAATGGCGCGCCTTGCAGAACCGCAGGGCGCGCCACTCCCTTTCCAAAAGCAGCAGTTGGACACCCGATATGACCGCGATTGACCCCACCATCCTTGACGCAGAAGCCCGCCGGGCGCGCCGCTTTGTCCGCATTAACAAAGCTGACGCATGGTTTTGCGTGTTTGGCCTGTCATGGCTTACACCGATCCTGCGCGCCGCCGCAGGGGACAACCCGCGCGCCCAAGCTGGCGAAGTCTGGCGGCTTTTAGGTGTGCCGATCTTGTCGATTGCTGTGTTTGTTACGATGTGGGCGACACTTGCACCGACGGTGCAAACGTCCCTCGGTGCGGTGCCCGGTCCGGTGCAGGTTTGGGAACAGGTCGGAGAGTTGCGCCAAGATTCCATCCGCGAAGGCGAACGCGAGGCCGCGTTTTATGAACGCCAAGACGCGCGCAATGCCGACGCGATTGCCAATGGTAATACCAACGCTGTTCGCGACCGTATCTATACCGGCAAGCCCACGTATTATGATCAAATCTGGACCTCGATCAAAACGGTATTTTTCGGGTTCCTGATAGCATCAATCATCGCCATCCCGCTCGGCATCGCGGCGGGGCTTTCGGTGACGGCAAATGCCGCGTTGAACCCGTTGATCCAGATCTTCAAACCTGTGTCCCCACTGGCGTGGTTGCCGATCGTTACCATGATCGTGTCCGCCGTTTACACGACCAATGACGGATGGTTCGAAAAATCATTTCTGGTGTCGGCCATCACGGTGACCCTGTGCTCACTTTGGCCCACGCTGATCAACACCGCACTCGGCGTCAGCAGCATCGACAAAGACCTTGTAAGCGTCAGCCGTGTGCTGAAAATGAACACCTACACCAAGATCACCAAGTTGGTTCTGCCCTCGGCCCTTCCATTGATCTTTACCGGATTGCGCCTGTCGCTTGGTGTGGGCTGGATGGTTTTGATCGCTGCAGAAATGCTGGCCCAGAACCCCGGTCTTGGCAAATTCGTCTGGGATGAATTCCAGAACGGATCCTCCCAATCGCTGGCCCGCATCATGGTCGCCGTGTTCACCATCGGCATCATCGGGTTCTTGTTGGACCGCGTGATGTATGCGCTGCAGTCCATGTTCACATTCTCGAACAGTCGGTGACCTGCGCTCAAGCAGCGAAGCGATAGTGCATAAGGAAAAATCATGGATATTTTACAAATCAAAGGCGTCTCCAAAAGCTATGGCGAAATGGCGGTCCTCAAAGACATCAATCTTGATGTTGCGGAGGGAGAATTCGTTGTCCTCCTCGGGTTTTCTGGTACGGGCAAGACCACGTTGATCAATCTAATGGCGGGGCTGGAACAGCCCACCACAGGCACCCTTACCTACAAGGGCGCGTCGATCACAGAACCAGGCCGAGAACGCGGTGTGATTTTTCAAAGCTATTCGCTGATGCCGTGGCTGACGGTGAACGGCAACGTAGCGCTGGCCGTGGATACGATGTTCCCTGAATTGTCCAAAGCCGAACGCGCAGCAAAGGTCGATCACTACGTCGCCATGGTGGGCCTGAGCCATGCCGCCACCCGACGCCCAGCGGAATTGTCAGGAGGGATGCGCCAACGCGTGAACGTGGCCCGCGCGCTGGCGATGGACCCCGAAATGTTGTTACTCGATGAGCCGCTGTCCGCGCTTGATGCGCTGACCCGTGCCAACCTCGCGGATGAGATTGAGGCTATTTGGGACAAAGACAAAAAGACCTGCGTGTTGATTACAAATGACGTGGACGAGGCGATTATTCTGGCCGACCGTATCGTCGCGCTAAACCCCGACGGGACGTTAGGTGATGAATTCAAGGTCGATATCCCCCGCCCGCGCGACCGCATCGCGATGAACAATGATGCGAACTTCAAGGCGTTACGCAGTCAGGTCACGACCTATCTGATGGACGTTGGAATTGCCGCCAAAGTAGAAGAAACCCGCACCCTGCCAAACGTGATGCCGATCCACGGGGTGCCTGCCGCCGTCGCCAAAGCCCAAGAAGGCGGCATCGAGGAAAAATTCCTGAATTTCTCGCAGCTCGACAAGGTTTATCCGACGCCAAAGGGCCCGTTGACTGTGGTTGAGGGGTTCGACCTCAAGATCAACAAAGGCGAGTTTATCTCGCTCATCGGGCATTCGGGCTGTGGCAAATCCACGGTGCTGACGATGGCTGCGGGTCTGAACCCGATTTCCAACGGGGCGATCCGGCTCGATGGTTGGAACGTAGAAGGAGCGGATCCTGAACGCGCCGTTGTGTTTCAATCGCCCAACCTGTTCCCATGGCTGACGGCCAAGGAGAACGTCGCGATTGGCGTGGACAAAGTATATCCGCGTGCATCACAGGCGGAACGTCAGGACGTCGTGGAATACTACCTTGAACGGGTTGGCCTTGCTGACAGCATGAACAAAGGCGCCGCGAGCCTGTAGAATGGAATGAAGCAACGTGTTGGAATCGCTCGTGCTTTTGCTTTGTCACCTAAACTTCTGTTGTTGGATGAACCATTTGGAATGCTCGACAGTCTGACCCGCTGGGAGCTTCAGGAAGTCCTGATGGAGGTCTGGTCGCGCACCAAAGTGACCGCAATCTGTGTCACCCATGACGTCGATGAGGCGATCCTGCTGGGGGACCGCGTGGTGATGATGACGAACGGACCGCAGGCGACGATCGGCAAAATCACGTATGTGAAACTGCCCCGCCCCCGAACGCGCAAGGCGCTGTTGGAACATCCTGATTATTACGCCTACCGCCAAGAGGTTCTTGATTTTCTTGAAGAATATGAACATGGCGCGACACCTAAACCCAAATCCATCGCAGCGGAGTAATCGGTATGACACAGAAATTGATCGTCATCGGTGCAGGCATGGCCACGGGCCGAATGCTTGAAACGCTGGTCGAGGCAGAGGCGGATTACTACATCACGTTGATCAACGGCGAGGCGCGCGGAAACTACAACCGAATCATGCTGTCGCCCGTTTTATCTGGCGACAAGACGTACAACGAAATCGTCACCCACGATGACGAATGGTACAAATTGTACAAAATAAAAACCCGTTTCGGCTGTTTTGTACAAAATATTGACCGCGAAAACCAGACGGTCACGACCGATACGGGCGAGGTTCTTGCCTACGACAAGCTGGTCTTTGGCACAGGGTCCAATCCGTTCATGATCCCGCTGCCCGGTCACGATCTTGAGGGCGTGATTGCCTACCGCGATCTGGAAGACACGCAGCGGATGATGGACCTTGGGCCAGCGCATAAATGCGTTGTGATCGGTGGTGGACTGCTGGGGCTAGAAGCCGCCGCAGGTATGGCCGCGCGTGGTGTGGATGTGACCGTGGTGCACATCATGGGCCATCTGATGGAACGCCAGTTGGACGAAGCGGCGGGATATCTGTTGCGCAAGGCGTTGGTGGACAAAGGCATCACCGTGAAATGCACCGCAAATTCGAAGGAAATTTTGGGTAAGGATGGTCACGTCAAAGCGTTACTGTTGGACGATGGCACCGAATTGGCGTGCGATCTGTTGGTCATGGCCGTGGGCATCCGGCCCAACGTCAAACTCGCTCAGGACGCGGGGCTGGCGGTGGGCAAAGGCATCCATGTGGATGACCAGATGGTCACGTCTGACGCTAATGTATTGGCCGTTGGGGAATGCGTTGAACATGACGGGGCGATCTTTGGCCTTGTTGCACCCCTTTATGATCAAGCGAAGGTGGCTGCACAGACGTTGATGGGGCAGCAGGCCCAGTTTGTGCAAAAGGAGCTGTCGACAAAATTGAAGGTCACGGGCTGTGATCTGTTCAGTGCCGGTGATTTCGCGGATGGTGAAGGCCGCGAGGACATTGTTTTTCGCGATCCGGCTCGTGGTGTCTATCGCCGTTTGGTGATTGAGAACAACGTCGTCAAAGGTGCCGTGATGTATGGCGATACCGCCGACAGCAACTGGTTCTTCGGCCTGATCCGCGACAAGCTCGACATCTCTGACATGCGCGATACGCTGATCTTTGGCCCCGCCTATCAAGGGGGGACCCCCCTGGACCCTTTAGCAGCTGTTGCAGCCTTACCGCGTGACGCGGAGATCTGTGGCTGCAACGGAATCTGCAAAGGACAAATCGAAGATGCGATCGCAGCGGGTGCCACTGATCTGGGCGCCGTGCGGTTAACCACCAAGGCATCCGGGTCCTGCGGGACTTGCACGGGACTGGTCGAACAGGTGTTGGCGGTGACGCTGGGCGATGAATTTGTGATCCCTGCGGTTGCGGCAGTTTGTGGGTGCACCGCAATGACCCACGAAGATGTGCGGCGCATGATCAAATCACAGCGTTTGATATCCATGCCTGCCGTCTGGCAGGAATGCGGCTGGAAGACATCGTGCGGGTGCCATGTGTGTCGTCCTGCGTTGAATTTCTACCTGCTGGCCGATTGGCCGCTGGAATACCAAGACGACCCGCAGTCGCGGTTCATCAACGAACGCAAACACGCCAACATCCAGAAAGACGGAACGTTCAGTGTCGTTCCGCGCATGTGGGGCGGGATTACAACGCCTGATGAGTTGCGCGCGATTGCGGACGCCGCCGACAAATACGCGGTACCCACGGTCAAGGTCACCGGCGGGCAGCGCATTGATCTGCTGGGTGTGAAGGGCGAAGATTTACCAGATATCTGGGCCGATCTAAACGCGGCTGGCATGGTGTCTGGACATGCCTATTCAAAGGGGTTGCGCACGGTGAAAACCTGCGTTGGCACGGATCATTGCCGCTTTGGCACGCAGGACAGCACGGGTCTCGGGATCAAGCTGGAAAAAGAACTTTGGGGGTCATGGACGCCGCATAAATTAAAGCTCGGCGTTTCTGGTTGCCCGCGCAATTGCGCTGAGGCGACGTGCAAGGATATCGGCGTGATCTGCGTCGACAGCGGATATCAGGTCAGCATTGGCGGGGCCGCTGGCATGGATGTGCGCGAAACCGAATTGATGGTTCAGGTCGCGACTGAAGAGGAGGCGATTGAAGTGATCAAGGCGGTGACGCAGCTGTATCGTGAGAACGCCAAATACCTTGACCGGATTTATAAATGGATGGGCAAGGTGGGTCTTGATTGGATCAAGGAACGTGTTGAAACCGAAGGGCCGGCCTTGGTTGAGCGGTTCGAGCTGAGCCAATCCATTTACCGCAAAGATCCCTGGGCCGATCACGTCCAGACGAAGGCGGATCGGTATCGACCGTTGGCGAACTTGTCGTTGGAGGCCGCGGAATGAGCGATTGGATCGATATAGCACCGCTTGAAAACGTGCCTCAGCGCGGTGCGCGAATGATCAAGACGGCATTTGGCTGCGTTGCGGTGTTTCGGACGGCCGAGGACGAGGTTTTCGCACTGGATAATGCCTGCCCGCACAAAGCAGGGCCGTTGGCCGAAGGTATTGTACACGGAAAATCAGTAACTTGTCCGCTGCACAACTGGGTCATTTCACTTGAAACCGGTGAGGCGCAAGGCGCGGATGAGGGTCGCGTGGTGAGCTATCCCGCACGGGTCGAAAGTGGGCGTATTCTGTTGGACCGCGCGTTTTTGAAAGCACGGGTGGCAGCATGAGCCTGACCCGCACAACATGCCCCTATTGCGGCGTGGGCTGCGGGGTGCTGGCGGGGGTGGATGGGACCATCAAAGGCGATCCCGATCATCCGGCAAACTTTGGGCGGCTGTGTTCCAAGGGTGCGGCATTGGGAGAAACGATTGATCTTGAGGGGCGGTTGTTGCACCCGAAAGTCAACGGTGCGGATACCGATTGGGACACAGCCCTTGATCTGGTCGCGCAGAAATTCAGTGCTGCGATTGCTGAACACGGGCCCGAAAGCGTAGCGTTTTATGCGTCGGGCCAGTTGCTGACGGAGGACTACTACGTCGCCAATAAGCTGATGAAAGGGTTCATCGGGGCTGCTAATATCGACACAAATTCGCGCCTTTGCATGGCGTCGTCTGTCGCGGGGCACAAACGCGCTTTTGGGACTGATACGGTTCCGGGTACCTATGCAGATTTGGAACAGGCCGACCTGATTGTGCTGGTCGGCTCCAACCTGGCGTGGTGCCATCCAGTGTTGTATCAGCGAATTGCGGCGGCGAAAGACGCGCGGCCAGACATGCGCATCGTCAACATCGACCCGCGTCGCACAGCCACAACAGACCTTGCAGACACGCATCTGCAAATCGCACCTGACGGCGATATTGCGCTGTTCAACGGGCTGCTTGCGCATCTGGTAGATGGTGGAAAACTTGATGCGACATTCACGGGAAACCACGTCAATGGCGTGGCAGAGGCAATCTCCGCAGCGCGTGCATCAAATACAGCCGATACGGGCCTGACACCCCACGAACTGAACGCGTTTTTCACGCTTTGGGCGCAGACCGAAAAGGTCGTGACAATCTATTCCCAAGGGGTGAACCAATCCAGCTGTGGCACCGACAAGGTCAACGCCATCCTGAATTGTCATTTGGCGACGGGCCGCATCGGGCGCGCGGGGGCCGGGCCATTTTCTGTCACCGGTCAACCCAATGCGATGGGCGGGCGCGAAGTCGGGGGGCTGGCCAATATGCTGGCCAATCATCTTGAATTAGACAATGCTGACCATCGACAGGTGGTGCAGGATTTCTGGGACAGCCCGACCATTTGCACAAAACCGGGCCTGAAGGCGGTCGATCTGTTTGAGGCCTGTGCGAACGGGCAAATCAAGGCGCTGTGGGTGATATCGACCAATCCTGCTGTGTCTTTGCCCGATTCTGACAGAGTCGCAGCTGCCATCGCCAAGGTTCAGTTTGTCGTCACGTCCGACATCATGGAAAAGACAGATACCAACGATCTTGCTCATGTTCTTTTGCCGGCCACTGGGTGGGGCGAAAAGGACGGAACCGTCACCAACTCCGAACGCCGTATTTCGCGTCAACGGGCATTCTTGCCGGCCCCCGGAAGTGCGCGGCCCGATTGGGAGATCCTCAGCGACGTGGCGGCGCGCATGGGGTTTTCGGAGGCCTTTGATTATCAAAAACCTGCTGATATTTTTGCGGAATACGTGGCGCTGGATACGGCGGCGTCGCACATCGCGCGTGATCTGGATTTAAGCATTTTTGCTGATGCTGATTATGCCGGTCTGATTCCGACACAATGGCCGCGAAATGATCATCGGTTTTTTGTGGACGGTCGTTTTTATCATCCCGACGGCAAAGCGCGGATGATCGCGGTTACCGCGCCGATACTGTCAAAACCACGATTCACACTCAACACAGGGCGCAACCGCGACCAGTGGCACACGATGACGCGGACGGGTAAGTCTCCGCGACTAGGTGCCCATCTCGCCGAACCATATGTTGAGGTTAACCCAGTGGACGCAACCGATTTGGGGGCCGCGCCCGGTTCTTTAATCGCAGTGGAAAGTATCTATGGACGCACGCTTTTGCGGGCCTTGATTACGCCCCGTGTAGCGCAAGGACAGCTTTTTGCGCCGATGCATTGGACACGACAGCGCACAACTGCGGGGATCGTTAACAGCGTCACAGCACCGCTGACGGATCCGTTTTCAGGCCAGCCTGCGTTGAAATCTTGCACCGTGACAGCACAGGTTTACAGGGCGAAGTGGTACGGTTTTCTGGCGTGCATCAATGAACCTGCCCCCCAAACACCCTTCGCCGCTATCGCGCCGACGCAAACCGGCTGGCAGGTGGAACTGGCGGGTGGCAAAATGCCTGTCGATTGGGAAAGCGAGGCACGACAGTTGTGTGGCCAAACGGGGGGCGATGCATCAATCCAAACAGACCCGACCATTGGAAGCATCCGCATCGCCATAACGCAGAACGGCCAAATCACAGCGCTGTTTTTTGCCGCGCCGACCCCTGTTGTCGTGTCGCGCACAGCGATCATTGACATGATCGGCACGGACACACCGCCGCTTACCGCATTGGCTGGGCGCAGCCCCTCTGATCGGCCAGACGTGGGCGCAACCGTTTGTGCGTGTTTCAACGTGGGCCGAAATACTCTGCTGGCCGCCGTTGCGAATGGCGCGCACAGTGTCGCCGCTTTGGGCGAGGCAACCTGTGCAGGCACCAACTGTGGATCCTGTAAGCCTGAATTGACCGCCCTCTTGGCGCAGGCTCAGCTCCCGATGGCGGCAGAATGACTCTCGCGCCGTTTGTTCAGATCGTTGCGCGCGGTAAGGGACGTGCACGGGCGATGACGATGGATGAGGCGCAAGAGGCGATGGCGATGATCCTGACGGGGGACGCCGCGCCCGAGGCGGTTGGCGCGTTATTAATGGTCATGCGTCTGCGCGGGGAAACAGCGGATGAGATTGCGGGGTTCACCGCCGCCTTGCGCGCCCATGCGGCGGGGACATTGCCGAAAGCAGACCTTGATTGGCCGTCCTATGCCGCAGGACGCAGTCGTGGTGCGCCGTTGTTTTTGCTCGCCGCGCGGCTTGTTGGTCAGGCGGGGTACGCTGTGTCGATGCACGGTTGGAATTCGCATCAATCAGCCACCGCGTCCGTGCGCGAAGCGATTGACCTTGCGGGGCCGAATGTGAGTTATTCACCCCTTGAAACGCTCAGCCCTGAGGCGTTTGCGGTGTTGAACCTACGCGATACCTTCGGATTGCGGTCGTGTTTCAACACGGTGCTGCGGATGTGGAACCCGTCCGGTGCCCGCGCCACAGTTCAAGGCGTATTTCATCCGTCATACCGCAGCCTTCAGGCGCAGGCCACCGCACTTTTGGGGCAAAAGGATCTAAGCATTATCAAAGGCGGTGGTGGTGAGTTTGAGCGCCACCCGTCCAAGGAAACTGTGGTTTTCGGGTTGCGGGATGGTGCGCTTATTCAGGAAACCGCAGCGCATATTCTACAAGACACCCGCAAGCTGCACGAAGCCGGTGAAACGATTAATCTATCTGATCTTTGGCACGGCCGCGTGCGTGATCCGTTTGCGATTGCCACGATCACCGGAACGGCTGCGCTGGCGCTTTGGACGCTTAGGGCGGCCCCGACACCTGATGAAGCACACCAATTGGCGCGGGGTCTTTGGGCCTCGCGTCATCACACAGAAAGCCTGTCCGCATGAAAACCTTTCCCATGTTCCTGCAAATGGCGGGTCGCCGAGTTGTCATTGTTGGTGGCGGTGAACAAGCTGCGCAAAAAACACGGCTGATCCTCAAGACCGAAGCGATGGTCGAAATCTGGGCACCAGCGCTCGACCCTGAATTGTCGGGCCTCGCGGTTGAGGGGCGGATTACATATCAAACTGGCCCCATTACGCCGGACACTTTTTCAGATACCGCACTGGTGTTCATCGCTTCGGGGTGCCCCGGTATCGACATGGCGCTGCATGCGTTGGCAAAAGCGGGCGGCGCGACCGTCAATGTGGTGGACCAGCCCCAGCTGTGTGACGCCATCACGCCGTCAATTGTGGATCGTGACCCTGTGGTTGTGGCCATTGGCACCGAAGGCACAGCCCCCGTGCTGGCACGCCAAATCAAGACCAAATTGGAAGAGGCACTTGAACCTCGCCTTGGCGATCTTGCGGCCCTTGCGGGTCGTATGCGCGGGGCGGCTGCGGCCCGTCTTGGACCCCGCGCGCGGCGGGATTTGTGGCGTTGGGTGTTCAATGACACACCGCGCCAATTGTTCACCTGCGGGGCCGAACGCGAAGCGTCCAAGCTGATAAAAACGGCCATCGAGACGGGTGAATTTGGGGCCACAAAGGGCGGCAGCGTTAGCCTTGTGGGTGCGGGCCCCGGTGCCAAGGATTTGATCACCCTGCGCGGCGTTCAGCGCCTGCAAGAAGCAGATGTCATTTATTATGATCGCCTTCTTGATCCCGAAATTCTGGAACTGGCACGCCGCGACGCCGAACGCATTTATGTGGGCAAAGCCCCGGGGTGTCATAGTTGGCCACAAGAAAAGATCACTCAAACGCTTGTCGCTGCTGCCAAGCGTGGGCAAAGGGTGGTGCGCCTGAAGTGCGGTGACCCCGGTGTGTTCGGACGCAGCACTGAGGAAACCGATGCCCTCAAAGCCAGCGATATCCCGTTTGAAATTGTCCCCGGTGTTACGGCGGCCTGTGCGGCGGTGGCGAGTATTGGCCAAAGCCTCACGGAAAGAGGCAACATCGACACACTTGTGCTGACCACAGGGCACCGCCAAGACGGATTTACGGTGCCCGACCCCATTAAGGACATCAAACCGGGTACCTGTGTCGCGCTCTATATGGCTGTTGGCGCAGCCCCCCAGATCGTCGCACACCTTGAAACGTGTCATCCCGATGTTCCATTTGACGTTCAGGTCGTCGCAAAAGCCCAGCGAAAGGGACAAATCGTCCTGAACTGCCCCCTCGGTGATTTAGCGCACACCTTGAACGTCCATGATATTACGGGCGAAGCCATGCTCTTTGTGCGTTGGTCTTTTGGCGTTCAAACGTCAAATGGTGCCAGCACGAGAGCCCTGGCGACCGTGTGACTAGGCGAGCGGCCTCAGCTTTTCACCCTCTGAAAGCAAGCATGCATCGCTAAGACGCCGCGAAACGCCGAATTGAAACCCACCTGGATCGGTGGCGTTGAACGGCTGCTTTAACTGCGAAGAAATGCTGCGTGAGCAATAGCTGCATCTTCACAAGTCCGCGGGTTCTGTCGCAAAGTTTTTGCGTTTGGGTGAGACTGCTGGATTGTGTTAGGTGCGGGCCTTTGTTCTTGAGGGTGAGCTACTGACTGTGAAAATTGATTTCAAAGGGAACCACTTCCCCAAAAGCGTGATCCTGTACGCTGTATTTTTCTACGTACGTTATGGCGTCTCGTATCGTGATTTAAAGGAAATCATGGCCGAACGCGGCGTTGAAATCGATCATGCCACTCTGAACCGGTGGGTGGTGAAATTCTCACCATTGATTGCTGCAAACGCGCAGGCCAGAAAGAAACCGACAGCCGTCTCTTGGCGAATGGATGAAACGTATATCAAGGTTCGTGGTGAGTGGACCTATCTTTACCGCGCTGTTGATCGCGAAGGGGAAACTCTTGATTTTATGTTGTCAAAGCGTCGTGACACCGGCGCCGCTCGAAGGTTCTTCAAGCGCGCCGTTGGCACTAACGGTGTTCCAGATCGTATTGCGATCGACAAGAGTGGTGCCAATTTGGCTGGCCTGCAAAGCCTCAATGTCATCCTTAAATTCACGGGAGCTGGTCAGATTATCAGTATCTTTCAATCTAAATATCTCAACAATATTGTGGAGCAGGATCATCGATTCATCAAGCGGATCACACGGCCAATGCTGGGCTTCAAAGCGTTCCATTCTGCTGCAGCAACATTGGCTGGGATCGAAACTGCGCATATGATCCGCAAGGGCCAACTAGCCCAAACAGGCATCCCGGCATTCAAGCAGTTCGCAGCCCTCGCAGCATAATTGTGTCCAAAGAAGACTGTTCGTCAGCCTGCCGAAAAATTTGCGACAGAACCGTTGACGATCATATTTCGACTATCACTGAACGGAGATCGTACACTTCCATTTAAGTCGCGGTTTTGAAGTCATAAGCTGTGTCGCAGAACCTCGATCGCAATCACCAGAAAAGCCAACCAGGATATTGTGAAGAGCAAAGTACGGGCCATGAAGTGTTTGAACCCGGAAATAAAAACCACGGCGTGAATCAGCCTTGCAAAAAAGTACACTGCTGCGGCTGCGGCTGTTAGGCCAGTTGAAACACCAGCGAGATGAGCCACGATGACTACTGCGGCAAAAGCACCCAAGTTCTCGACGGCATTGACATGGGCGCGATTGGCGCGAACAGCCCAATCCGCTAACGGGCTATTTGGCAGTGTTACGTAGTCCTCAGGCTTGAGCGTCCCACGGGATTGCACCTGGCCAATTACAGCAGGTATCCAAAGGACTCCGGTCAATATTGCCGTCAAAGTGAGATAAATAAGTTCGGTTGTCATAGTATGCCCTGCTTCCTAGGGCCGAAAACATGTCGGCCTGGTTAGATCGTGGTTGGCAGCTTCCTGAAATTGGGACAGCCAATCGACACAGGACCAGTATGACACCGCTTCTAATAATAAGAAAGACTATATCCGTAGGTGCGTAGAGATGGGATCACGACATCTCAGTCAAGGTATTGAAACCCCGCCGCATATCCGTCACTCTTAGCGCCAGCCAGACCCGCGTATTGCTCGGCACAGGGCTCATGTTGACAATCCCTTCAGCAATCGCGCCAGCACATCAACATCAAAACCACCCTCGGCCGATACGCGGCACCCGCCGTGAAGTTCGATCTCGATCCGCCCTGCTGGAACCCGTGCCAAAGCCGTAACTGGGCTGTTCGCCGCCTCAACCTCGACCGGCAGAAATATCGGTTCAGCATCTTGAGCGGCGGCATCCGGTTCCAGCGCATAACGTTCACCCCGCAGCCATTTAAATATCAGATTGGCATTCATCGCATACCGACGCGCAACCTGCGCCACCGACACACCTGCCACCATCGCCTGAAAACAAATCGAACGCTTCTCTTCGTCAGACCATCGCCGCTTCTTCTGCGTCACCGCCATAGAGTGCCCCTAAGTATCCACTATCAATAGTGGACACTAACGCACCTCCAAAAGGGCTGTTAGGCTGGGGACACCGAACGCTTACCCTGTTGCGGGCGGACGGTGCTGACCCTTCAATACACGCAGGACAGCCGGGCCATCGGTTTGACCAAGACGAAGGCGTTCAAGCGCGTCTTTGTTCATTGGGCATTTGACCTCCTCGACGACGCGGACGCCGATGTCGGACCCGCTTGGCGCGGCGGCGATGTAGAGTATCCGTCTTGATCAAGCCCCCTTTTCCACCCAATTTCGATTTGCTTTGATGAGGGTGTTGGCGAGTTCAATGAGCTTTCGCATGAGCGCCGTAAGGGCGACTTTTGGTGGCTTTCCAGCTTTAATCATGGCTTGGTATTTGGTCTTGAGATCGGGGTTGTGCCGCATCGCCACAAGGGCAGGCATATAGAGTGCGTCCCGCACTACTTTCCGGCCGCCCTGAATGAATGATTTTCCTCGCCATTGGCCCGATTGACGCGTCATCCACTGCCCTCTCACACATGCTTGCATGTGTGAGAGGGGGGCTAGAGAGGTGGTCGCGGGAATTCGGGCCAGTAGTTAAGGTGGATCAACTTGTGAAAGAGATGATCCAAAATGACGAAACGAAAGAACCATTCGTCCCACTGCTCGGCAGTTGTTTGCTCGCAAACGATGAGAGGGGGATTTCAAGGCCAAGGTTGCGCTTGAAGCGATCTGCGAAGAAATGACAATGGCGGAGTTATCGAAAAAATACGGCGTGCATCTATTACCGGCAGGTGTTTGCTTGCAAACACTGAGAGGCTACGCAGATTGGGACTTGGAAGCGCGCCGCGATTAAGAATATGGCTGCGGGGTTTTCTAAACGAGGCGGTGATCCAGCGCAGGTCGATGACGCCGCGATAGACAAACTTCATTCCACGATTGGTCAGTTGGTGGTGGAGCGCGATTTTTTGAAACGCGCCTGGGATCGTTGAGCAAGGATCGCAGGCAGATGTGCATTGAAAGAAACCATCCGAAGGTCAGCGTGCGGCGGCAATGCCAGATGCTGTCGCTGGCACGTTCAAATCTGTATTACGCTCCAAAAGGCGAGAGTGCTGAGAACCTGCGGTTCATGGAATTGATCGACAAGCAGTTCTTGGAAACGCCATGGTATGGATCTCGGCACCCTCTCATGCATACTCCGTATGCACTGCCGGGCAGTGAATGGCACGACACATGCAGCGTCATGGTCACACATGGGGTCGCCATCGCGTTCGCCGCCTGATGCGATTGGTTCCTATTTATCAGACGCCAAACACGAGCAAGAAACACCCCCAGCATAAGATTTATCCTTACCTGCTTCGGGGGCTGACGATTGATCGGCCAAATCAGGTCTGGTGCGTTGATATTACCTACATTCCCCCTCTCATTGATTGCTTTGCAATCAACTGCCGGGCAGCGAGGCGGCGCGGATTTCTGTATCTGGTCGCGATCCTTTGCCCGGCAGGCTTTTGCGTAGCAAACGCCGAGAGGAGTGGACTGGTTCAGCCGTAAAGTTATCAGTTGGCGTTTGTCAAACAGCATCCCTCTCACGGTTTGCTTTGCAAACCACTGCCGGGCAGTGGGAGGCTGACTTTTGCGTTGAAGCCCTGAAAGAGGCCATCGCAAAATATGGGAAACCAGCGATAATGAACAGCCCCTCTCGGGATCATGCTGCGCATAACCCTGCCGGGCAACGGATCAGGGCAGTCAGTTCACTGGCTTTGAATGGATAAATGCACTGAAGGATGCGGACGTAAGGATATCCCCTCTCACGCATGTAAACATGCGCTGCCGGGCAGTGCATGGACGGTAAAGGTCGCTGGCCCCCCTCTCATGGTTTGCGAGCAAACCACTGCCGGGCAACGGACAACCGGATGATCGAACGACTTTGGCGCTCCCTGAAATATGAATGCATCTATCTCAATGCATTTGAAACCGGTTCAGAAACACGCGCCGGGATTGAAAAATGGATTGCGTACTACAACGCAGAACGGCCACATTCCACGCACGGAATATTGACCCCAGATGAAGCCTATGACAGAAAAATAGAACCAATGAGATCAGCAGCCTAAATGAAACCCTGATCCACCTTAAGTTGGCCGCAAACTGGTCGAATTACTGGGACCACCTCTGAGAGCCCCGCTTTCCGGCGCGCTTCAAGATGCGCAGCAGACCTTTTCGGCTTCTTCTATTACCAGGCAGGGCATGTTTACATGCCCGAGAGGGCACGAACCTCGTCCGGTGAGGGACGACCCCGTTAGGATTGTGGGTTGGCGTTTTAGTTCATGCCATGCCTCCCACTTGGTCCTGACGGAATTCTGAGCCATCGATCCAACAGCGGTGCATTAGGACGGCCAACTTACGTGCGACAGCAACGACGGCGCGGCGACGTCCTTTGGTGCGCATCAATCGCATGCCCCCTCTCAGCGATGCAGGCATCGCCTGCCGGGCAGCGCAAGATTTAATCTGGGAGCTTGCCATCGTTCGCATAAGCAGCGCATTGGCAGCTGCATATAGAACGGCCCGCACGTCTCGATCCCCAGACTTGGATATCCGCCCTGGATTGTCATGCTCTCCTGACTGATATCTTCGCGGTGTAAGCCCAAAATATGCGCCAACGGTGCGGGATCGTTTAAAACGGGTTGGATCATCAACCGCCGATTTAAAGCTCAACGCAGCGATAGGGCCGACGCCAGGAATAGTCATCAATTTCATGCAGACATCATCTTGACTGGCTGCCCTCTTAACGCGCCGATCTAGTTCCAAATAATGTTGATACAAAACGGCCCTCGCATCGAGCAATGGCACGAGAGCATGTGCCAGAACATCATCGATCTCGATCATGGGCCGTACAACGCTGTCGAAGCTACCATGCTTCACAGTTTTGGGAGGCGGACTCCAAAAACCTTCAGTAATCCACGCACTTCATTGGCTAGATCAATCGTCTTCTTTAGGAGCGTCTTACGCGTGCTGAGCAACGCGCGTAGGCCATGAGCCTCACGACTTTTCATATGGACGGGACTAAACCAGCCTGTGCGTAATATTTGCGCGATACCTCGTGCATCTGTTTTGTCGGTCTTATTCCTCATCGCTGACAGAGCAGCACTCACTTGGCGTGCCTCCATGCAGACAACATCAAAACCTTCACCGGTCAGGCCAAAGAAAAGATGCTGACTCATCGATCCAGCCTCAAAGCCAACACGTTCAATCGGATGTGGAAATTCCAAAAGGCATTCAGCGATATCACCGACCTCACAAGGCAGCTCTCGCTCGAACAGCACCGTTCCTTTGCCATCAACAATGCAAAGTGCACAGGATCGCAATGACACATCTAATCCAGCATAGTATTCCATTATCTATCTCCCTTGTTCACAGCTATGCTGTGATCTTAGTGGGAGCTCGGCCCAAAAGCGAAAGGCTGCCCAATTACGCATGCTTGCCGCCGATTTTGTCGAAAAACACGGTGTTGCTGGTGCAGAAAGTTGGGCGTCGAACAGGCCGTGAGCGCTTTTCCTATCACGCTTTGCGCATTTGCTGCGGTGCAGGAAGGATCTTGGCTAGTTTGCGGCGGTTTTGGGCGGTTGTGGCGAGGAGGAATTCGTCATTTACGCCGCATGGTCTCCACCGGCACGCGGCGTGGCACGACGCCGGGCAACCAGTCGGGCGTCAGCCCGGTGCGCGCAAGTTCGGCGACGTAGATCGCCATGCGGATGCCGCCGAGGCTGTCGGGCATTCCGGCGACAGTGGCGGCGATCACTTCGGCATCGGCCCGACACCCGGAATGGTTTGAAGCGGTCCAACGAGTTTCTCACGCTTGGCAATCTGGTTCATCTCGCGGGAACAACGTAGGATTTTTGCATGTAAAAATAGCAACTGCTCACAAAGCTCGACGATCACGTTGCCAGCATTCACAGCAAGCTAAGCTCTGTAGTCCAAATCAATTCTGGTGGTTCGCAGGATCCGTTTCGAACTCAAATTCGGACAACGCTGATGTCAGAAGGAGCGGAGCAACGTCAGTCGAATTCTCGCATTGCGCGCGTTAATAGGTCGAAGAATTCCGCTTCTTTGCTCGGCGTGAATACCTCCACGAGGCTTTGTTGCACAAATCCAATGAGGGGTGTGCTTCCCCTTTCCCCAGCGCGTCTTGCGTTCCACCACCGTACCTATCGCTGAGCGATTGAAAGCCCCCTTAATCAAGTCTCCTTCCCAGTGGCCAGGAACCAGACGTGCCTCGATGTCTTCGGGACGATGGATAATACGCAACGTTTCCGGCACCATAGCGGAGCCCGCTAAGCTGGTGCTTTGAGCACCGCGTTTTGGTTTGGCCCGCCGCAGCGCCTCAATCATCAGCGCCTTCAATCCGCCACGTGGCTGAGCGTAGATCGCAGCATAGATCGCTTCGTGGCAAATGCGCTGACTGAGATCATCTGGATGCATGAGCCGTAATCTGGCTGCGATCTGCTCTGGCGACCAGCACCAATAGATCAGACGGTTGCGCACCCAATCATAAAACGGGGCACCAGGGGCCAGCTTCCGCCGCCGACCAGAGCGCCGTTGTGCCATATCATGAGCACGCCGCGCCTCTTGGGGGTCGTAGCTATCGGACGCGCCGCCCCGCTTCAATTCATGCCCGATGGTGCCATGATGCCTCCCCAGAAGGCGGCCAATCTCACGCAGGCTCGAGCCACGTTGATGTTCTGCAAAGATTACGCCTCGTTCCTCGGCGTTCAGGCGTTTGTAGTGGCTTTCCATAGCAACATCCTATGCCGCTCTCAGCGGCAGGTGTCGCACTTCAATCTTGAGCCTAAGAAGTTGCGGCCAGCACAGCAAATACTGAAAATTTAATTAGTTTCATAATGAGTTATCCTATTTCTTCCCTCTAGCAACCTATTTGAGATTGCATTAAAGTGACAGCAGCCAGCTACAATCAATTTGCTAAAAAAGGAACCACCAAAAATTCATATTTAAAAATGACTGGATTAATATTATTCTACCGTTAACTATTGAAGAACCAGCTGGAATTTTTGGCTGCAGAAGGGGGTGGTCTGTATTTTGTTCACGAGTATATTTCTTAAAGACCTGACGGCGTGGAAAACGCGGCGTCAAGTTTGTGGCGGACCGTCTCCTTCGCCTTTAAATTTAGAAATCGTGCCTTCATTCTTGGGTAATTCATCGCTTGGCGCTGCCTAATGCAGCCGCTCCGCCCGATGATAATGTTCGTGTGGGAAGAACGCCTGCGTATGATCCAAAAGTGCGGCGTAAAAGCGGATTTCATCGGGTCAGCGGTCAGTCCAAAAGACCCCCGATTAGATTACCGATTCGGGCCCGCGCCGAATTGCTTTTAGGAACCCAAAGGCCGCGATCCATCGCTTCTTGCAACCGCTGCGCCATTTCACGCAGGGCAGGGGCGTTGTGCTCTGCGATGAATTCGCGCGTATCGTCATCTGCTAGATACGCCTCTTCGACGAGGTCGAAATGGTGGTTGCGCACAGCACCCGTAGTTGCCGCAAACGCGAACAAGTAATCCACAGTTGCCGCCATCTCGAACGCACCTTTATAGCCGTGCCGTTTGACGCCCGCGATCCATTTCGGGTTCACCACGCGCGACCGGACCACGCGCCCGATCTCATCTTCCAACGTGCGAATAACCGGGCGTTCGGGGCGCGAATGGTCGTTGTGATAAATTGGTCTGTCGCGCCCTTGAAGACTGGCAACCGCTGCCGCCGCGCCACCCTCAAACTGATAATAATCGTCGCTGTCCAAGACATCATGCTCGCGGTTGTCTTGGTTCTGCACAATCGCGTCGACCTGACCCAAACGCGCCTCAAATCCGATGCGATCCCGCACGCCTTCAGCGCCCGCGGCGTAGGCGTATCCGCCCCATTCGAGGTAGGCATCTGCAAGATCGTCGCGATTGCCCCACAGCTTTTCATCAATCATCGCCTGCAGGCCCGCGCCATAGGCACCGGGCTTTGATCCATAAACCCGTGCCGTCGCTTCACCCGCTTTGGTCCGTGCTGCGGCGGGGTTCTGATCTGCACTCTCGTCCAGGGCCTGAACAGCCTTCGCTGCGCTATCAAACAGCGCGATCAACTGCGGGAATGCGTCACGAAAAAATCCGCTGATCCGCAAGGTGACATCGACGCGCGGTCGCCCCAAAACGCCCTCTGGCAGAACTTCAAACCCAGTGACACGGCGGTTCGCGGCGTCCCATTTAGGTTTCACGCCCATCAATGCCATCGCTTGCGCAATATCATCGCCACCGGTGCGCATATTCGCTGTGCCCCACGCGGTGATCAGCATCGCGCGCGGCCAGTCACCGTGATCCTGAAGGTGCTTTTCAATCAGCAGATTCGCGGATTTCCAACCCAGTTTCCATGCCGTCGGCGTTGGTACGGCGCGGGCATCGACGGAATAGAAATTCCCACCGGTTGGCAGCACATCCAAACGTCCGCGGGTCGGCGCGCCGGATGGCGCTGGGGCAATAAAATGTCCCGCAAGCGCGCTGAGAAGCCCCGCCCCTTCGCGCGGGCCGCACCTGCGCACAACAGGCAAAATAGTCTGCATAATTTCCACAACGACCTCTTGCGATCTCGGGCCAGCGGCTTCGCGTTTGCCGTCAAGGATATCCTGCGAAAACAGCTCCAACCGCTCGACTGTATCGCCAAGGGTGCGCCATGTATCCTCGCTCACGGGTGTCAAAACGTGGGGCTTTTCGGCTGCTGATGCCGCCATGTCACAATCCAGCGGGTCAAACCCCAACCCCAAATCAACCGCCAGCGCACGCAACAAAGATGCATCATGTCCAGTCCCGTCACCGCGCGGCACCCGCGCCAGCGCAATCGCCAAATCACGCTCCAACGTGCCAACGGGTGATTGCCCGAACACATGCAGCCCATCGCGAATTTGCGCCTCTTTCAGCTCACATAAATACGCATCCAGTTTCGCCAGATCGCCGTCTTCATCGCCTGCAAAACCCGCATCCTGTCCAAGACCTGTCACCTCCGACAATGACAAAATCTCACGCCGCAGCAGGTCTATCCGACGCGGATCAACGCCCGCCGCCTCGTAGTATTCGTCAACCAAAGCTTCCAGATCGCGCAGTGGCCCATAGCTCTCGGCCCGTGTCAGTGGTGGTGTCAGGTGGTCAATAATCACGGCCGCCGCTCGGCGTTTCGCCTGCGTGCCTTCACCGGGGTCGTTGACAATAAACGGATAGATGTGCGGTGTGGTTCCCAACACGACCTCGGGCCAACAGGTCTCGCTCAACGCGGTGGCTTTGCCTGGTAACCATTCCAGATTTCCGTGCTTGCCCATATGCACAATCGCATCCGCCCCCCAGTAGTGACGCAGCCAGAAATAGAACGCCAGATAGTTGTGCGGCGGCACCAAATCAGGCGAATGATAGGTATCTGTGGGGTCAATATTATACCCGCGCGCCGGCTGCAGCGCGACGACGGCCTTGCCGTAGCGATTGATCGATAACGCAAATCCGTCGGTCCGTAAAAAAGGATCGTTCTCAGGCGCGCCCCAACGGTCCGTTATTTGTTGTCTGACGGTGTAAGGAAGCATATCGAAATGCTGTTTGTAGACCGCAAGCGGCAGAACCTCTCCACCCGCCCGATCTGCCCGATCCGTCAGCCAGTTCGTTGGCCCCGCCATCATCGCGTCCATCAGTGCCTGCGCGTCGGCAGGGGCCTTGGTGTCGTAGCCCTGCGCAGCCAGCAGCCCCAAAACATGGACCGTTGCGGCGGGCGTATCCAGACCTACACCATTGGCCAGCCTCCCGTCCTTGTTGGGATAGTTGGCCAACACCAAAGCGACCTTCTTATCTGCCTCCGGTACGCCGCGCAGCTTGGCCCACTTCGCCGCAAGGTCCGCGACAAACGTCACGCGGTCGCCGACGGCGCGGTACGTGGCGATAGGGCATTCGGTCGCCGTATCGAAATAGGCCTCACCTTTGAAACTGATGGCACGCGACAACACGCGGCCATCGACCTCGGGCAGCGCCACATTCATCGCGATGTCGCGCGCGGACAAGCCCGCCAAACCCTCAGACCAAGCGTCTTCTGACGAACCCGCCAAAACCACCTGAAACACTGGGGCACAATTGGTGAAAGGCGCCGCCAATGGGTTCAGCGTCGCGTTGTCGCCGGAATGGGGCGATCCAACCGCAAAGCTTGTGCAATTCAGGATCACGGCGGGTGGCGCGTCAGTGAACAGGTGTTCCAACGTTGCTTGCGACAGTGGATCTTTCAGGGACGCCACAAAGACGGGCAGTGGATTCATCCCCACGCGCAGGAGCGATTTAACAAGCCGGTTGATCGGGTTCAGCCCTGCACCCTGCACCAAGGCACGATAGAAAATAATCGGAACAACAGGGGCCCCATCCGTCCAATCCCGCCGCGCCGTAACTAGTTCAGAAATGCCCGCACCGGGCCAGTACACGCCGGCCTTCAGCAATGGCCGCGCAGATTCCGGCGCGTCGCCACCATCCAACATGGCCTTTGCAAAGGCCAAGAAATTCGTCGAATTTTCGGGACCGCCTTCGACCAGATAGGACCAAAGTGCGTTGTAATCGGCATCCGCCACCGTGGACAGCGCGCGCAATTCTTCGTCTAGCTTGTCGTCACCGGGCAGCAGCGCCAAAGGCACGCCCGCAGCCCGAAGCCGCGCGGCGTATTGTTCAACTCCATATTTCCAATATCCAACGCCGCCCAAACATCGCACGATCACCAACCGTGACTTGGTCGCGCAGGTGTCCAGATGCAAATCTACCGACATTGGATGTATCAGGTGCATCATGCTGGCCAGCCGTAGGGTCGGTGGCTCAGCCATTTCACCGCGCGCCGCAGACAGCGCCGCCAATTCCGTATCGGCCGCAGAAATAACCACTATATCCGCAGGCGTTTGCCCCAGATCAACGGGTTCTTTACCGTCATCAATCGCACCCGGAGTTGCCGCCAACAAATGCATCAGCTAAAGCCTTTACAAACAGGAGAATAAGTATGGATTATAAAGCCTCCGGCGCGCCCAAAGGCCCGAAAGGTCAGCCGCGCCACGAAGAACACAACGCCTTCGGCGGCAAAAACCCGTCCAACAGGCGCCCGACCAAGGAAGAGCTTCTTGCCAAGATGAAGGCCAACGCTGAGAAGACGAAAGAGTAATTTCACAGCGCTTTTTCCATAAAGATTGAGAATTCCGCGTCTTGGTAGTCGCCAAACGGGCCACAAATTGTGAACCCGTGGCGCGCATAAACATTGTGTGCCGCGTGCAGAAGCGATCCGGTTTCCAAACGCAACATCGCCAGTCCCAAGCCGCGCGCGTGGTCTTCGATCTGGCGCATGATCGCGTCGATCACCCCTTGGCCACGTGACGCTTTTTCAACAAACATCGATTTCAGTTCGCCGTACGTACCGTGATCCGCCACAGCGCCAACGCCGACAATCACATCACCGCGCCGTGCGGTGAAGAAATGAATGTCGTCCGCGCACAAAGCCTCAAGGCTGAGAAAATAGTTCTCCTCAGCCGGAAACAGGCTTTGCATCAGCGCATGGCTCGCCTCAAGCAATGCGCGGGCTTGGGGGTCAAACGGATCGCCTGCCTCAACCGCAATCATAGGCTTATCCGGCTTTTAAGGCGGCTTCGATCTCCGCCTGTTTCAGGCCCGCCTGACCGATGACAACCAGCCGCGTCATGCGCGGGGCAGTGCCAAACGGTCGGTCGAAATACGTGTCCACGCGCGGCCCAACAGCCTGCAACGTCAGACGCATCGGTTTGCCGCTGATCGCCGCAAACCCCTTGAGGCGCAAAATATCATGGGCACGGATCACATCGGCGACCCTTTCTGCGAACGCAATGGCATCCTCGATTTCGCCCAATTCAACCACAAAGCTCTCAAACTCGTCATGGCCGTGCGCGTGTTCGCGCCCAGCTTCATGATCCCCGTGGTGGTCGTCATGATGGTCATCATGGTGGTGATGCACCTCATGGCGCGCGTCCAGATCGCCCTCAGCACCGACACCCTGACCGAGCAATATTTCAACCGGCAACGCGCCCATCGTCGCGGTCACAACCTGAACACCCTTGCGGGCTTCGGATTTCAGCACAGCGCGCAGATGATCCGCTTCACCGGTCGCCAGCAAATCCGCCTTGTTGACGACAATCATATCCGCGCAGGCAATCTGATCTTCAAACAATTCGGACAGCGGCGTTTCGTGGTTCAAATTCTCATCCTGCTTGCGCTGGGCATCCACGGCGGCGACATTATGCGCGAATTGTCCGTCAGACACAGCCTTGCCGTCCACCACTGTAATCACGCCATCTACCGTCACACGGGTCGAAATCCCGGGCCAGTTGAACGCGCGCACCAGCGGCTGCGGCAGCGCTAGTCCAGACGTTTCAATCACAATATGATCGGGCGGGTTATCGCGGCCCAACAGCATTTCCATCGTCGGGATAAATTCGTCCGCCACCGTGCAGCAGATACATCCGTTAGACAATTCAACGACGTCGTCTTCGCTGCATGTTTCAATGCCGCAGCCTTTCAGAATGTCGCCATCAACGCCCAGATCCCCAAACTCGTTGATGATCAGCGCGATGCGCTTGCCGTTGGCGTTTTCCAGCATGTGCCGGATAAGCGTGGTTTTACCCGCGCCGAGAAAACCAGTAACAACAGTGGCAGGAATCTTGGCAGCCATGGATTGTATCCTTATAAAGTGGTTCCAATGTGTGGCCCGGATGGGGCCGAAAGGAAAGTCAGATGGCCGACACTTTTACTGAAAAGGGCGACCGTTTCATCGTATGCACCGGCTGTTCGGGCGGTGCGGATTTGGCGAAAGCCCTGATCGGGCGCGTTGCCGTCGAAACCACCGACTGCATGAACGTGTGCGACAAGCCGATCAGCCTAGCGGTACGCGCGACGGGGAAAGCCGCCTATCTTTTTACCGGCGTTGACCCCGATGCACCCGAAGACATCGAAGCTTTTGCCAAACTGTATGCCGCCAGCCCAGACGGGCAAATCATGGATGCGCGGCCTGCGGGGAACCTACGCTTTTGCCTTGTTGGGCGCATTCCGGCTTAGGCATTGTCGCGGGTCCAGAACCATGCCGCGAAGAAACCCAGACAGGTCCAACCGACAGCAGCCGTGCCCAAACTATACGACACAAATTGTGCAGACAATTCTGGCGGTGCCACACCCCAATAGGTGTCCAGCTGCGGCGCGCCAATAAACTGCGGCGCGGCCAGTAAAACAACACCCACCAGCGCGATAGGACCACGCAAAAACGCGATCATCCACACCCCCAAACCTGACGCAATAAGGGTGCCAAGCCACCACGCCTGACGCGCTTCAACTTCAGCGCCAATCGTGCCGGGCAAAACTGGTGGTAACCCCATGGCAGGGGCCAACTGAATGGCGATAAACCCGCCCAGCCCCCAGATGATACCGCTACGGGCCGTGATGGTCGTAAAGCCCTTCATCTCGGTCATAGCCATTGCGGCCAGCAACAAGAATCCGAAACCAATATAGGTCACGATATTAAATCCGACTGTCATAGCATGGCGGCCAAAGTCGCCCCCTAATCCGGGCGATCCGCGTTCGCTTTGGGGCGATCCATCAGTGACAAAATGAATCCGCTCGCCGGACTCGAAAAACTCCCCTTCGAGCAGCGTCGGAATAACGAAATAAAATTGCAACAGGGCGGCAATCAACCCTGCAACAACGCCAGCGAACACAGCGCTGGTCAGCAATTTAGCCGACATAATTTTATGTATTAACGCTTAGTGGCAGGGAAATGCCATGGCGTGGCGCTGGTCGTGGGCTGCACCATGCAGCACGGACGCTTGTGCATAGCCAGACGCGAACAACAACATCAGGCCAGCAAGGGTGGCGAATGCGATTGGCATCAATGAAAGATCTGCGCGGGTTTGTGTTGTTGTCGTCATGTGTCGTCTCCTATGTCCCGTCATCCCCGACGGGTCGGTTTCAATACGCATGGCAGGTCTCCTGGCTCGCGGGTCAATGTGCGCTTCGCCCCCTTCCCGGTTTCCCAGTGGATTGGACGAACACTCACCGCTTACAGTCGCGGGGGCGGCTGTGGCATTTGGCCTCCTATATGGATCGGCCTGCACCACATTCCCATTTGATCCCCTGTCCAGCTTGGCCGGACAGAAATAGAACCATGCCCTGTTGTTGTGGGGCTTGTGACGTGGTCGGTCAAGGCTGTTTCCGGCGTGTTTAGGCCGTAACCGACGTGCCTTGGCTTTCTGCTGGAACCTCAAAGGTGAAATTTGAAATAGGCTAAATCCGCCGAAGCGGCGATATTTTTGAAACTAAGACAGGCGAAAAGCCGCAATATATTGTGGATAACCCGCTTGTTCCGGGCATATCCGGTAGGACTGCGTTGACTCGTCGGCGCACAGGCGGCGACAATACATCTACAGAATCAACGCGAGCAGCGCACATGCGGTTTTCCCGCCTTCGTCTTAATGGCTTCAAAAGCTTTGTGGACCCGACCGACCTGATCATTCAGGATGGGCTGACAGGCGTGGTCGGTCCGAACGGGTGTGGTAAATCAAATCTGCTCGAAGCGTTGCGTTGGGTCATGGGCGAAAACCGCCCCACCGCCATGCGCGGCGGCGGCATGGAAGACGTAATTTTTGCGGGTGCTGCGACCCGTCCAGCGCGCAATTTTGCAGAAGTTTCGTTGGTGATTGATAATGCCGAACGGCTTGCACCTGCTGCGTTCAACGATGCAGATAACCTTGAAATTGTGCGCCGGATTACCCGCGATGTGGGGTCCGCCTATAAGGTTGGAGTCAAAGACGTGCGCGCCCGCGATGTACAGATGTTGTTTGCCGACGCGTCCACTGGTGCCCATTCGCCCGCGCTGGTGCGCCAAGGTCAGATTGCCGAACTGATCAATTCCAAACCCAAAGCCCGCCGTCGTATCCTTGAAGAAGCAGCAGGTATCTCCGGCCTCTACCAACGCCGCCACGAAGCGGAATTGAAACTCAAGGGCTCTGAACAAAACCTCGCCCGTGTGGACGATGTGATTGAACAACTGGCGACGCAACTCGCCGCGCTCGCACGTCAAGCACGTCAGGCCGCGCGCTACCGCGCCATTGGTGATGAGTTGCGCCAATCCGAAGGCCTGCTTTTGTACCGTCGCTGGAAAGAGGCGGATGAGGCCCGTGTTACCGCAGCTGATCAATTGCGCACCCGCACCACGGACGCTGCGGCGTCTGAAACCGCCGCACGTCAGTCTGCCAAAGTCCGCCAAGCATCCGAAGACGCCCTCCCTGCCTTGCGCGAAGAAGAAGCCATCGCCGCCGCCGTCCTGCAACGCCTTCACGTACAGCGTGACACGCTTGCCGACCAAGAAGCCCGCGCCAAACAGACGATTGATGTCCTCACCAACCGGATTGAACAGCTTGCCCTAGATATGGACCGCGAAGCTGGCTTGAACAAAGACGCAGGCGAAACCATCGCCCGTTTGGAATGGGAAGCCGATGAGATCGCCAAAGCGGGTGCGGGGCACGATGCCCGTCTCGAAGATGCACGTGTGGCGTCCACTGATGGGGCGCAAATCCTCGCGGATCGCGAAGCCACTTTAGGGGAGATGACAGAAGACGTGGCGCGTCTGGCTGCGCGTCACCAATCCGCGCAACGCCTCATTGATGATTACCGAAAGACGCTTGCGAAAAATGAGGCGGAAGCCCAGCGTGCCATCGCTGCACGCGCCGATGCCACGGCGGCCCTCGCGAAAGCTGCGCAGGATTTTGAGGCGGCAAAAACCAGCGAATTAGTTGCACGCGCAACCGCTGATAAAGCCGAAGACATCCTAGCCGAAGCCGAAGCCGCCCGTGCCGATACGCAAAACCGTGAGGCCGACGCGCGTGCCCTGCGATCAGAATCGGAAGGTGAGGCAAACGCCCTGCGCGCTGAAGCTGGCGCATTGGCCAAACTCGTGGACCGCGACAGCTCCGAAGGGTCCCAAATCATTGACCAGTTGCGCGTCGATTCCGGCTACGAAAAGGCCCTTGGCGCGGCCCTTTCTGATGACCTCAAAGCCCCTGCCGTCACGCCCGATATGGGGTCCGGCTGGGTGGCGCTTGCGGGTTATGCGAAACCGCAACTCCTCCCCGAAGGCGTTAAATCTCTGGCCAACTATGTCTCTGTCCCCAACGTCCTTGTGCGGCGAATGGGGCAGGTGGGCCTCGTTGATGCCAGCAACGGCGCGCGCTTGCAAAAGGATCTCGCACCCGGTCAACGGCTTGTCAGTATTGAGGGTGATTTGTGGCGTTGGGACGGGTTTCGCGCCGCTGCTGAGGATGCGCCGTCGGCAGCAGCGCTGCGCTTACAACAGCTTAACCGCTTGGAAGGGCTGAAAAAAGACCTGCACGATGCGACGTCCAAGGCGGATGGCATGCGCCAAGCGCACGAAATGCTCACGACACGTCTGGCGCAATTGGCGCAGGCCGATCAAGCCGCGCGCGATGCCCGCCGCGCCGCTGATGGGGCCGTTGGCGATGCTAACCGCGCGCTGTCGCGTGCTGAGGCGGACCGTACTCTGGCGGACGGAAAACTGGAATCCAGCGGTCTTGCTGTGGCCCGCCATGAGGAAGAAGCGATGTCGGCCCAAAGTGCGTTGAGCGAAGCCGAAGGTACACTCAAGGGATTGGGCAATCTGAGTGAGGCACGCGGCCACGTCGAGGACATCAAAATGACCGTCGAGGCGGCGCGTATCACGATGATGTCAAAGCGGTCTGGCTATGATGAGGTCCGCCGGACAGGCGAGGCCCGCACCAAACGCAGCCAAGAAATCACCAAAGAAGTCAGCGGCTGGAAACACCGCCTTGAGACGGCGAACAAACGATCAGATGAGCTGCAAGACCGCAAGGAAACGTCGCAAGATGAACTGAAAGAAGCGATGACTGCGCCCGATGAAATCGCCGCCAAACGCGATGAACTCGCCGATGCAATCGGTGAAGCAGACGACCGGCGCAAAGACGCCGCCGATACGCTGGCCCTGTCAGAAACCAACCTGCGCGAAGCAACCATGGCCGAACGCGACGCCGAACGCGCTGCGTCAGAAGCCCGCGAAGCCCGCGCAAGATCAGAAGCCCGTGCCGATGCCGCCAAAGAAACCGTAGACTACGCTGCGACCCGCATTCATGAAGCGTTGAACGCGACACCGCAAAACCTGCTCGAACAGCTTGACGTTGATCCCGACAAGATGCCGGCATCCGATGCGATTGAAAACGACGTCAATCGTTTGAAACGCCAACGCGATGCGCTGGGCGCTGTGAACCTGCGCGCCGAAGAAGACGCCAAGGAAGTACAGACGGAACACGATTTTCTGGCGCGCGAAAAGACCGACCTTGACGATGCAATCCGCGCGCTGCGCAGCGGAATCGCGAGCCTGAACAAAGAAGGCCGCGAACGCCTGCTGACCGCGTTTGAACAGGTTAATGAATCGTTCGGCACCCTGTTCAAACACTTGTTCGGTGGCGGCGAAGCAAAGCTGGTTCTGGTCGAATCCGATGACCCGCTTGACGCCGGACTTGAGATTATGTGCCAGCCCCCCGGCAAAAAACTCAGCACGCTGAGCCTGCTGTCCGGTGGCGAACAAACCCTCACGGCGATGGCGCTTATTTTTGCGGTCTTCCTTGCGAATCCTGCGCCGATCTGTGTGCTGGATGAGGTTGACGCACCGCTGGATGATGCCAACGTCACCCGCTTTTGTGACATGCTTGATGAAATGACCCGCCGCACTGATACGCGCTTCCTGATCATCACGCACCATGCTGTCACCATGTCACGGATGGATCGTTTGTATGGCGTCACGATGGGTGAACAGGGCGTCAGCCAGCTGGTGTCTGTCGATCTGAAAGCTGCCTCAACGATGGTGGCATAACTAGAGCTAAACTTTGTTAGAACGGCAGGTCTTCGACCTTCTCTTTCAGCGCCAAATCAGCCTCAACCAACAGCCCTTCAGCCGTCAACGCGGCGATCAATTCGGGGTCGGCTGTCTGTGTTGTTGTGTAAAATGCATCAACCTCAGCGACTGACGCCTCGTCAAGAAAAGCCGCCAACACTTCGTTGAACCGATACGCCCCGTTGGTCACGCGGTGTGGCAATGCCGCAAGCCACGCGGCGCGATCCTGCGCGTGAAAATGCAGAACCATCAAATCTGGATGCAACGGCAGGCGTATTCGTGGTCCATCCATTCCGATTGTCCCCACATGAATCCGCGGCACAAATCCTTTGATGCCGGTGCGAAACAGGCTTTTACCAACCTTATGGCTCAGCATATTTGTGCGCAGGATCAGGGTATAATCGCCGAGTACCGCATGTTTGCGTTCATCCGATGTCCCGTCGGGAAAAGGCAGGCGAAACTGCCGCGCGGTAAAGATATCATCGGGCAGTGCCGAATCGTGCAATGCCTCGGCAGGGCGGGCACGCAGAAAGGGGCTGTCGTCGGTCCAATCGGCCAAAATCTCAGCGATTGGGCGCTTGGGGTACAGGTATTCGTCGACGTCCAAGTGGGCGATCACGGGCAGTGGGGCCAATTCATAGATCCGCTGCATATTATGTGATTGCCGCGCCTCTTGCTTCTTTGGGCGAAACCCCTTTTTAGACCAATATTCTTTATCACACAGCACCGCTGTGACCCCGTCCAACTGGTTGATAACATGGGCCGATACCTCATCGGCGTCATCCAAGTGCACCCAGATATGCGCAGCGCCGATATGGCGATGCCACGCGACAAACGCCAAAATCTGGACAAGTGGCGCCTTTACGGTCGTGCAGACGCCCCATTCGTTTGGCGGGTCGGACATCGCGTCGGGCCTCAAATCGCGTTCAACAACGCAGCCGTCGGCCAAGCATCCGCAGGTAACCCAAGCCGCGTTTGTTCCGCTTGAATGGCGATGCGTGATCGCGCCCCTAAAATACCATCCGCCCCGCCGACATCGTGTCCGCGCGCTTCCAATTTGCGTTGCAACGCTTGGATCTGTTCACCGCTTAACCCCGCATCCGGATTGCCCGCATCATAGACAGGCGCACCCTGCAAACGCGTCCCGAAATAGGCCGCCGTCAGCACATAAACGAACGATTGGTTCCACTCAAAATACACATCGAAATTCGGATAGGCGAGGAACGCTGGACCCGCGCGGCCCATCGGTAAAATCAACGACGCCTGCAAATCTGCCAAGCGGCCGGTGCGCGCAGAAACCCCCATTGCTGCCCAGTCACCTGTCGATAATTTCGTTTCGGTTCCCGACAATGCCCAGTCCATCACAGCTGGAACCGTGACTTCCTGCAACCACGGCTGCCCCGCTTGCCAGCCCAGCGATGACAAAACCGACGCCCCTGACAACAACGCATCAGGCGCAGATGTTTTCAACGACACATGCCCATCGCCGTCCCCATCACGCCCGTTTTCAATGATGTCACGGGGCAACATTTGCACCATGCCAATCTCACCTGCCCACGCGCCTTTTGTGGTTGCGGGGTCAAGATCCCCACGGGCAAACAACTCCATCGCGGCAAAAACCTGTGGGCGGAACAGCTCTGGTCGGCGGCAATCATGCGCCAAAGTCACCAGTGCGTTGCGGGTGTTGAAATCACCCTGCACCGCGCCAAAATCTGTCTCGAACGCCCAGAATGCCAGCAACACGCCGCGCGGAATCCCGTATTCAGCCTCAATACGATCAAATATGGCATCTTGCCGTTGCGCCTGCGCGCGCCCGTTTTCAATCCGGTTGTTTGAAATTAGGCGCCGCGAAAAGTCGATGAAATCACGCTGAAAGAACCCCTGTGATCGATCCGCAGTCAACACCGCTTGATCCCGCTGCGCCCCTGCCAAAAACCCTTCGGCGGTTGCGCGGTCAATGCCACTCAGCGCGGCCTCATCGACCAACCCGCCCATGAATGCGACAAAACTCCCACCACAGGTTTGTGCCGCCACTGGTGTAACAAAGACGGGTGCTGCAATAATGGATAACGAAACGGCCAGTGATTTTAGCATAGCACCTCTTTCTGTTTCGGACAGATTAACGCACCTTCACAGCAGTGCAATCCCAACCGCGCCACCAACTGCGACAGCGGCGGCTATTGCCCATGACTTCCACAGCAACCCGATTGCGGCGTCCACATCGTTCGGTCCCGCATCCTTGCGCCCCTCGGGGTTCACCCATGGGAAATCCTCGCGCACACCATCATAGCTGCGCGGTCCCGACAGCGACACACCAAGGGCGGGGGCGATTGCCGCCTCGGGCCAGCCCGCATTCGGGGATCGGTGCAGCACTGCATCGCGCGTGATATCGAGCCACGATGCACGCCCATCAGCGACGTACCATATTAAAAACGCGGTGAACCGTGCAGGAACCCAATTCAGCACATCATCAAGCTTTGCCGCCGCCCATCCAAACGCTGCGTATTTTTCCGTCCGATAGCCAATCATGCTGTCAGCGGTGTTCACAATCTTATAGGCCAAAAGCCCCGGCAAACCCGCAACCGCGAACCAAAACACCGGTGCGATCACCCCATCGCTTAGGTTTTCCGCCGCACTTTCAATCGCCCCGCGCGCGACCGCAGGCCCATCCATTGCACGCACATCGCGCCCCACGATCATCGCCACTGCACCGCGCCCGTCGCTCACCGATAGGCGCAACGCATCGGCCACCTTTTGCACATGCTGCACCAAAGACCGCTGCGCGAGCAGCATCGCCCCCACGATGACCTCAGCCCAGATACCCGGTAGGGCAGCCATAACCAGCCCGACAACCAACGCCCCACTGACCATCACCACCACAGCCAGAACACCGGCCCTTCGCGTTTTGTTATTCAGCACGGCGTCCAATTTCGCCACGACGCGGCCCATCAGAACGGCGGGATGCGGGATGCGGTCCCAAAGCCACTTCGGTTCCCCGAAAATCGCGTCCAACACCATGGCCAACACCAGCGCCATCAGCGCAAACTGTCGACAGCAGCTTCTAGCTGGCCCCACCGATCAGGGTGCGGAAAACCCAACCGCAGCCACGTTTTCGAATAGGGAAAAATCCGGCTCCAGACATGGGCCGTGGCCAGATGATCCTGTGCCGCCGCCGCATCCGCGACCTCATACAGGCGGAACAAATCCGTCCCGCCTACAACGGGCAACCCAACGACTTTATCTAATCGCATGGCATCCGCCGCCAACCGCTCCCGCGCAGCATCAGCCCACGCCACATCCTCCAACGCCCGCGCGCCGATTTCCAGCGCGGGGCCGGACACCGCCCAGGGCCCCAACCTGTCACGCAGCTTTCTGGCAACATCGGGGGGGCAGATCGCGAATCCTAATCGTAGTCCCGCCAACCCCCAAAACTTGCCGAAACTCTTCAGGATCACGCGGTCTAGTTCGGCGGCCTGACCCACATGGCTGTCCTGCGGAATCACATCACAGAAACTTTCGTCGATGATGGTCGGGCACGGATGATGCGCAACTTGCCAGGCCCGCCCGTCCGGATTGTTGGGATGCACCAGCACTTGTACGTCGGCGCGGCCTTCCGATTGCACGACCCAGCCTTGGGCCTCAAACGCAGCAGCATGTTCGTTGTAGGTCGGCTTTGGGATGGTCACGACTGATCCGGGCCACACACTTGGCATCTGCGCAATCAATGCTGACGCACCGCCCGCGATGACCAATTCTGTCGTGTCTGGGATGTGCCAAAACGCCCGTGCGGCTTTCGACAAACGCCGCATCGCGCCGCTATCTGGCAAAGCTGTCCATGCATCCGTGCCGATATCACCCACCGGATAGGGCAGCGGATTGATCCCCGTGCTCAGGTCCAACCAGTCGCTGCGCGTCCCGCCATAGGTCGCAATCGCGGCGTCTAACCCACCGCCATGGTCGCGCTTTTCTGTCATTCAGGCAGCGGCTGATGACGTGACACAAAATGCCCCTTCACGCCCTGCGGCCATTCACGATACGGCACCTGTCCGTTCGCACTTGCTGCATGTTTGCCCGCATATTCGACAATTGCTTGGGCGTCACTCTTCGTGGCCTCAAACGTGCCGAGCGAATAGTTGATCTTACCATTGGCCTGCACCGTGATGTTGCAGGCCCGATCGCAGCCCATCGTGCACGACACGCGGCGGGTTTTTACGTCCGTCGCACCCGATGCCGCCGCTTCGATTAGCTCAGCTAATGCCTCACCGTCGGTCTTTTCCATGCCGGTTACTTCCCAGCCAGCGCACTTGCAGGTGTCGCAAATTGTTATCCAAGTCGTCATGTCAGCCTCGCGTGTTCAGGTACCAATTGTTGAACCGGAATTGCCGCGAGGCTGCAAGCCCAATCCCCTTAATCGTGTCCCAACAATTCATGCACGCCCGTGTGGTTCCATAAAATCCAGATCAGGATTGGTCGGAATAATCCGGTGTGGGTTAATCGTCTCATGACTGTAATGATAGTGCCGCACGATATGATCCATGTTCACCGTCTCGGCCACGCCTGTGACCTGATACAACTCTCGCGTGAACCCCCACAGGTTCGGGCAATCAAGGATGCGTTTGCGGTTACATTTGAAATGTAGGTGGTAGACATTATCGAACCGCACCAGCGTCGTCCAAAGCCGCCAATCTGCCTCGGTCATTTTGTCGCCCATCAGGTAACGACCCTCGCCCAACCGCGCCTCAAGCCAATCGAGCGATTCGAACAGCGGTGCGACAGCCGCATCATATGCCGCCTGCGTCGTCGCAAACCCCGACTTGTAGACCCCGTTATTCACAGTATCATAAATCCGCGCGTTCACCGCTTCGATGTCGCCGCGCATCTCTGTGGGCCAATAATCGTCTGCGTTGCCGGTGATCGCGTCAAACGCCGAATTGAACATGCGGATGATCTCGGAACTTTCATTGCTGACAATCGTGCCGCGTTCCTTGTCCCACAATATCGGCACCGTCACCCGCCCTGACATCTGCGGGTCTGCCTTAAGATAAATATCACGCGCAAATGGCAGCCCGAACAGCGCATCGCCCGTGGCCCCGTGCTCGTCCGTCTCAAACGTCCAACCATCCGACAGCATATCAGGATGCACCGCCGACACTGTGATATGGTCTTCCAACCCTTTGAGTTTACGGAAAATCAACGTGCGATGCGCCCACGGGCAGGCGTAAGACACATACAAATGATACCGCCCCGAAGCCGCCCCAAACCCGGCCTCACCTGATGGCCCAGCAGATCCGTCTGCGGTGATCCAGTTGCGAAATGTTGCGTCCTTACGCTTGAACGCGCCGCCTGTGGATTTTGTATCATACCAAACGTCGTGCCATTGCCCGTCTACTAACTGTCCCATAATTCGCTCCTAAATTCTGTTGACCCTCAGCTACCGCAACTGCGCCAATCAACCAACCGCGACCCAAGCGCAGCGATGGTGCGTATTCGCACAGGTCGGATTCGCCGCCTCGCGCGCCGCATACCTGATTGCGGCCCCGCCCCGCCCACGATACCAACACCCCAGACGACGCCCCATCTGATTATTCGGGGGCCAGAGAGGTTGTTGCGCTTTAGGTTGACCCAAAACGGGGACCGCAGGCGCAAATCGTCCAAAGCCGCCCCGTTTCGGGTCAGCGGTTCTCTGGTCTATAGGCATAGACACACGGAGACGACGCATGCGGCTTACACTTGCTCTATTCACCATCCTCGCGGCCAATCCCGCACTGGCGCATGTCGGTCATCTGGCCGAAGTTGCGGGCCATGGCCACTGGGTCGCCGCAGGTGCCATCGCAATCGCGCTGGGCATCGCCGCCCTCGGTTCTAGAAAGGGCGCTGCGCGTAAGGACAAAACGCAAGACAGCGACGTCACCGATGACGACGCCACCGACGAAGAGGAAGCATTGGCATGAGCGATAGAATCAAAACAGATCCAAAAACAGGCGTCATGATCTGTGGCCACGGGTCGCGCTCGCAATCTGCCGTTGATGAATTTGCCACCCTTGCCGACAAACTGCCTGCCTACTTGCCTGATGATTGGCAAACTGAATACGGCTACCTCGAATTTGCCAATCCCGTGATCCGTGACGGCCTCGACAAACTGCGCGAAGCAGGGTGCACCCGCATTCTCGCCGTCCCCGGAATGTTGTTCGCCGCCATGCACGCGAAAAACGACATCCCCACGGTCCTCAACACCTACGCCGCCAAACACGGCATGCAAATATCATACGGCCGCGAACTCGGCGTTGATCCAAAAATGATCTCCGCCGCCGCTGGCCGCATCCAAGACGCAGTCGCCGCCGCCAACATCAAACACGGCCCAGTTCATTTGCACGACACCTGTCTTGTGGTTATCGGGCGCGGCGCGTCTGACCCCGACGCCAACGGCAACGTCGCCAAAATTGCGCGCATGCTGCACGAAGGTATCGGTTTCGGCTGGAACGAAGTTGGCTACTCCGGCGTCACATTCCCCCTCGTCGAACCCTGCCTCAACCATGCGGCAAAACTCGGCTACAAACGCATCATCGTCGCGCCGTATTTCCTGTTCTCCGGCATCCTGATTGATCGGATCTACGGATTTACGGACCAAGTTGCAGCGCAACATCCCGACATTCAATTCGTCAAAGCGGGCTACTTGGGCGACCACCCGAAAGTTCTGGAAACATTTGCCGAACGCATCATCGAACAGACCGGAAAAAACCCGCCGCCCAATTGCGGCACATGCGCCTACCGCACCCAAGTCCTCGCGATGGACAGTGGAAAGACCGTAACGATAAAAGCTGAAGACCGTGAAAATCACGCAGCTTTCGCCGACTCCCCACCGCCGACTTGCGTGTTGTGCAAATACCGCACCCAAGTCCTCGGTTTCGAATCCGAAGTTGGTGCTGTGCAAGAATCACACCACCACCACGTCGAAGGCCAAGGCGCATCAGCACCTGGATCAAACGTCACCGACTGTGCGCTGTGTGACACATTTTGCACCGGCATGTGCCGTCTCGCCGCCCAACAGGTCCAAGATCATGCGCACGACCACGCCCACAAGCATGGCCATGATCACGCCCACACCCACGACCACGATCATCACCACGCAATCTACCCCCACGCCAAACACCCACACGGCCCCGAATCTGCCCGCAAGCCGAAATCCTAAGACCCGCACTTACTTCTTTCTCTTCAATTGTCTTTGTTTTCTAAATACCCCCGCCAGAGGCTCCTCCAAACACCAAAGGCACCGCCCCGAAAGCCCGAAATGCGCCCCTACGAAACCAACCCCTCAGCCATTTACGCCGCCAGCTTCGCGACTGTCGCAGCCGAGGCACGTCTGGACCGTTTCGCACCGGCACTGCACCCCCTCATCACCCGCCTGATCCACTCTTGTGGCATGGTCGAAATCGCCGACCGCTTGGCATTTTCTGCCGACGTGGCATTTGCGGGCCATCACGCCATGCAATCTGGCGCGCCGATTCTGTGCGATTGTGAAATGGTCGGCGCGGGCATCATCCGCCGCTACCTGCCCGCTCATAATCAGGTCATCGTCACCCTCAACGACCCGCGCACCCCCGACCACGCCGCGAAAATCGAAAACACCCGATCCGCCGCCGCCGTGGAATTTTGGGAACCCCATATCGCGGGCGCAATTGTCGCCATTGGCAATGCCCCCACGGCCCTGTTCCACCTGCTCGAATTAATCGACCAAGGCTTCCCCAAACCTGCGGTGATCCTTGGCTTCCCTGTCGGGTTTGTTGGCGCGGCAGAATCCAAAGCTGAACTTGCCGCCAACCCGCGTGGTATCGATTTTGTCGCGCTGCGCGGTCGCAAAGGTGGCTCTGCCATGGCATCGGCGGCGGTCAACGCCCTCGCTGCTGGCCTGCCCGAAATCAAGGAACGTTAACATGGTGCTAGCGCAAATCGTATGTACAGGGTGTGTACAGATTGTGTACGCGGTGTGTACGTCATGCAGCGGGGTAATCGCCGATGGTTAACGCCCCCGTTCAGGCCCCCGTTCAGGCCCCGTGGCTCCACATCGTCGGCATCGGCGAAGACGGCATGGACGGTCTCGTCCCCGCCACCCGCGCCGTGGTCGAAGCCGCAGACGTCATCATCGGTGGTGACCGCCACCACACGCTGTCGATCAACCCAACGGCCACTCGCATCGCATGGCCGTCCCCTTTTGATGCCATGATTGAAACGCTACAAACCCTCAAAGGCAAACGCGCTGTGGTGCTTGTGACCGGGGACCCGCTCTGGTTCTCCGTTGGTGCCCGCATCGGCCGCGCGATCCCCGCCAATGAACTTGTCTACCACCCGCAACTCAGTGCCTTCCAACTCGCTGCCGCCCGCATGGGTTGGTCGCTGGCAGATGTTGAAACCCTCACCGTGCATGGCCGCCCCGTCGAACAGATGATCGCGTTTATTCAACCTGATCAACGACTTATCGTACTGACAACAGGCGCAGACACCCCCACACAAATCGCTAAATTCTTGACTGAACGTGGTTTTGGAAATTCCAAAATGACGGTGCTGGCGGCAATGGGTGGCGCCAATGAACAACGCTTTGACGGCCCGGCAGATGGCTGGTCCCACACGGTTCCAGCGTTCAACACGCTGTGTATCGACTGTATCGCAGCCCCTGACGCCGCCCTGCTGCCCCGCGTTCCCGGCCTTGCTGACAGCCTGTTCGTGTCTGATGGGACGATGACCAAACAAGAAGTCCGCGCTGCGACATTGGCCAAACTCATGCCCATGCGCGGTGCACTCCTTTGGGATATCGGAACAGGCAGCGGCAGCGTCGCCATCGAATGGATGCGCGCCGCACGCTATGCCCGCGCCATCGGCATCGAACCGCGCGCGGATCGCCGGGCCATGGCCGCGCAAAACGCGCTGGCACTTGGCGCACCCAAGCTGGAATTGATAGATGGAACAGTGCCTTACGCGCTGGATGGTCTTGACGCACCCGACGCTGTTTTCATCGGTGGCGGCCTGTCGCGCGAAACTTTTGATGCCGCATATGCCGCCCTGCGCCCGCTTGGTCGGCTGGTCGCAAATGCCGTCACTCTGGAATCTGAGGCTGAATTGATCGCCCTGCACCGCGACCACGGCGGCGACCTCGTCAAAATACAAACCCACCGCGCCGAACCAGTTGGCCGCCTCACCGGATGGCGCCCGTCCATGCCCGTAACGCAATGGAGCTTGATTAAACGATGACGGATATTGCTGTATACCGGCCCTCCGGGGGGCGTATTTTGGCCAAGATGAATGCGAGGAGCGGCGCATGAGCGGAACCCTCTACGGCGTTGGCGTCGGGCCTGGCGCGCCTGATCTTATGACATTGCGCGCCGCCCGCCTGATCGAGGGCGCGGGCGTGATTGCCTACCCGACCCTTGCGGGGGCCGCCAGTTTCGCGCGCTCTATCGCCGCCGATCTGATCCCCGCAGGTGCGCGCGAAATCATCATGGACGTACCGATGACCTTGGATCGCGCCCCCGCCCAAGCGGCCTATGATGCAGGTGCGGCCCAAATTGCGGACGCGCTTATTGCGGGTGATGACGTGGTCTGCCTGTGCGAAGGCGATCCGTTTTTCTACGGATCATTCATGTACTTACACGCGCGCCTGAACACACAGTTCACTGTCAAAGTTGTCCCGGGCGTCACGTCCGTCACCGCCTGTGCCGCCGAAGCTGGCCGCCCGTTGGTCGCGCGAAACGAACGCCTTACGATCTTACCCGGGCCGATGGACGAAGCCGCCCTGCGTGAGCGCATCGCAGGCGCAGAGGCAGTGGCCATCATGAAGGTGGGGCGGCACTTGCCCAAACTGCGCGCGGTGATCGAAGACCTCGGCCTGACGGATCACGCCACCTATATCGAACGCGCGACCCTGCCTGAACAGGTCGTCACACCGTTGCGCGGCGCCCCTGAAAAGGCGCCGTATTTTTCAATGATCCTTCTTACCAAAGGGGCCGATCCGTGGCTGTAATTTCTGTCGCCCCAAAGGGGCGCAAACCCTCTGAGTCCCCAAAGGGGCGCAAACCCTCTGAGTCCCCAAAGGGGCGCAAACCCTCTGAGTCCCCAGAGGGGCGCAAACCAATTGTCCTAGCGCTGTCCAAATCCGGCGAACCCACCGCACATGCCATCGCATCGGCGCTGAATTGCCCCGTCCATGGCCGCGAAAACCGTGTGGGCAAGGCTGACGCCTTTTTCGCCAATGCGCTAGATCACACCCGTGATCTGTTCGCCGCTGGCATCCCCATTATTGGTGTCTGCGCGTCCGGTATTCTAATCCGCGGCGTTGCGCCTTTGTTGGCGGATAAAACCACTGAACCGCCGGTTGTTTCGGTGTCTGACGACGGTAGAGTTGTGGTGCCGCTGCTGGGCGGGCATCGCGGGGCAAACCGCCTCGCGCGCGATATTGCTGATGCGTTGCAAGGCGTCGCAGCCGTAACCACTGCGGGCGACGTGGCGTTGGGTGTGGCGCTGGATGAACCGCCCGTGGGCTACCGCCTGCAAAACCCCGACGACGCGAAATCCGTCATGGCGACGTTGCTGTCAGGCGGTGGTGTCACATGGAACGGTCCAGCTATTTTCGACGTCGACCTACCCTTTGGAAAAGACATCGAATTGTGCGTCACCGAAGCGGATGAACCCGGCTCACAAACGCGCCTCGTCTATCATCCGCAAACATTCGCGCTGGGCCTTGGCTGCGCGCGAAATGCTGATCCTGAAGAGCTTTGGAATCTTGTCAACGAAACCCTGCACAATCACGACATTGCGCAGGGGTCGATCGCCTGCGTTGCGTCCATCGACCTTAAGGCAGATGAACCTGCGATCCTTCAAGCGGCTGCGCGCCTTGGCGTCCCACTGCGTGTTTTCACGGCATCTGAACTCGAACAACAATCGCCCCGCCTTGCGAACCCGTCCGATGTGGTCTTTGCCGAAGTCGGCTGCCACGGCGTATCTGAGGGCGCGGCGCTCGCCGTCGCGGGGTCGGCAGCCACCTTGATGGTCGAAAAATGTAAGACCGCCACCGCCACCTGCGCCATCGCTCACGTGCCCGAGCCCATCACGACACTAAGCGGCCGCTCCCGTGGTCGCCTGTCTGTCGTTGGCATCGGGCCGGGTCAGGCCGCATGGCGCACCCCCGAGGTGTCCCGCCTCATTGCCGATGCAGAAGAACTCGTCGGGTATGGCCTTTATATAGATTTGCTTGGGCCCTTGGTGGCTGGCAAGATCCGCTCGGATTTTCCATTGGGCGGCGAAGAAGCGCGCTGCCGCTACGCCCTCGAACAGGCAGGGCTTGGCAAAAACGTAGCGCTGGTATGTTCCGGCGACGCGGGCATCTACGCCATGGGCGCGCTTGTGTTTGAACTGCTTGATCGCGCGTCAAACGAAGAAGGTGTTTCCGATGCGGCACGACGCGCGGAAATTATCTGCTCTCCCGGCGTGTCTGCCCTGCAAGGCGCTGCTGCCCGCGCAGGAGCGCCACTGGGTCACGATTTCTGCACGATCAGCTTGTCCGATCTGCTCACGCCCCGTGCCGATATCATCCGACGGCTGAACGCTGCCGCGCAGGGCGATTTTGTTATCGCGTTTTACAACCCCGTTTCCAAAACCCGTCGCACGTTGCTGGCCGAAGCCCGCGACATCCTGCTGCAACACCGCCCCGCCGATACGCCGGTCATGCTGGCGTCGAACCTCGGCCGACCCACAGAATTGGTCCGCTTCCGACGTCTTGATGAACTTGAGGTCGATGAAGTCGACATGCTCACTGTCGTTCTCATCGGGTCGTCCAATTCCCGTCTCGCGCAGTTGGGTGAGGGGCCGCGTATGTTCACCCCGCGTGGCTATGCCCGCAAAATAGATGGCGACCTTGTGGCCAAACGCGACGATCCATACCCCGCAGAGGAGCCTGCACAATGACCGTCTATTTCATCGGCGCAGGCCCCGGAGACCCTGAACTTCTGACCCTAAAGGCCGCCCGCTTGATTTCCGAATGCCCCGTTTGTCTGTATGCTGGATCGCTGGTGCCAGAGGCCGTTGTCGCTAACGCCCCTAAAGACGCGATCGTCATCGACACGGCCCCCATGCACCTTGACGAAACGCATGCCGAAATCGTCAATGCCCACGCCAAAGGCCAAGACGTCGCGCGGGTTCATTCTGGTGATCCGTCATTATACGGGGCCATCGCCGAACAAATTCGCCGCCTTAAGGCTGATGGGATCGATTACAAAATTATCCCCGGTGTGCCTGCCTACACCGCCGCTGCCGCCGCCCTAGGTCAAGAATTGACTGTACCAGAAGTCGCGCAATCCATCGTGCTGACCCGCATGTCGATGAAATCCACTGGCATGCCAGCTGGCGAAACGCTGGACAATTTTGGGCGTACCGGAACGACGCTTGCGATCCACCTTGGGATCCGGGCCTTGCGCGAAATTGAACGTCAGTTGATCCCGCACTACGGGGCCGATTGCCCCGTCGCCGTGATCTACCGTGTCGGGTGGCCGGACGAACAGATCATCCGTGGAACGCTGTCTGATATTCGCGCCAAAGTCCGGGATGCCAAAATCACCAGAACGGCACTGATTCTCCTTGGACCAGCGTTGGCAAACGACAACGGTTTTCCGGACTCCGCACTTTATGATGCAGCCAAACCCCATGTTTTAAGGCCGAAAGCTAAAGCCTGGGTGTGAAGCCATGATTGTCATAAAAGGTTAACTTGACCGAAACATATTATCGGCCATCCTGTGGCTTTGGGAATGGAGTTACCAATGCTTGAATCACTGCCGCAATCGATCCGCGACGAACTGCACGCAGCGCAATCGAAAGCCGCTGCAAAGAAGGCCCGACTGCGGGTTGAGGCGAATGGCGAAAGCTACCGGATTGACCGCATGACGGGCACGGGCTTCGCGCTTGATATTGAAGACGCGCCAAAGCTGCGCGGCCTTGTCGATATCTACGACGGCGGTCGCCACGTCAGCCAGTGTCTGATTGTAGCTGCCGCGCAGAACGGCGAACAGATGGTCTACGAATTCAAACGCAACACTGCAGCAGGCGACGGTGCACCGCTCGACTTTGAACGGTTGGAAAATGCGCCGATCGCCTTACTGGGCCGCTAGTTACTGCAAATCGCTAAAGGCATAGCGCATCCGTGCGACAGCGTCGTCGATCATGGCGCGTGGTGCGCCAATATTGAAGCGGTGGTGCAAGGCACCCCCAAGACCAAGACCGCCGCCCGGTGTGGGCAAAACGTGGGCTGTGTTGTGGAGACGTTTGCGAATTTCGGCGTCCGACATTCCGGTGTCACTAAAATCGACCCAAGCCAGAAACGTGGATTGCATCGGCATCGCCGTAACGCCAGGGATCGCGTTCATCCCGTCGCACAACGCCTGCCTGTTGCCGTCCAGCACCTGCATCAAAGCATCAACCCATGCCGCACCTTCGGGTGTATAGGCTGCACAGGTCAAATCTGCGCCCAAGCGGTTCGGCTGAATATCCATCGCCGCATACAACGCCGCAAAACGGTCGCGCAAAGTCGCGTCGGGGATGATAACATAACCGGTCCGCAGTCCTGCAATATCAAAGGTTTTGGACGCCGCCGACATCACCACAAGGTGTTGCAGCGCATCCGGTGCGTTCAGCGCAGTCGGCGTGTGTTTATGACCGGCAAACGTCAGATCCATGTGGATTTCGTCTGACAGCAGCAGCAGATCGTTGCGGGTGCAGAAGGCTGACAGGGCCTGTATCTCGGCCGGTTCCCAAACGCGGCCAGCGGGGTTATGCGGGCTGCAAAACAACACCGCCTTTTCAGTACCCGTCAGCTGCGCCTCAAGTGTCGCAAGGTCCATGCGGAACAGTCCGCCGTCATCAATCACCAGTGCAGATTCGACCATGACGCGACCATTGCGGCGAATCTTATTGGCGAATTCATGGTAGACAGGGCTGAAAATGATGATCCCGTCACCCGGTTCGGTCAGCGACTGCAACGTCAGGCCAACTGCGTTGCCGATTCCATGGGTGGCAAAAACATGGGCAGGATCGGGCCGCCAGCCGTGTCGGTTCTGATACCACCATGCAACTCGTTCAGCGAACTCGTCATAGTCGAAATATCCATACTCGCCACAATCCATCAAAGACTGGGTGGCCGTCTGCAAAAATGGCGCAGGCTGGAAATCCATTTGCGCAATCCACATGGGAATCATGTCGCCATCTGCGGGCCGCCCCAACAGCGCGCCCATATTTTCCCATTTTGTGCTGCGTCCGGTGGTGATGTTTTTTGGGGTCTCAAAGTCGAATTGCATCAGGCTAGATCCTTTTGATTTTGACGAAAACTAATGGACGCCAATCCAAGCGCAAGATCAAAGTCCACCCCGTTGCGCTTTGTGGGCTTCGCGACTAAATGAACCGCATGACTTTACGCTCAATCCTGCTCCACCCCGACCCGCGGCTTAAATCCGTGGCTGACCCCGTGGCAACGGTCGATAAGACCTTGCACGCTTTGGCTGACGACATGCTCGAAACCATGTACAATGCGCCGGGCATAGGTCTTGCCGCGCCGCAGCTTGGCATCATGCAGCGGATGCTGGTGATGGATTGCATCAAGGACGACATGGAAACGCCGCAGCCAATGGTGTTGATCAATCCGCGCGTCATTTTCGCGTCGAGCGACACAAACATCTACGACGAAGGCTGCCTGTCCATCCCCGATCAATACGCAGAGGTGGAACGCCCCGCAGTGGTCAAAGTCGAATGGATGAATTTGGATGGTAAGACGCAACAGGAAGAATTTTCCGACCTCTGGGCGACCTGCGTGCAGCATGAAATTGACCATTTGAACGGCAAGCTGTTCATCGACTATCTCAAGCCGCTTAGACGTCAGATGATTACCCGCAAAATGCAAAAACTGAAACGTGAGATCGCCCGTGGTAACGCGTGATATCCGCCTGTGGCCGCACGCAGTCCTGACACAAACCTGCGCGCCTGCGTCCCTAAACGATCCTGACCTCGACGGACTGATCGAAGACTTATTTGACACCATGTATCACGCCAAAGGTCGCGTTCTTGCTGCCCCGCAGATTGGTGTCACGAAACGGGTCTTCGTCGTTGACGTGACGTGGAAAGACGGTATCCGCGATCCGCGTGCGTTCATTAACCCGCAGATCACCGAAACCGCTGGCGACACAGTGTTTATGGACGAGCAATGCCTTTCCATCCCCGACACACCGATGCCTGTCGCCCGTCCCGAAGCCGTCCAACTGCGTTGGGCCAACCGCGACGGTGGGCTTGAGACCGCACCCTTTGACGGCATCCTCGCCCGTTGTATCCAGCATGAACTTGACCATTTAAATGGCACCGTGATTTTCGACCATCAATCCCCCGAGGTCCGCGCTGAATTGGAAGTCGCCTATGCCCCGTAGACAGTTCATCCCGTGGCCCGCAAAAATTCTGCGAACACCCGCCGCCGAGGTACCTGAGATCACGGACGACATCTGCGCCCTGTGGGATGAAATGATCGACGCGATGGACGCCATGCCCGGCGTCGGCCTTGCGGCACCGCAATTGGGCGTGTCCCTGCGATTGGCCGTGGTAGATGCGTCTGACAAACGCGGTCAGGCGATCCGTATGGCCAACCCGATCATTCTGCACGCGTCACACGAACTGCGCTTGCACGAAGAAGCCTCACCCAATCTAGTTGGCATGTCCGCATCGCTCGAACGGCCCCGTGCCGTGACGGTCCGGTTCATGAATGAAGCAGGCATGTATGACCGCCAAGATTTTGTCGGCCTCTGGGCGACCAGTGTGCAGCACCAGATCGATCATTTGGATGGGAAGATGTATTTCGACCGCCTGAGCCGCACCAAACGCGATATGCTGCTGAAAAAGGCCCGCAAATTGAACGGGTGAATCTGTTGCCAAGCAGCCCTTCGGGGAGAGTTTTCTGGCCAAAGTGATGAAAACAGGTTTTCCACCTGTAATGAAGGGGTAAGAGATGCGTATTATTTTTATGGGGACCCCCGATTTTTCGGTGCCTATTTTGAACGCGCTCTTGGAAGCAGGGCACGATATATGCGCTGTCTATTCCCAACCCCCCAGACCCGCCGGACGCGGCAAAAAAGATCGCCTCAGCCCAGTACAAGCGCGCGCCGAAACCCTTGGGCTGAATGTGCGCACCCCGGTATCGCTGAAAGACTGCGACACACAGGCGAGTTTTGCTGCGCTGAATGCCGATATCGCTGTTGTCGTTGCCTATGGTCTAATCCTACCGCAGGCCGTGTTGGACGCACCCGCGATGGGGTGCCTTAATATCCATGCGTCGCTGCTTCCACGTTGGCGCGGCGCCGCGCCAATCCACCGCGCGATCATGTCGGGGGATACGCAAACAGGTGTGTGCATCATGCAGATGGATGCTGGCCTCGATACGGGCGTGGTTTTGTTGCGCCGTGAGGTTGCGATCGAAATTGGGGAAACGACGGGCGAACTCCACGACAGACTGTCTGCACTTGGCGCAGACGCAATCACTGATGCGCTGGGCGCGCTGCCGTTCCTATTACCAACCCCGCAACCGGATACCGGCGTTACCTACGCCGCCAAGATCGACAAATCTGAATCGCGCGTCGATTGGTCCAAAGCCACAGCCGATATCGTCAACCAAATTAACGCCCTTTCGCCCTTTCCAGGGGCTTGGTCGCAAGTTGGGCCCGAGCGGATCAAGTTTCTCAAAGCCGGCGCCGCAGACACAAACCTGCCTGCTGGTCAGATCAAATCAACGGATGGGGATCTCTTTATCGGCACAGGCAACGGTGCGGTTCGCATCCACACCCTGCAACGCGCGGGCAAAAAAACCGCCTCCGCGCGTGATGTCTTGCAAGGCTGGACACCGCCAACGCAGCCCATCTGATTTTCTTTGGTTCCTAAATACCTAACTTTTGCGCAACTGCCCGCCGCAGGCGCAAAACTCACCTCTTAAACGGTGCCATTCCCGCCCGCGCCAATTCATCGGCGCGTTCGTTTTCGGGGTGCCCCGCGTGCCCCTTGACCCATTCCCATGTCACATCATGGCGGTCCCGCGCAGCGTCAAGCCGTTGCCAAAGATCAATATTCTTGATCTCGCCACCCTTCTTTTTCCAGCCCTTGGCCTTCCAGCCATAAATCCACTTGGTTATCCCGTCTTTGACGTAGGAACTGTCGGTCACAACAGTCAAGGTCGATGGTCCAGACAACGTTTCCAGCGCATTGATCGCGGCCAAAAGCTCCATACGATTGTTGGTGGTATGCGCCTCGCCACCTTTAAGGTCGCGTTCTTTCACAACCGAATCGCCGTCGCGTGCGATCAACACCGCACCCCAACCACCGGGGCCGGGGTTGCCGCTACAGGCCCCGTCCGTGTAGGCATATAAATCGGCCATCAGTTCTTACGAGCCAGCATGATGACCCATGGGTCATTTGTGCCCGCCAACCCGATGTCGCTGCCGGTTCTGGTGGTTACAACATCAAAACCTGCATCCCGCAAAAGATTGGTCAACTCGACCTCCTCGACAAAGGTATAAAGCCGCTCCAACCTGTCGCGTCGATTACCTTTTCCAGTCTTCATCCCCACATGTAAATGCCCGCCAACCCGCAACGCCTGCGCAATGGCCCCAAAATGCATAGACAGTTTTTCACGCGGTGCGTGTAGCAGCGAAAAATTCGCCCATACGCCGTCATAAACGCCGGCTGCGTCCAGATCATCAAACGTCGCGATGCGTGCCGCGACGCCCTTACTTTGCGCAAACCGCACCATTTCTGGTGACGCATCCACGGCGTTAACATCCAGCCCCGCCTGCATCATTAAATGGGCTGACCCACCCGGTCCGCAACCCAAATCCAGTACGCGCCCACCCGCAGGTATCGCTGCAATAAAGCGCACCAAATGCGCCCCCGCTTTGCCGCCATGATCAAGCGTTGCGGCATAATCGGCGGCCTTTTCGTTGTAAACGGCCAGCGTTTTAGGATCGACGCTCATATTACCACCGGTAGCAAACACATCAGCACGACTCCTGTTATTGGCATCCTTAGCGCCATCCACCAGCGCGGCGCGAGGCCCCAGCGCCAGAATGCGAAATCCAGAACCAATACAGCGACAAAACCCGCGATCAGGTTCATGCCCGCCGACACAGGCCCACCCCCAATCATTGCAAACGCCCAAAGCGCGGGTAGCACCGACAAAACATATCCGGTTGCAGCCTGACTGCCCGTCGCTTTGGTTGCAAAGCCCCACAACACGCCCGACATGAACGACAAGATCACCGTCCCGTAGGCCAGCCCGACAAACGGCCCGATAAACCGCGGTCCGATCCAGTCGATAGTCATTTCTGCCGCGACAGGACTGTAAATCGTCAAAACACCCCAGATGAACGGCAGAAGTCCGGCGATGCTTAAGATCAGTGCGGATTTGGGGATGTTTCTGAGCGTCACGCCGTTTCCCGCAGCACGCGCGGCACTTTGAATTCGACGTTCTCGACAGCTGTCTCGACCAGTTCAACAGTCACGTCATAACGGCCCTTAAACGCGTCAATCACCTCGTTTATCAAAACCTCGGGGGCTGACGCGCCCGCTGTGATCCCGATGCTTTTGATGCCGTGCAAACTGCGCCAATCAATGTCCGCGCCGCGCCTCACCAATTGGCTGTAGGCGCAGCCCGCTTTGCGACCAACCTCGACCAGCCGTTGCGAATTGGATGAATTTGGCGCGCCGACAACCAGCATCGCATCCACCAATGGAGCCATCACTTTTACCGCTTCTTGGCGGTTGGTGGTGGCATAGCAAATGTCTTCTTTATGTGGGCCGACAATCATCGGGAACCGTGCGTTCAGCGCCGCGACGATGTCCGCCGTATCATCGACTGACAGGGTCGTCTGCGTCACAAATGCCAGCTGTGCTGCGTCGCGTACGACAACGTCGGCCACGTCCGCAACCGTTTCCACCAACAACACTTCGCCGAACGGTAATTGCCCCATCGTGCCAACTGTTTCGGGGTGGCCTGCATGTCCGATCATGATCATCTGTAACCCGTTATCGCTGTGGCGCTGGGCCTCGATGTGGACTTTGGACACCAGCGGGCAGGTGGCATCGACAAAGATCATTTCACGCGCGGCCGCCGCCGCTGGCACTGATTTAGGCACGCCGTGGGCAGAAAAGATCACGGGGCGGTCATCGGGGCAGTCTTTCAGTTCCTCGACAAACACGGCGCCCTTTCCGCGCAAGTCATCGACGACGAATTTGTTATGTACGATTTCGTGGCGCACATAGACGGGCGCGCCCCACTTTTCTAACGCCAGTTCAACGATCTTGATGGCGCGATCGACGCCGGCGCAAAACCCTCGCGGGGCTGCCAGATAGAGGGTGAGGGATTGTTTGGACATGGGGCAAATCTCCGTTGCACCTGCAACTTATGCACCGCCGCCGCTATGGTCCAGTGCCGGCAACTCGAAACGGGCGCCCGATCAGGACGCCCGTTACAACATTACTACTCGTCGACCATTTCGTGATCTAAGACTGTCTCGTTTGCGTCGTCGCGTGGCGCTTCACGGACCGGGCGGCCAATAACGTCGCGCAATTCATCAAGTTCAATGAAATTGTCGCATTGGCGGCGCAGTTCGTCGGCGATCATCGGCGGCTGGCTGCGGATGGTCGATACAACAGACACCCGAACGCCTTTGCGCTGCAATGATTCAACTAACGGGCGGAAATCACCATCGCCCGAAAAAATCACGATGTGATCCACGTGCGGCGCCAATTCCAACGCGTCCACGGCCAATTCAATGTCCATGTTGCCCTTGATCTTGCGTCGCCCCATGGAATCCGTAAATTCCTTGGCGGGCTTTGTGACCATCGTGAATCCATTGTAGTTCAGCCAGTCAACTAGCGGGCGGATCGGCGAATATTCATCATTTTCAAGCAGAGCCGTATAATAGTAGGCACGCAGCATTTTACCACGCCGCATAAACTCAGCACGCAACAACTTGTAGTCGATATCGAAGCCCAAAGATTTTGCCGATGCATATAAATTCGACCCGTCGATAAACAGCGCTAGTTTTTCGTCACGGTAAAACATCCAATTTTGTCCTTTTAACTTATCTAGGCGGTGGGAATTATGTGAGTAGTCTGTTGCAGAGATATGTGAGTGGTCTGTTGCAGTGAGTGGTTTGTTACAATAATGAATTTGATTATGTAGGGCGTTTATGCTATGGCTCAAGGGGAACTAAACGAGAACGGCGTCTTGGTGCTTGTTGCGATGGGCGGAAATGCGCCGTCGCATGTCGGCGATCCACACGCGACAATCCTGTCTGCCCTAACGTCGATGCGTATGACCTTTGGTGACGTAGCGATCAGTAATTTTTATCAAACACCCAGCTTCCCAGCCGGTTCCGACCCTGATTTCATCAACGCAGCCTGCGCATTTCACAGCGCCCTTTCAGCGCCCGACACCCTGGCCGCTTTGCACCAAATAGAGGCGGATTTTGGCAGAGAGCGTCGTTTACGTTGGGGGCAACGCACCCTTGACCTTGACCTCATCGCCCACGGTGACAAAGTTCTTCCCGATATGGCGACCCAGAATTATTGGCGCACACTGCCGCCTGAGCGCCAAAAAAACCAGACGCCCGACGCGCTCATTGTGCCGCATCCTCGCGTGCAAGACCGCGCTTTTGTCTTGGTGCCACTGGCAGATGTCGCCGCCGACTGGGTGCACCCTTTGCTTGGGCAAAAAGTCACTGAAATGCTCTCGCGTTTGCCCGCATCTGAACGTGCAGACATTAAGCTGCTTTAACCCCTTTAATCACAGGTGCGAATCGGGTTGTCTTATACCTGTCAAGGGATTAGATATCGCGCTCTGACATACTTAATTACTGACTGATTGGAGTACCACATGGCCCGCGTGACCGTTGAAGACTGCGTTGACAAGGTTCCGAACCGTTTTGAACTGGTGATGCTCGCTGCACATCGGGCACGTGAAATTTCTGCCGGTGGTGCGCTGACAGTTCCGCGCGACAACGACAAAAACCCTGTAGTGTCCCTGCGTGAAATCGCGGAAGAAACCCAAACAGCCGCCGATCTGCGCGAGCGCATGATCGAAGCCAACCAGACCCAAATCGAAGTCGACGAGCCCGAAGAAGACTCCATGGCGCTTTTGATGGGTGGCGGCTCTCCTGAAGCAGACAAACCTGCTGATGACGATCTGTCTGAAGAAAAATTGCTTCGCGCATTAATGGAAGCCCAAGGTCAGAAATAAGGCCGTAATGTAGGTAGCCCAAACGGCATGACCAGCATGATCACATCCGACGATTTGATCGCTCTGGTCTGCACTTACAACCCTAAGACGAACGCGAAATTGATCGCCGATGCTTTCGTTTTCAGCGCTGAAATGCACGAAGGCCAGTTTCGCCATTCCGGTGAACCCTATTTCACCCATCCGTTTGCTGTTGCCGGAATTTTGGCCGAACAGCAGATGGATGACGCGACACTCATCACAGCCCTGCTGCACGATACAATCGAAGATACCAAAGCCACCTACGGCGAGGTTGAGAAACGCTTTGGGCGTGAAATTGCAGAACTTGTGGATGGCGTCACCAAGCTGACGAACCTGCAACTCAGCTCCCACGAAACCAAGCAGGCCGAAAATTTCCGCAAATTATTCATGGCCACGTCGCGCGATCTGCGTGTGACGCTGGTGAAACTGGCTGACCGCCTACACAACATGCGCACGATCAAATCCATGCGCGATGATAAACAAGCCCAGAAAGCCCGCGAAACCATGGACATCTACGCCCCGCTTGCGGGCCGTATGGGTATGCAATGGATGCGCGAAGAACTCGAAGACCTTGCGTTTCGCGTGCTCAACCCCGAAGGGCGCAATTCCATCATCCGCCGATTTATCACGCTGCAACGCGAAACCGGCGACGTGATCGAAAAAATCCAAGTGGATATGGAACATGAGATGGACAAGGCGGGCCTTGCCGTCGACATCTATGGCCGCGCGAAAAAACCCTATTCGATCTGGCGCAAAATGCAGGAAAAAGAACAGGGGTTTTCGCGGCTGTCCGACATCTACGGTTTTCGGGTCATCACCCAAACCGAAGCTGATTGTTACGCGGCCCTTGGTGCAATCCACCAACGCTGGGCCGCTGTGCCGGGTCGGTTCAAAGATTACATCAGTCAGGCGAAAACCAACGGCTACCGGTCCCTGCACACCACTGTGTCGGGCCGCGACGGTAAACGCGTCGAAGTCCAGATACGCACCGTTGAAATGCACGAAGTCGCCGAAGCAGGCGTCGCCGCGCACTGGTCATATCGCGATGGTATCCGAACTGAAAACCGCTTTGCCGTCGATCCCGCCCGCTGGATTGCGCAACTGACCGAACGTCTTGACGATGATCATGACCACGACGAATTCCTCGATATGGTCAAATTGGAAATGTATCAGGATCAGGTGTTCTGCTTTACCCCTAAGGGTGACGTCATAAAATTACCCCGCGGTGCCACCCCCATTGATTTTGCCTATGCCATTCACACACGCATCGGCCACGCCTGCGTTGGCGCAAAAATCGATGGCATGCGCGTGCCGCTTTGGACCCGTGTGAAAAACGGCCAATCTGTCGACGTCATCACCGCCGAGGGCCAGACCCCACAAGCCACATGGATCGACATCGCCGTCACAGGCCGCGCCAAAACTGCGATTCGCAAGGCGCTGCGTGGAGAAGATCGTGAACGCTTTATCCGGCTGGGCCGCGAACTTGTCCGGGTCGCGTTTGAAAACATTGATAAGAAAGCCACCGACAAAGCGGTCAGAACCGCCGCCAAATCGCTTGGCCTTGGCAATCTCGATGACCTTCTTGAACGGGTAGGATCAGCGGAAATCACATCGCGCGAAGTCGTGTCAGCGATCCACCCCGAACTCGCCAAATCCGTCGGGAATGAAATCGAGGCCCGCCGCGCGGTCGTCGGGCTCGAAGCTGATCAGTCCCATCGTCGCGCCCAGTGCTGTCAGCCGATCCCCGGCGAACGCATTGTCGGCATCACCTACCGCGGCCAAGGCGTCGTCGTGCACACCATAGATTGCCGCGTTTTGGTGGATTACGAAGACCAGCCTGATCGTTGGATCGACCTGAACTGGCAGGAAGGCACACATTCCGCGACCAACACAATAACGTTAGAAATGACGATCACAAATGACGCTGGTGTCTTGGGCAGGATTTGCACGCTTATTGGGGAAAAGGGCGCCAACATTTCTGATTTGGTGTTCATTGACCGAAAACCGGATTACTTCCGGTTGTTGATCGAGGTTGACCTGCGCGATGTAGAACATATGCACATCATCATGACCGCGCTTGAAGCAGACAGTAATGTCAACGCCATTGCGCGGCATCGCGATCCTGGCCGTGCGGGGCAGATCGAACGTCAAGGCTAACGGGCGCAAACCCGAAATGGAATTAGGGGCAATAGGTGGTCTTTAGACGCAGAGACAGACGATCGCTGTGGCGCGTGCTGCTGGAACTGATCTGGCCACGCGGTGGCTGGGGTCGTGCCGCGCAGTACGTCAAACACCGTGTCCGCCGTCTGCCCGACACCCCTGAAAAGATCTCACGCGGCATATGGGCTGGTGTTTTCACGTCTTTCACACCGTTCTACGGCCTCCATTTCATTATTGCGGGCTTTATTGCGATGATCATGCGCGGCAATATCCTCGCCTCATTGATGGCGACATTTTTTGGCAACCCGCTGACCTATATCCCCATTGCCTATTCCGCGCTGGTAACGGGTCACTGGCTGCTCGGCACACGGCTTGACCGCTCTCTACTGGAAGGGCCACGCGACCCCAATTTTTGCAACATCGGGTGCCAGTTCAACAAAGCTGGCGGCGATTTATTGCATAATTTCAATGCCATATTTACGAATGAACGGGCGGACTGGCATGGTCTGTTGGACTTCAACGCCGAAGTTTTCTACCCCTATCTTGTGGGTGGTATCCTTCCTGGGATCATTGCGGCGACCATCGCCTACTCTGTTTGCGTGCCGATAATCCGCGCCTATCAAAACAGCCGCCGAAAGGCGTTGCGTGCGAAACTCAGCCAGTTGAAGAATCCGGCTGACGGCGAATAAATCACTTGCTAGAGTGATGCCAGAAGGAGGGTCCTGATATGTCCAAATTACGATTAGGTGTGAACATCGACCATGTGGCAACTGTGCGTAATGCGCGCGGCGGCGATACCCCTGATCCAGCGCGGGCCGCCGTATTGGCGCAGGACGCTGGCGCAGATGGTATCACCGCGCACCTGCGCGAAGACCGCCGTCACATCGGCGACGCCGACATTGACGCCTTAATGGACGCGCTCACAATCCCGCTGAATTTCGAAATGGCTGCCACGGATGAAATGCAAAAGATCGCGTTGCGCCACAAACCCCACGCGGTCTGCATCGTTCCCGAAAAACGCGAGGAGAGGACGACCGAAGGCGGGCTTGAGGTCGCGCGCGAAGAAAACCATCTCGCCCATTTCATTGCGCCCCTGCGTGATGCCGGCTGCCGCGTGTCCATTTTTATCGCTGCTGATCAACGCCAAATTGAAGCCGCCCATCGTATTGGTGCGCAAATTATCGAACTGCACACTGGTGCCTATTGCGACGCGCATGCGGAAGGCGATTTCGTCACCTCCAACGCTGAACTCTGCAAAATGCGCGACATGGCCGCACTCGCCCTGTCACTCGGCCTCGAAGTCCATGCGGGCCACGGGCTGACCTATGACACCGTCAAACCCGTCGCGGCCTTTCCTGAAATCATGGAACTCAATATCGGGCACTTTCTGATTGGTGAATCCATCTTCCGTGGATTGCAACCTGCCATCGCTGAGATGCGTCGCCTCATGGACGAGGCGCGATAAAAAAGGTTTCATGAATAAGGTGCGGGTGTATTTATGGTCAAAAGGGCAGGGGTCACGTCCCGGATAATCAACCAAGAAACCGTCAATATAGCCTCGAAAGGCTCCAAATGTTCCTCCACGCTGTCTATCTGTCCCTGACCGAAAAAGCCGATCTGACTGCCCTCGCAGAGGTCATGCAGGACCTTGCGAAACTGGTCGATAAGATTGAAGGGTTCACGGCCTTTCACCATGGTCCTAATGTTGATTTAGAAGGCAAATCACCTGAGTCTCAGTATGGTTTTCATGCCACCTTCACAGACCGTACAGCCCTTGCTCGCTATGGCAGTGATCTACGCCACCAAGCCTTAGGCGCCCGACTTGTTGGCTTGTGCGGCGGGCCGGAAGCGATCAAGGTCTACGATATAGATACAAAAGATTGAATCCCATGCGCTTTATTTCATTGATGATGTTCGTCTTTTGGGCTACTCTCGCAGTGGCCCAAACTGCGTTTCCCTGCGACTGGCAGGCGCGGGCTGATGCCATTGTTGAACCGTGGGACGACAATACCGCGACCTTCGCCAACGGCGCTGTCCGCGTCGCCCTTTTGGATGTAATAGAACCCGCCGCCGCAGCATTCTATCTGCTGATCATGCACCCCCCCTACGATGAACTTGGCGGGCGGGTCTGTACGGTTGTAGGCCGCGACATAGGGATCGGTTATGCCAACATAGACTTCAATGGCTTAGAGGCAGGCTATGACCCTGCAAGGGGCCTCACATTTCAGGTTCCCGCGACCATATTTTTGCCGAAACAAAGCTTTCAAAACTCCACCTTTCTGTCGATCGTGGTGAACCAATCCACCGGTGCCGTCACCGTCAAGCAGGCCTTGGGAAATGAGTGATCTTCTCTTCCCACTGCCCCTTATCCTGCTCGGCTGGGCCATTGGTGGTGGCAGCCCTGGCCCCGCGACGCTGACGATCTGCGGAACGTCGATGTCCCTCGGCCGCGCGCGTGGTCTGCAAATGGCCAGCGGCGTCGTGCTTGGCTCTGCGATCTGGGGCATCGCTGCCGCGCTCGGCTTTTCTGCAATTATGATGTCGAACGTCTGGCTGTTCAACTTGGTGCGCTATGTCGGCGCCGCCTATCTCCTCTATCTTGCAGGGAAGTCTTTGTACTCGGCATGGATGGGGCGTGCCCTTAAAACGCCAAAAGCCATCCGTGGTGGAGCCTTTGCAAAGGGTCTTATGCTGCATCTGACGAACCCCAAAGCTGTGCTTGGCTGGGGTGCTATTTATGCTGTTGCCTTGACGCCAGACGCCCAACCAAAGTCCGTCGCGCTGTTGTTTTGCGCACTGATCATCACCTCAGCGGTCGTATTTTTGGGCTACGCATTCTTGTTTTCGTCCACGCCAATTGCACGCGGCTACGTCCGCCTGAAGCGGATTTTTGACTTCACTTTCGGTGTGCTGTTCGGTGCGGCGTCGCTTAAACTGTTAACAACAAGGCTTAGCCCATGATCCTTGGTATTGGCACAGACCTCGCGAATATCGACCGGATTCAAGGGACTCTGGATCGGTTCGGGGATCGTTTTCGCAACCGCGTGTTCACGGATATCGAACAGCGCAAGGCTGAAAATCGCAAGGACATCGCAGGCACCTACGCCAAACGCTGGGCCGCCAAAGAAGCCTGTTCCAAGGCGCTGGGAACTGGTCTGCGGATGGGAATTTCGTGGAAAGACATGGCAGTGACCAACCTGCGCACAGGACAGCCGATTATGGCGGTCACTGGCTGGGCGGCGCAGCGGCTGGCCGACATGACGCCACCGGGTCACGCGGCAATCATCCACGTCACCCTCACTGACGATCATCCGTGGGCACAGGCATTTGTTGTCATCGAAGCCCGACCTATTAGCACTGAGACAGCGGGTTGACTTGACGCAACCTGACGCGCACATAACCCCAACTTTTATTGACCTTAAGACGTGAGGGACGACCTGTGTGGGCATCCATTAAAGAGACAGTCAAAACAGTGGTTTACGCACTGCTGATCGCGGGCGCCTTTCGGACGTTCCTGTTCCAACCGTTCTGGATTCCGTCGGGGTCAATGAAAGAAACGCTGCTGATCGGTGATTTCCTGTTTGTGAACAAAATGGCCTACGGCTATTCCTATGCATCCTGCCCATCCATTGTCATCCCGCGTCTCGGTATGAACGTGGACGCGGAAGACTTCTGCGGCGTGTTCAAGGGTGGCAATGATCGTTTTTGGGGTGCTGAGCCAGAGCGCGGCGATGTCGTCGTTTTCCGCCACTCCGTGACGGGCCGCGATTTTATCAAACGTGTGATCGGCTTGCCGGGTGATACGGTGCAGATGCAGAACGGTATTATCCTGCTGAACGGGACTGAGGTTGCACAAACCGACGCAGGGCTGTTCAGCGAAACGATGGAACAACAGGGAAGCTCTGGAAACCTGCCGCGGTGTGCAAATGGTGCGGTGGGTCTTGGCGCTGAATGCCTCAAACAACGCTTCGTAGAAACACTGCCCAATGGTGTGGAATATACAGTGTTGAATATCGGTAATCGCGACCTTGATACGACGGGAATCTTTACCGTCCCCGAAGGCCAGTATTTCTTCATGGGCGACAACCGCGACAATTCATCTGACAGCCGTGTGCCGCAGATTTCGCGCGGTGTTGGTTTTGTGCCATTGGAAGACATTGTTGGACGCGCTGATCGCATCATGTTCTCATCTTCCGGTCGCTCGCTCTTGGCGTTCTGGACGTGGCGGTCGGATCGTTATTTCAAGGCGGTTGAGTGAAAATTTCATGAAACTTTCGGGTGCACTTCGCGAATTTCAAGACCGGATAGGCCACACGTTCGCCAAGCCTGATCAGCTGATCCGCGCCGTGACCCATTCATCCATGTCGTCGCCCAATCGTGATGACAATCAGCGGCTTGAATTTCTTGGCGACCGCGTCTTGGGGTTGGTTATGTCTGAGGCCCTTTTGCAGGCTGATGTGAACGCCCCCGAAGGCCTGTTAGCCCCACGCTTTAACGCACTTGTACGTAAAGAAACCTGTGCTGATGTGGCCCGTGAGATCGACCTTGGCGCGGTGCTTAAACTTGGTCGATCCGAGATGCTGACAGGCGGGCGGCGCAAAGAGGCGCTGTTGGCTGACGCAATGGAAGCAGTGATCGCCGCCGTCTACATTGACGCCGGATTTGACGTCGCGCGCGAACGGGTTGTCGCGCTTTGGGGGGACCGGATTACCAATGTCGAAAAAGACGCGCGTGATCCCAAGACTGCCCTGCAAGAATGGGCCCAAGGACAAGGCGAACCACCGCCCAGCTATATTGAAACGGCACGATCTGGTCCCGACCACGCGCCAATATTTACGATAGAAGTTCGTTTGCAATCAGGGCCCACCGACATCGGGCAAGCGCCGAGCAAACGCCAAGCCGAACAAGCCGCCGCCAAGTCCCTATTGGAGCGCGTACAAGGAGAGAGCACGTGACTGAAGGCACCCCAGAAACCCCAGAAAAATCGGTGCAACGTGCCGGATTTGTCGCCCTGATTGGTGAACCCAACGCAGGAAAATCGACATTACTGAACCGCATGGTTGGCGCGAAAGTGTCCATCGTAACCCATAAGGTCCAGACGACCCGCGCCCGTATCCGCGGCGTTGCAATTGAGGGCGACAGCCAGATTGTGTTCGTCGACACGCCCGGTCTGTTTCAGCCCAAACGCCGCCTTGATCGCGCGATGGTCGCCGCCGCATGGAGCGGGGTTTCGGATTCTGATGTGGTGGTGCTGATGATCGAAGCGCACCGCGGCATCACCAAAGGTGTCGAGGCGATTTTGGAACGCTTGGGTGACGTCGGCAAAGGCCGCACCATCGCGTTGGCGATCAACAAGATCGACCGTGTCGAAGCGCCGGTTTTACTCGGCCTGACAAAAGAAATGAACGAACGCTTCGCATTTTCCGAGACGTTCCTGATTTCGGCGGAAAAGGGCCATGGTGCAGGAACATTGCGCGCATGGCTGGCGGAGCGGATGCCCGTCGAGCCGTGGTTGTACCCAGAAGATCAAATTGCCGATCTGCCTTTGCGCATAATCGCCGCTGAAATCACCCGCGAAAAGCTGACGCTACGCTTGCATCAGGAATTGCCGTATCAACTGACTGTTGAGACGGAAAATTGGGAAGAACGCAAAGACGGATCCTGTAAGGTTGACCAGCTGGTTTACGTTATGCGCGATGGCCACAAGGGTATCGTTCTGGGCAATCGTGGCGAGACGATCAAATCCGTTGGTAAAGCGGCGCGCGAGGAATTGGTCGAATTTCTGGGCCGTAAAGTACATCTGTTCATCCAGGTAAAAGTGCGTCCGAACTGGCTCGAAGATTCCGACCGATATTCCGAAATGGGCCTAAATTTCAAAGATGGAAACGAATGACGCAGGCGACCGAACTTTGCAAAATTTGGTGTGACCTGTGAGCTCACGCCTCACATCCGACTTCTGGGTGTCAGCCTACCTGACGCGGTTGCGACTGGTCGAAATCCCCGTGTTTGTGACCCGCAAGGGCGACAAAACGGCGGGGTCTGTACTGGTTAAACTCAACACGCTTGATGGGCAAGCAAAGGCGTTTCAGCGCCAGTTTGACCTGATGTCTGGGGAACGTGAATGGGTCGTTCTGGCTGAAGGGCACGAGATAGACGTGGATGCATCACTCAACAAACAAGCAGGATTTGATCCAGATATTTGGGTGCTTGAGGTCGAAGATCGCGATGGTCGTCATTTGTTAGACGATCCTTCGCTTGCCTAAAATCGGGTCTTGCCTAGACTGCACGAATGATTGAATGGCGCGATGAAGGTGCTCTGGTAAGGGTCCGCAAACACGGTGAAAGCTCCGCTATTATTGAGGTGTTTACCGCGTCGCGTGGCCTGACCGCTGGCATCGTGCGTGGTGGTACCAGCCGCAAGATCGCGCCAACCCTTCAACCTGGTGCGCAACTGGACGTGACGTGGAAAGCGCGGCTTGAAGATCACCTTGGCAGCTTTACCGTCGAACCCATCCGCAGTCGCACAGCACAGGTAATGCAGGATCGCTTGGCGCTGGCGGGCTTGAACGCGGTGACGGGGCTTTTGTCATTTCTGCTGCCAGATCGCGAAGCGCACGCGCCGCTGTATGCCCGCACAATTCAACTATTGGACCTGTTGGGGCAAAACGACGTCTGGCCATTGGCCTACCTGCAATGGGAGGTCGCGTTGTTAGATGAAATGGGGTTCGGGATGGACCTGTCGGCCTGCGCCGTGTCGGGCCTGAACGATGACCTTTTCTATGTGTCACCGCGCACGGGCCGCGCGGTGTCGCGATTGGCTGCGGGGGAATGGGCTGATCGATTGCTCCCTTTGCCGCACGTCTTGTTAGGTAAGGGCGACGCGGATCTCAACGAAATCGTTCTGGCGCTGCGAACCACGGGGCATTTTCTTAACAATCACCTTGCAAAGTCGCTTGGTGATCGCCCAATTCCTGAAGCCCGTCAGCGGCTTATCGATGCGATGAAACGGCTGGCCTAGCGCGCCACGAACACCATCTGGCGGTTATCTGGCTTGGACAGGATCAACGTGATGCCTGACGCTTCGGACAATTTCATGTCTTCAAGGGCTGCGAAAAATGCAGCCTCTAAAGCCAAATCGGGGCAGGCCATGCACGACTACGCGATTCCATCGAGGTCGAACCATAAGTAGGGCGTTGTCTGGGTTGCAAAGTGTCGGTTGTACGGGGCTTGCCCACGACCTATTCCGCCGCAGGAAATCATATCGTTGTGGCCACATCGAAGGAGCTGCCGTCAATTTCAATCAAATGATACTCCGCCGACGGATCGACGTTCCCTGCGATGCTTTCATCGCCAGCACAGGCGTTGAGATAGGCGAGGCGCATCAGACAGGTCATAAACTTTAGTATGACTGCAACATATCCGTCTGTTTTGGTCAAAAAAGAGAGGGAATCTTTACGGATGCCTCAACCCGTGGTTTTCTAGGTAAGTAATTGGAGGCCGTCATGATCGTAGAATTTGTAATATTATTTTCACTCACCTTGCCGAATGTGGGGTCCAATTTTGGGCCGCACCTGACACAGATCGATTTCGTCGAACCCGTGAAGCAGGTCGTTACCTACCCGCCTGCGGGCGTTGAGAACCGGCTATCGGGGCTGCAATTGCCGGATGGAACGCTCACTGCGTATGAGACTGACTTCCTGACTGAGAACGTTTTTTTTGGGGCGTTCGCGATCACCAAAGACTTCGGCTATGGCTATGTCACCGGCGCGAATTCTATTGAGGCCGCACGCGAAATTGCCATTGAAGAGTGCCTGACACAGGGGCCAATTTGTTTGATCTATGCAGAAAATCTGCCACAAGGGTACGCGCCGCTGGAAACCGGGGAGGTTAGCCTCGCTCCGGAAGCGGGGGAGTACTTTAATAATCCAGACCCAAACTGGGGCAACTTCCGCGCCATGGCGATCAGCGAAGACGGGGCCTATTCGGTCGTGTCGAACTACGGATCCCCACGCGAAGCATCAGACGCTGCGCTTTTAAATTGCGCCGAATACGTCATTACACATTTGCCGAACCTGCGTGAAATGCCCTGCATCTTAGTGCCTTTCAAATAGGCGAACTGGTAGATTGGGTTGTGGGGCCAAGTGAATTGCATGCTCGGCCCCTTTTCATTCACAATATACGCCGCGCGATGACCTGCGCCTGAATTTCAGCAGCACCTTCAAAGATGTTGAGGATTCGCGCGTCACACAGGATGCGGCTGACCTTATATTCCAGCGCAAAGCCGTTGCCGCCGTGAATTTGCAACGCATTGTCCGCAGCCGCCCAGGCGATTCGTGCGCCTAGCAGTTTTGCCATACCAGCTTCGACATCGCAGCGGCGGCCCTCGTCCTTTTCGAACGCTGAAAAGTAAGTCAGCTGGCGTGCTATCATGATTTCAACCGCCATCATTGCCAGTTTGTTGGCGACGCGGGGGAATTCGATAAGACTTTTACCGAACTGTTTGCGATCTTGCGCGTATTGCATCGCCACATCAAGCGCGGAACTGGCCACGCCGATTGCACGCGCCGCTGTCTGAATACGTGCGCTTTCGAACGTTTCCATCAGTTGTTTGAAGCCCTTACCTTCTTCCCCACCAAGCAGGTTTTCACCTTTGACATGGAAATTGTCGAACGCCAGTTCGTATTCTTTCATCCCCCGATAACCGAGGACTTCGATCTCGCCGCCAGTCATGCCATCGGTCGGGAAGGGGTGCGCGCAATCGCCCGGTGTCTTTTCCGCGAGGAACATCGAAAGACCTTTGTAGTCCGACGAATCGGGGTTTGTGCGCGCCAGCAGCGTCATCACATGGGTGCGCGATGCGTGGGTGATCCACGTTTTGTTGCCCGTGACGCGGTAGTCGTCGCCGTCTTTTACAGCCCGCGTGCGCAGCGACCCGAGGTCAGACCCCGTGTTAGGTTCGGTGAACACCGCCGTCGGCAGCTTTTGCGCGCTCGCCAAGGCTGGAAGCCATTTTTGTTTCTGCTCTTCGGTGCCGCCTGCGAGGATCAGCTCTGCTGCGATTTCGGAGCGCGTGCCCAGTGACCCAACACCGATGTAGCCGCGCGACAATTCTTCGGACACCACGCACATTGATACTTTGGACAGGCCAAACCCGCCGTATTCTTCAGGTATTGTCAGACCAAACACTCCCATTTCGGAAAGGTCATCAATCACTGACATCGGGATCAATTCGTCCTTGAGGTGCCATTCATGTGCAAACGGTTCGATCTTTTCGACCGCGTAGCGGCGGAATTGTTCGCGAATCATGTCAAGTTCGGCGTCGAGGCCAGTGGCTCCAACAGTGACTTCGGCGCTGCGTTCTTGCATCAGGTCAACCAAACGCATCCTAGCTGCTTGCGTGTTGCCGTTCTGGGTCAACGTTTGAACGCTCGGCTCCATCATCATACGCATCTGGTCTTGGGTCAGGCCGATATCTTGCAGGCGCAAGATCTCCCCCTGATTCATCGGGATCCCGCCATAAATCTGCCAGAGGTATTCACCGAACGCGATCTGATGGATCAGCTGTTCGACCTCCCCAAACTTGCTGTCGGTCAGTAATTTTTCGGCCCAGACCTGCATCTGCGCCAATGCTTCGACGTAGGTCGCCAGCCACGCCAGTCCGTGGGCAGCAGTTTGTTCGGCCTCAACCAATGCGCCGGACGCACGGCCATCGACCATTACCTTGTCGCGCACGCAGTCTTTGGCGGTCTCCAGCAGGGCGCGCAGCGGCGCGATGGTTGCGCGGGTTGTGGCGAGCAGGTCAGGTATGACGGGCGTGGTTTCGGCGTTCTGGTCTTGTCCGTCACGAGGCATGGGTTAATCCTTGATTGTGCAGGTGCAGAAATACCGCCTTCGCAGTGGCGGCGCAATAATAATTCTCTGAAAACTTATCCAGCGAACGATAGTGACTGAACGGAATTGCCGTGCGGCGTGTGCAGTCGCAGTGTATCTCAATCAATATGGATCACTTTCTAGGATTAGACAGTTTTTATTCGGTCGCGTTCGTTCTGGCCGTTGCGCTTTTTGCGGGGCTCGTGAAGGGCGTCGTGGGCTTTGCAATGCCGACTATCCTTATTTCGGGTCTGACGCTGGTGCTGGCCCCTGAACAGGCGCTGGCCGCGTTGATCATCCCCACATTGGTCACAAATGGGTGGCAGGCGCTGCGGCAAGGCATGGGCAGTGCGATAGGAACCGTTGTGCAATTCCGACTGTTTCTTGCCTGTGGTTTGGTGATGTTGGTAATGAGCGCCCAACTTGTCCGCGTTCTGGACGCTCGCGTTCTTTACGGATTGATCGGCGCGCCAATCGCGCTTTTTGCAGCGCTTCAACTTGCAGGCTGGCACCCCAAATTGGCGCAGCGTTCCGCCCGAATTGAGGCCGCAGTCGGTAGCTTCGCCGGTTTCATCGGTGGAATGTCCGGTATTTGGGGTCCACCGACCGTGGCATACTTGACGGCGATCGACACGCCCAAACAAGACCAGATGCGCGCACAGGGCGTGATCTATGGATTGGCCGCGGTAGCGCTGGCGGGATCGCACATTCAGACCGGGGTTTTTCGGGTGGAGTCGTTGCCGCTGACGCTCGTGATTTTGCCGTTCGCACTGGTGGGGGTCTGGTTGGGGTTTCGAGTACAGGACCGCATCCCACAGGTGGCATTTCGGTCTGTAACGCTGGTGGTTCTTGTATTTGCGGGGCTGAACCTGTTGCGGCGCGCGGCGTTTGGCTAACTGAGCAGGTCAAGGTAGCCGCAAACACCCGCAAGCTCGGGTAGCGCGCTAGGTGACACGACGGTGAACGTCGTTTCATAAATAGGGTAACCATTCAGACTTGCCGTCATCACCCATTCGCCCAAGGCCAATTCATAGCCAAAATCAAATTGATAAAACGTGACACTGGGGTCGACGTTTGATCCGATGTTGGTTGTAAAACTTTGTTCCGTAACACCGCTGCCGTCTAACGGTGGATGGGTAATGGTCATAAGAACGCCGTCTTGACCAAATTCGGACACAAGGCCGGATCGAACCCCGAACCCGATTCCCAACACCGCGGGCACAGCGCGGCCTTTACTGACAAAGGGCGGCGCGTCTTCAATGACATGTGTGGAGCCAGCGATGGTGTCGGGCGCATCACGAGCCCCGTCGCTCGGCTGCGCGCAAATCACCCCAGCTTCAAAGAAGCCGACCATTGGCGAGGTAAAGTCGGGCGAGACAAGGTCGTCTTCAGCCACCAAGACGGTCGCGCCCCAAGTCGCTCCAAGGCACAGGGCAAAGGCGCTCTTCGCCAGTGTCAGGCGCATCTTCTTCATGTCGGCAACTTAGCCAATTGCGCAGGCTTTGACATCGTCATCTATGAACGGGACATATTGGGCAAAATTACTGGCGAACATATCGACCAATTTCGCCGCCTGTGCATCGTAGGCCGCTGTGTCGCCCCATGTTTCGCGCGGGTTAAGAAGGACATCGTCCACCCCATTGCAGGTCACGGGCACATCAAAGCCAAAATTTGCGTCTTTGCGGAATTGACCCTCGACCAGCGTCCCGTTCAGCGCCGCCGTCAACAAAGCGCGCGTGGCTTTGATCGGCATCCGTGATCCGGTGCCATAGGCCCCACCCGTCCAGCCAGTGTTTACCAGCCAGCACGTTGCTCCGTGGTTCGCGATCTTGGTGCGCAGCAGGTTCCCGTATACTTCGGGCCGGCGCGGCATGAACGGCGCGCCAAAACAGGTTGAGAACGTAGGTTCTGGTTCCGTCACACCGCGTTCGGTGCCAGCAACCTTGGATGTGAAGCCGGACAAGAAGTGATACATCGCCTGCGCAGGTGTGAGCCGTGCAATGGGGGGCAGCACGCCGAACGCATCGCAGGTCAGCATGATGATGTTCTTGGGATGCCCGCCCAGTGCCGTATCGCTGGCGTTGGAAATGTAGTTGAGCGGATAAGCACAACGCATATTCGCAGTCAGGCTATCGTCGTGGAAATCCAGTTCCAGCGTCTCTGGATCGAACACCATGTTTTCAATGATTGTTCCGGGCATCTGGGTTGTTGCGTAAATTTCGGGCTCTGCCTTGGGGTCCAGACCGATGGTCTTGGCGTAGCAGCCACCCTCGAAGTTGAAAATTCCGCGATCTGACCAGCCGTGTTCATCGTCACCGATCAACGTGCGGTTCGGGTCTGCGGACAACGTGGTTTTGCCTGTGCCGGACAGACCGAAGAACACCGCGCTGTCTACAGGGTTGTCTTTGGCGTGGTTGGCCGAGCAATGCATTGGCATGATATTTTGCTCTGGCAGCAGGTAATTCATCAGGGTGAAGACCGATTTCTTATTCTCACCCGCGTATTCGGTGCCCGCGATTAGGATCAACTTGCGATCAAAATTCATGGTGATGACGGTTTCGGACCGACATCCATGGCGTTTCGGATCAGCGAGGAAGCTTGGGCAGTTTATGACAGTCCAATCAGGCGCAAAACCAGCAAGTTCTGTCGTTTCTGGCCGGCGCAACATGTGGCGGATGAACAGCCCGTGCCACGCCAGTTCCGTTACGACACGCACGTCCAGACGATATGCAGGGTCAGCGCCACCAAATAAATCCTGCACGAAATAGTCTTTGCCGCCCATGTGCGTAACCAAATCGTCATACAGGCGATCAAACGCATCAGGCGTCATTTCGGCATTATTTTCCCACCAAATGGTGTCTTCTGTGGTTGCCGAGCGTACGACGTGTTTGTCCTTCGGCGACCGACCTGTGAATTTACCTGTGGTCACAAGGAATGTGCCGCCTTGACCAAGCTGGCCTTCACCGCGTTGCAGGGCTTGCGCAATCAAATCGTCTTCGGAGAAGTTGTAATAGACCTGTCCCAGCCCGATGATGCCCTGATCGGACAACTTCATGGATGGGTTGACCGTGCCGTGGTCCATAGTCTTTCTCCTAGGTTTGAGAGGCGCAGAGCCCCCGTACACACCGATCTAACATGACGGTTTTGTGGGTTAAAAGCCGCCTTTGTCACCGTTAGCGCAACCAATTGCACGTTAGCGCCACCACGGTGGTGAACCGCCCACCCAAGCTAGGGGCAGCGGCAATAAGTGAGACATTTTAGTCATTAGTTACTGTTTATGAGGGTACAAAGAGACGTTCTTTGTCGTCCTTTTCCAGTTTTGGATTGATTCGTACCCCCTAAGCAGTGCAAAACAATGGAAAAAGCAGGCAATAAAAACACGAGCAGTAGAGGGGCAGTAATATGTCACGAATCGCACTTGTCGATGACGATCGGAATATTTTGACATCCGTACAGATCACGCTTGAAGCCGAAGGTTTTGAGGTGGACACCTATGCAGATGGCCAGCAGGCACTGGATGCGTTCAACAAACGCATGCCTGAATTGGCCGTTCTGGACATCAAGATGCCACGCATGGATGGCATGGATCTGTTGCAGCGGTTGCGTCAGAAAACAACGATGCCGGTGATCTTCCTGACGTCCAAAGACGATGAAATTGACGAAGTCCTTGGCCTGCGTATGGGCGCGGATGACTACGTCAAGAAGCCCTTTAGCCAGCGTCTATTGGTTGAACGCATTCGCGCACTGTTGCGCCGTCAGGATGCGATCTCGGGTGAGATCATGGAAGAAACAGAAGAAACCAAAGTCATGGTCCGTGGTGATTTGACGATGGATCCCTTGCGCCACGCGGTGAATTGGAAGGGCAACAATGTGTCCCTGACCGTTACCGAATTCCTGCTGTTGCAGGCGCTGGCCCAACGCCCCGGTTTTGTAAAGTCGCGCGATCAACTGATGGATGTGGCCTACGACGACCAAGTCTATGTCGACGACCGCACCATCGACAGCCATATCAAACGTCTGCGCAAGAAGATGCGAACGGCGGATGATGAATTTTCGGCGATTGAGACACTTTATGGTATCGGGTATCGGTACAACGAAGATTAAGAAGGCATTCGATGACGGTTGCCCCCAAGATTGACGTTCGGGATCTGAAGTCTGTGCGCGATGCTGCGCACGGGCGCGATCACATCGTGCTTGGTGACGATTTTGTAGCGCTTCGCGCGAACAGTGCGACCGCGCAACGGCGCAGACGGCGCGGTATCTTCGACCTTTGGAAATCACCGCTGGCGCGCAAGATCATCACGTTCAATCTGTTGGGCCTGATCGTTCTGGTCGCCGGCGTCCTCTACCTGAACCCTGCACGCGATAACCTTGCCTATCAACGCGGCAGTGCGTTGGTAAACGAGGTTGAATTGATCGCCGACGTGTTTGAAGCCCAGTTGCCCGTGAACGCCCCCGTCAATCTTATGAGTGGCGATGGCATGGACGCGCAAATCACGCTTGAAAATCTGGATCTTCGTGGTGGTATTGACGTGTACCTCCTTGATCCGAGCGGGACGCTCGTCCAGAAATGGTCCGACCCAACCCCGCAAGACGCACGCGTTCCCGGGCTTGAGCTCAGGAACGACGGCGTTTTTCTGACCAATGCGCTCAGCAGTTTGTTGCAAAAGCTGTCAGGCGTTTTTGGCAGTGTTGACCAAGAAGTGTTACCGATTGATTTTACCGCAGAGCTGCGGGACGACGTGCCTGTTACACTTGAAACGGGCACATGGATTAAAACCCAAGTGGACCCGCAAGGCCGATCCTATTTCAAAGTTCTGACACCTGTCGTTCAGCAAGGTGGCACGCCAGTCGGAGTTATTGCGCTGGTCTCCGCGCCCGGTGAACTTGATGCATTGGTCAGTCGTGATCGTGAACAGCTTTTGCAGATGTTTATTATCGGTATTGTCGTTTCCATCGCTATGAGCCTGGTACTTGCATCGACCATTGCCCATCCGCTGTCCGAACTGGCCAAAGCTGCAGAACTTGGTCGGGACCGGAATGCGCGCAAAATGTCACCGCACCGCATCCACATTCCCGATTTGACTGGCCGCCCCGATGAGATTGGCCGTCTGTCGGGCGCAATTCGAGGCATGGTGTCGGCATTGTTTGAACGTATCGAAGGCAATGAACAATTCGCGGCTGATGTGGCGCATGAAATAAAAAATCCATTGGCGTCTTTGCGGTCCGCCGTCGGCACGCTGCGCAAAGTCACGCGCGAAGATCACCGTGAACGCATGCTTGAAGTGATTGAACACGACGTACAGCGATTGGACCGCCTTGTGAGTGATATTTCTAATGCGTCACGGCTGGACTCGGAGCTGGTGAAAGAAGAGGAGGAGGCGTTCAATCTGATAAAAACGCTTGGTAATCTGACCGAATTCCTTGGTAATCAAGCCAAAGAAAGAGGCGTGGATTTCATCTCAGACCTGCCGAAAGACCCGATTGAGATTATGGGGCTTGAAGGTCGTCTCGCTCAGGTCTTTGTCAATCTGATTTCTAACGCGCTTTCTTTTTGCGAAGATGGCGATGCGATCCGCGTCTGGGCGCGAAAACGCGAAAGCCGCGTCTTGATCGTTGTTGAGGATACCGGCCCCGGTATTCCTGAGGGCGCGTTGCAGAAGGTATTCCAACGTTTCTATTCCGAACGACCCGCGACGCAATTCGGCGATAATTCTGGCCTTGGATTGGCGATTTCAAAACAGATCGTCGAAGCGCACGGTGGTGTTATCTGGGCTGAGAATATTCGCCCGACGGACGCCGACATCGGGTCTGAACCGCTTGGCGCGCGCTTTGTGGTTGGCCTGCCGGTCTAGATGCTGTCCGAGCCACCCCAGAATGGCCCCGACGGCCGCCTACAACTCCATGCCAGCACTGTCGTAATACGCGGCAAAGCCATTGCAATTACGGGCCCTTCAAAGTCTGGAAAGTCGGGGCTGGCGTTTAAACTCATGTCCCTTGGCGCAACCCTTTTGGCCGACGATATCACTTGGCTTGAGGCAACACAGACCAGCCTGATGGCCAGTTGCCCGCCGACACTGTCGGGGCGGATTGAAGCGCGCGGCGTTGGCATTCTGAATGCCGTTCCCGCGCCAGCTGCACCGCTGCTGCTGGTCGTCGACTTAGGTATCGCTGAACCCGCACGTTTGCCGGCTCGCAAGATGATCACACTCCTTGGACATGACATTGCGCTGCTTCACACCGCCGCAATTCCCCACTTTGCCGATGCTATCGTGCATTATTTGATGCATGGTAGGGCGGACTGAACTACCTTTTTGAGGACCAAAATGACCGATGAGACGCCAAAACCACAGAAACTGATCGTTGTCAGCGGCCCGTCCGGCGCGGGGCGGTCCACAGCAATCAACGTGCTTGAAGATCTTGGGTTTGAAGCAATTGATAACGTTCCGCTGACGCTGATTCCGCGATTGACGGACGGTCCCCTGCTGCGCCCGCTGGCGATTGGTCTGGATGTTCGCAACCGTGACTTCACCGTGTCCGGCGTGTCCGATTTAATGACACAACTGCACCAACGGGCGGATATTGACGCGCAGTTGCTGTTCCTTGAGGCAGCGGAAGACACCCTCGTTCGGCGCTATTCCGAAACGCGCCGCCGCCATCCGCTTGCCCCTGATGAACCTGCAATTCAGGGGATTAGGCGCGAAGCAGATTTGCTTATGCCGTTGCGCCAAAAAGCGGAATTTCTACTGGACACGTCAGACATGTCGCCGCATGATCTTAAGGCGCACCTGACAGACTGGTTCGGAGACCGTGGTGCGGCGTTGTTCGGCATCAGTTTACAGTCGTTCTCGTACAAACGCGGAACCCCTAAAGGGGTGGACATGATGTTTGATTGCCGGTTTCTGAAGAACCCCTATTGGGACCCGTCGCTGCGTGCATCGACAGGGCTCGATCCTGCGGTCGGGACGCATATTGAAACGGACGCGCGTCTTGCAGGGTTTGTGGCTAAGGTGACTGACCTGCTACTTATGCTGCTTCCCGCCTTTCGCGAGGAGGGAAAATCTCATCTGAGCATCGGGTTTGGCTGTACCGGTGGGCAACACCGATCCGTCTACGTGACTGAACAATTGGCCTTGGCCCTTGCGAACCAAGGTTGGCAGGTGTCTAAGCGACATCGAGAAATGGACCGGACTCGGATGAGTCCACTGCCTTGAGGCGGATCAACGGGTGGCGAATTTGATCGGAATCGTGATTGTTGCGCATGGCGGGCTGGCGGCAGAGTATCTGTCAGCGGTAGAGCATGTCGTTGGCAAGCAGACTGGAATTCACGCTATCGCCATTGCACCGGATGATGACCGAAGCCTGAAACAGGATGAAATTTGTGCTGCTGCCGATTCTGTAGATACGGGCGGCGGCGTGGTGATTGTGACGGATATGTTTGGTGGGTCGCCGTCCAATCTGTCGTTGCGAGCCTGTAGCCCCCAGAACCGCCGCATTTTGTATGGCGCGAATCTTCCGATGCTCGTAAAGCTTGCCAAATCGCGCAACAAATCTGTGATCGACGCCGTGAATGTAGCGCTGGATGCCGGACGCAAATACATCGACAGTCATGCTGTCGAGCTGGACACCTAAGGTCAAAAAATGGCGCTACGCACCCTGAACATTACTAATATCAAAGGGCTGCATGCGCGCGCGTCTGCCAAATTCGTCGAAACGGTTGAGAAGTTCGATGCCCAAGCCGAAGCGTCCAGGGATGGGATGTCGGCCGATGGGGACAGTATCATGGGGCTTTTGATGTTGGCAGCTTCCAAGGGAACCTCTATTGAGGTTGAAACAAAAGGCTCGCAGGCCGATCAGCTCATGGATGCGCTGGACGCGCTGGTGTCAGATAAGTTTGGGGAGGGGGATTAACCTCCCACCCCATGATAGGCTAGGAAACCGCGCTTGACCGACATGTCAACAAGATCACAGACGTCACCGGTCGAGGCCGATGCGCCGCGCGTCTATGATCGCCGGTCTCTAACATATTCCGAAACTTTTGATAACAATACCAAGCGTTGGTTCATCAAGGCGATGGAATGGATGACGGGCAAGATGACGATCATCCGCCGCATCCGCGCCTTTGAGAAAATGGGCCAGCCATCAGGTCAGGCGTTCTGGCCCGCCACCATGAAGGTTATGGGGATCGATATTCAGACCCCACAAGACCAGCTAGAAAATATCCCTGAAAAGGGTCCGGTGATGTTCGTTGCGAACCATCCCCACGGTATGATTGATGGCATGGTTTTGGCGGACTTGATTGGTCGCCGTCGAAATGACTATCGCATTCTAACCCGATCCCTGTTGACGGGAATCGACGAAGCGGCGTCGAGTTATATGATTCCAGTTCCGTTCTTACACCAAGCGGACGCACAAGAAAAAATGATCGAAATGCGGGCGAAATCGATGGAACATCTGGGTAATGGCGGGCTGATCGCGTTGTTCCCGTCCGGTGTTGTCGCTGCATCCGAAACGATGTGGGGGGCCGCAATCGAGGAGGAATGGAACGTCTTTACCGCCAAAATGATCCGTCGATCCGGTGCCACTGTCGTCCCGTGTTTCTTTCCGGGCAGCAACTCGCGGGCCTATCAAATTGCCAATCAGATCAGCGCGACGCTGCGTCAGGGTTTGTTGATCCACGAAATCGTACATGCCTTTGACAAGCCGCAAAAACCCATTGTCGGCAAGCCGATCACTCCGGCAGAAATTGCTGAACGTGGCGATGATCCACGTGCCTTTATGGCGTGGCTGCGCGAACACACGTTGTCGTTGAGAGAATAACGACCTAGCGCGTGGGAACGGGAACCTCTCCGCGATAATCATAAAATCCACGATCTGTTTTGCGACCCAACCAGCCTGCTTCGACGTATTTTGTGAGCAGCGGGCAAGGGCGGTATTTTGTATCTGATAGCCCGTCGTGAAGCACCGTCATGATTGCCAAGCAGGTATCCAACCCGATGAAATCCGCAAGCTCCAGCGGGCCCATCGGATGGTTCGCACCAAGTTTAAGCGACGTATCAATGGACAAGACGTTGCCGACGCCTTCGTAGAGCGTATAGACGGCCTCGTTGATCATCGGCATCAGGATACGGTTTACGATGAAGGCAGGAAAATCTTCAGCGGTGGCAGAAGTTTTTCCAAGCCGATCCACCACACCTTTGCAGGCATCATAGGTCGGCACGTCCGTCGCAATGCCACGGATCAATTCGACCAATTGCATGATCGGGACAGGATTCATAAAATGAAACCCCATGAATTTTTCGGGTCGGTTAGTACGGGACGCAAGCCGTGTGATGGAAATCGACGAAGTGTTGGACGTCAGAATCGTATCTGGCGTTAGGTGCGGTAGCAGATCCTCGAAAATTGCCTGCTTAACGGTCTCGCGTTCAGTCGCCGCTTCGATCACCAAATCGGTGGGCCCGAGGTCGGTTAATTTAAACGTCGTATCAATGCGGCGAAGGCCTTCGTCTTTGTCGGCTGCTGTGATCAGGCCCTTGGACACTTGGCGGTCCATATTGCTGGATACCTTTTGTAAAGCAGCGGCAAGGGCATCTTCGCTGATGTCTGTCAACAACACGTCATAGCCCGCCAAAGCGCAGACATGCGCGATGCCGCTGCCCATCTGCCCAGCGCCCACAACGCCAATCCGTTCAATGCCCATTTCCGTCAGCCCTTTTCTAATTGGTGCCACCATAGGCGTGCGCAAGGACACTCTCAAGCGCCACACATCCGCACAAGTTTAGTCAATTGCGGACTTTAGGGATTTAGCAACAGAATCGGCAGAAAGTGGGCAGCGGTGAGTGAAAATTAAGAAGGGTGGGACCCATGAAGACCGATATGATTCCGAGGGGCGTTTTGCGCCTGACGCGGTGCAACTATGGCCTGTCGAAGCTGCCGTTTCGTGGACCACTGCGACCAACAGGGGGCCGCTACGTTGCGTTTCTTGGTGGATCAGAAACATTTGGAAAATATATTCCGGTACCGTTTCCCGACCGTATCGAAACAGCAATCGGTGAAGTTTGCGTGAACCTTGGCTGTCAATCAGCCGGTCCAGATGCATTCCTGCACGACACAGCGGTTCAATCGCTGTGTCATGATGCAGCGGCAATCGTGATCCAGTTGTTTGGTGCGACAAGGCTCAGTAATTCTTTCTATAAGGTGCATCCGCGCCGTAACGACCGCTTCATTGCCCCGACAGATCAACTGATCGCGCTCTATCCTGAGGTCGATTTTGCTGAAATATCTTTCACAGGCCATTTGATTGCGCGGCTTCACGCGGTCGACAATGAGCGTCTTTTACTTGTTCGGGATCATCTGACGAAAACTTGGGTACGTCGGATGAAGACCCTCGTGGGGCTGGCGAAGGGGCCCGTCTTTCTGCTCTGGCTCGCATCGCGCGCACCGCAGGACGCCAGCATGGGCATTCGTCCATCTAGCCATCCTGCGTTTGTGACCCGAAAGATGATTGAGGCTCTGCGACCATACGTCGCTGGTATCATTGAAGTTGTTGCAGAACGCGGAACGACAGACGGTATGCTGTTCGCCCCGCTTGACACCCTCGCAGCAGAGGAAATGCTTGGCATCAAAGCGCACGAGGCTGCGGCGAAAGCATTGCGTGCACCGCTGATCCACGCGCTTGGTTGACGCCTGTCAGAGACGCAAAAGGCCCGCCAACCGGGGCGGGCCCTTGCAATCAGTTTGCAACCTAAGAAACGCGCAATCTAGCTAAGCTTTTCAGTCAACTCAGGCAAGGCATCAAACAGGTCGGCAACCAGACCGAAATCCGCAACCTGAAAGATCGGCGCTTCTTCGTCTTTGTTGATCGCGACAATGACCTTGGAATCCTTCATGCCAGCCAGGTGCTGGATTGCGCCGGAAATACCAACCGCGACATAAAGGTCAGGCGCCACAACTTTACCGGTCTGGCCAACCTGCCAGTCGTTCGGGGCATAACCGGAATCGACCGCCGCGCGGGATGCGCCAACGGCGGCGCCGAGCTTGTCGGCCAAGCCTTCAATCAGTTTGAAATCATCCTCGGAACCAACACCACGGCCACCGGACACAACGATCCCTGCGGACGTCAGTTCAGGGCGATCAGATGTTGCAACTTTGTCTTCGATCCATTCTGACAGGCCCGCGTTTCCAGCGGACGCGATCTCTTCGATAGACGCAGAGCCGCCCACACCAGCGGCATCAAACGTTGCGGTACGGATCGTCATGACCTTTGTCGCATCCGTTGATTTCACAGTTTGCAACGCGTTACCTGCATAGATCGGGCGCACGAAGGTATCGGCATCAACCACGGCGACCACTTCGGAAATGATCATCACGTCGAGCATCGCTGCTACGCGCGGCATGATATTCTTGGACGCGGCAGTGGACGGCGCAACGATGTGGGAATAATCACCGGCTAACGATACGATCATATCAGCCATAGGTTCGGCCAAATCATGGCCATAGGCATCGTTGGATACGCACAGCACGTTTGAAACACCGTCCAGTTTGGCCGCCTCTGCTGCCGCACCTTGGCAGCCGGATCCAGCGCACAAAACGGTGACATCCCCCAGTGACTTGGCCGCGGTCAGCGCCTTTGCCGTCGCATCCACAGACAATTCACCATTCACAACTTCGGCAATTAAAAGAACAGCCATTTATACAGCCCCCACTTCTTTGAGTTTCTCGATCAACTCATCAACTGAGCCAACAATGATACCAGCGGCGCGGGTTTCAGGTTCCGCTGTTCCGACAATAGTCAGACGTGGCGTCACATCGACGCCGTAATCTGCAGGTGTCTTTTCATCCATCGGCTTTTTCTTGGCCTTCATGATGTTAGGCAAGGATGCATAACGCGGCTCGTTCAAACGCAAGTCGACAGTAATAATCGCTGGCATCTTTAACTTGATCGTTTGCAAACCGCCGTCAACTTCGCGGGTGACCGTGGCGGTGTCGCCATCCACGTCAAGTTCGGACGCGAACGTGCCCTGCGCCCAGCCTGTCAACGCCCCCAGCATCTGCCCCGTCGCATTCATGTCGTTGTCGATCGCTTGTTTGCCTGCCAACACGATGCCTGGCTTTTCCTCGTCGATGATCGATTTCAGGATCTTCGCGACGGCCAGCGGTTCAATGTCGTTGTGCACGTCGTCAGTCGCGACAACCAAAATCGCGCGATCAGCCCCCATCGCCAGCGCAGTGCGCAGGGTTTCTTGGGACTGTTTCACACCGATGGATACGGCAATGACCTCGTCCGCCTTACCGGCTTCCTTCAGACGGATCGCCTGTTCGACAGCGATTTCATCGAACGGGTTCATGGACATTTTGACGTTCGCAAGATCAACACCGCTGCCGTCCGCTTTGACACGAACTTTCACGTTATAATCAATGACGCGTTTGACGGGTACGAGGACCTTCATCGGCGGATTCTCCCAGTTTAGATTCTATTGTCTTGAGTTTCGTAGCGTGGCTGACATTAGGAAAACAGCACAAAATCGACCCGCATGTGCCATGTGACGCCAAGTTTTTGCCAATTGCGGCCTAACGGTTCGCGCCCGGAACCCACAACACATCATCTTTGCCGTCATTGTTGGCAATACGTGAGGCGTTGAAAAACCAATCAGACAGGCGGTTCAGGTACTTCACCGCCGCCACGTTCACCGTTTCCACAGTCGCCAATTCCACGGACAGCCGTTCTGCGCGCCGCGAAACCGTGCGGCAAAGGTGCAGATGTGCAGCCAACGCAGACCCACCGGGCAGAATAAAGCTACGCAATGGCGACAGAATATCATTCATCGCGTCGATCTCATGTTCCAGCCGCGTGACCTGCGTATCGGTCATTCGGAGTGGGGGGTATTCTGCGTCGGCGTCTTTTTCCATGTCGGGGCGACACAAATCCGCGCCCAGATCGAACAAATCGTTCTGGATCATCGCCAATTGCGAAACCATGTCACCGCTCGCATGCAGTCTGGCCAGACCAACCGTCGCATTGGTTTCGTCGACCGTGCCATATGCCGTTACGCGCTTTGAATGTTTCGCCACACGACTGCCGTTGCCCAATGCAGTTTCGCCGCCATCGCCGGTCTTTGTGTAAATCTTGTTTAAAACGACCATCAGTTGCTCCCTGTGGATCGGGCGTAGGCAATGCCCACAATTAAAATAACGGCCACGAATTGTGCCACGATGCGCAGTTGCATAATCTTATTGGCTTTCTTGCCGTCGCCGCCAGCCTTAAACGTCGATAATCCCCAAGCCAGAACAACCGCCACAACGAGGCAGGCGATGACTATGACGTAGGAGAACGGATTGTCAGCCATGAATTCGGATCCTTAATGGAATTGATCGACAGTTAGCAGGCGACGCGCAAAAGGGAAGGGTTAGGCCTTGCGCAATACACGGTCTAGGGCCCGCGATGTCAGGATTCGCCGTAAAAACCCCATCAGATAGGTCGTGGTTGTGACGTAATATCGCGGTTTGGGGTTGCGATGTGTGACTGCCCTAAGCAGCTTTGCAGTTACCGCAGAGGCCGGCAATTCATACTTATCGGGTCCACTGTCTTCGTACAAACGTTGGCGCAGGCCTGATTCGTATTGCGCGCGTCGGGGTGAATTTTCCCAATCTATCCATCGCTCGAAATGTGGGATCGAGTTTTTGCGAATGTCTGACGTCACTGGCCCCGGTTCGATCGTGATGATCTTGATGTTGGTATCTGCCATCTCAATCCGCAGGGTGTCTGTCAGCCCTTCAAGCGCGAATTTTGTTGCGTTGTAGGCCGCCCGCCAGCGCATCGCGACCAGTCCAAGAACGGATGAATTCTGCACAATCCGCCCATGACCTTGCGCGCGCATCACGGGAATGACGCGGATTGTCAGATCATGAACGCCAAACACGTTGGTTTCAAAAATCTCGCGCAGCGCATCGCGCGGCAGGTCTTCGACAGCACCAGGGGTCCCAAAAGCGCCGTTGTTGAAGAGCACATCGAGAGTTCCACCCGTGGCTGCCAACACCTCACCCAGCCCAGTTTCGATACTGGCGGGGTCGGCGTAATCGACCAGCGGCGCATCGAACCCTTCGGCCCTTAGCCGATCGCAGTCTGCTGGCTGGCGGCACGACGCAAAGACGCGCCATCCTGCCGCACGCATCCCATGGGCGGCGTCATAGCCGATCCCTGAAGAACAGCCAGTGATGAGTATGGATTTTTTCATATCCGACGTCATGCCCCGCATCTGCTAAGGCGGCAAGGGGCATCTGAGCGGGTTTAGGTGTTGGTATCAGTCAAAAGACGTTCGGCTATCCAACCTTCGATGCCACGATCCACAGTGCTGACATGCGCCCAGCCGTCCGCATCCCAGCCGTCCGCATCAACGTTTATTACCTCAAGCTTGGTGCCGCCGTCCAGCTTGGCAATAACATCAAATCCGGTACCTGGCCCATGCGCATGTTCACGCGCGATCCGGCGATTTCGCGGATGTCCAATTCGTGTTCGAAAATCGCCTCAACCACAGGGGCAATATTTGCAATAACGTTTGGTTCAACGGTATCAAGCGCAACCAACTGCGCAACAGCGAGCGACACTGAAGCATTTGAAACTTCGGGCTGGACGATAATGTTAGATGATGGAACGGACAGCAGCGTTGTTGTCGCTGCACGGGCAACGATTTCAGGTGCTTGTGACTGCACGACTGCCGCTTGGCGTTCGACCGGCGCAAAGTCCCCGCCGCCTGCCATTTCGTAATAGACCCTGCCCATAAAGTTGAATGTTAACCAAACACAGCTTTGCATAGACGAGAACCCCTATAGGTTCTTCAAATGTTCACGCAACGACTCTAACAAATCTATGATGGCTCTATCAGGGGAATTTTTAAAATCGTGCAGGAAAAATTCGCTTGGCGAACCTTATTTCGTCGTTGTCGTGCAAATGGGCCTTCGGTACACACGATCTATGAGTGATGACGCGCCAGACCCCAAGATGAACCCGACAGAGACGCTGCGCCGCGCACTTGGTGATCGGTATCTGACCTATGCGTTGTCAACTATTATGCACCGCGCGCTGCCCGATGCCCGCGATGGGTTGAAACCTGTGCATCGGCGAATCCTCTATGCGATGCGCGAGCTGAAGCTTGCCAGCAAGGGTGGTTTCCGAAAATCCGCGAAGATTTCTGGTGACGTTATGGGTAACTATCACCCCCACGGTGACGCTGCGATTTATGATGCGATGGCGCGTTTGGCGCAGGACTTTAACGTGCGCTACCCGCTGGTCGACGGCCAAGGTAACTTCGGCAATATCGACGGCGATAACCCCGCGGCAGCACGGTATACAGAAGCGCGGATGACCGCCGCTGCTGAGGCGTTGTTGGAAGGCCTGAACGAAAACGCCGTCGATTTTCGCGAAAATTATGACGGTACACTGGAAGAACCTGTCGTTTTGCCAGCCGCGTTCCCGAACCTTTTGGCGAACGGATCAAGCGGCATCGCGGTGGGCATGGCGACAAACATCCCGCCCCATAACCTCGAAGAACTGATTGGCGCGTGTTTGCATCTGATCAAGACGCCTGACGCCCGTGATGAAACGCTGATGAACTACATCCCCGGCCCTGATTTCCCCACCGGCGGCGTCATCGTCGAGCCGAAAGAAAACATCGCCGAAGCCTATCGCACCGGCAAGGGCGGTTTCCGCCTGCGGTGTAAGTATGAGGTTGAGGATCTGGGTCGTGGCCAGTGGCAGGTCATTGTAACGGAAATCCCCTACCAAGTTCAAAAATCACGGCTGATTGAAAAATTGGCTGAGGTTATTGAACTAAAAAAGGTACCGATCCTTGCAGACGTGCGTGATGAATCTGCCGAAGATATCCGCATTGTGCTGGAACCGAAATCCAAGAACGTGGACGTCGAGGTTCTGATGGGCATGCTGTACCGCAATTCCGAATTGGAAACGCGGTTTAGCCTGAACATGAACGTGCTGATCGACGGCCTGACGCCAAAAGTGTGTTCGCTAAAGGAAGTGCTGCGCGCCTTCCTTGATCACCGTCGCGACGTGTTGATCCGCCGTAGCACGCACCGGATGGTCAAGATCGATCACCGGCTTGAGGTCCTCGAAGGCTTTATTATCGCCTTCTTGAACCTCGATCGCGTTATTGATATTATCCGCTACGACAATGATCCCAAAAAGGCGCTGATGGCCGAGGATTGGGGCAAAACCCACGTCCGTGCGATGGACGAGGCGGACTATGTGTCGCCGCTGACAGCGCTGGTTGGTGAGCCTGAGATGGGCCTGACCGACGTGCAGGCTGAAGCCATTTTGAACATGCGCTTGCGGTCCTTGCGCCGCCTCGAAGAAATCGAGCTTGTTAAAGAACGCGATGCTTTGATGCTGGAACGCGCTGGGCTGGAAGACCTTTTGGACAGCGACGATCTGCAATGGAAAACCATCGCAGAACAGCTGCGCGAGACCCGCAAACTGTTTGGTTCAAATTCCAAAGGCGGCGCGCGTCGCACGGCATTTGCCGAGGCTGGTGTCATCGAAGATGTGCCGCTTGAAGCGATGATCGACAAAGAACCTGTCACAGTCGTTTGTTCTAAAATGGGTTGGATCAGGGCGATGACCGGTCACATTGATTTGGCGCGTGAATTGAAATTCAAAGACGGTGATGAGGGGCGGTTCGTGTTCCATGCGCAAACCACCGACCGTTTGTTGGTGTTCGGCAGCAACGGGCGGTTCTACACGCTGGGCGCATCGACGCTTCCGGGTGGGCGCGGCATGGGCGAACCATTGCGCCTGATGGTGGACCTGCCCAACGAGGCTGAAATCGTCGCGTTGTTTATCCACCGCGCTGGCAACAGGTTGATGATCGTATCGTCGGCGGGCGACGGGTTTATTGTACCCGAAGACGACGTGATCGCACAGACCCGCGCCGGCAAACAGGCGCTGAACGTCAAAGGCGATGTGCGTGCCAAGGTTTGTTCGACGGTCATCGGCGATCACGTGGCCTGCGTTGGCGAAAACCGCAAAGTGCTGCTGTTCCCGCTGGATGAGTTGCCGGAAATGGGCCGTGGCAAAGGCGTGCGATTGCAGAAATACAAAGATGGTGGATTATCGGATGCGACGACATTCACCCTTGCTGATGGTCTGTCATGGCTCGACCCGGCTGGGCGAACCCGTACACAAACCGAACTGGGTGAATGGGCGGCAAAACGTGCCGGTGCTGGCCGCATGGCGCCGCGTGGTTTCCCGCGGGACAATCGATTCACTTGACCGGCCCACCCCGATCTGGTGGCCAAATTCGTGGGCACACGAGGCAAGCTGTTCAAGCTTGCACTGATCGCCGGAACTTGGACCGTTCTAACATTGGGTTTTATCGTTTCTGGGTGAAAACGCGGTTGCGGTGTCGGTATTGGTTGTCGATCCGCCCCGGTGGTTTGTCGCTGGAATACGTTAGTGATCCACTCGAAGAAACTGCGGGGGGTTCTTCACCACAGTCGTAATTATGGCGTTCTACATCGGTTTCGCAAACCTGATCGGAATGTTCTTGAGCCTGCCGCTGTTCGCCACAAACTTTACCGCAAATGCCGCCAGTTTTATCGGGGTCATCCCGATCTATTTCCTGGTCAGCTACCGCGCACGGCGGTATGTTATGGGCGGTACCCGCTGGCGTGGTGTTCGGCTTGGTCTTGAACTGAGGGCGTGGGGCTATGCGCGTCACGCATTGTGGCACTGGTATATTACGCTTTTGACGTTAGGGATTTTATGGCCGCGAAAAAAGTTCTACCTAGAAAAGTACCGTACCGACCGCACGGTGTTCGGGTCCGCCACGCTGCATCAAGGGGGGACATGGCAGATGCTGATGTCCGGCTTGGTGCATGTCCTGATCGCGATTTTTTTGATTGGTGCCGTCACAGTTCAGGTTGCGATGTGAAGCAGCCGTGTTGTGATGCTGTATGGGATAGCGGTGCCTTGGTTCATTGATGGGTTGATGCACTACAATGCGCAAGCCACGCAGCTTTTGGCGTGTCCGCGTACAGAAACCATCGCGGGCATCTATGGGTTTGGCTACATTGCGACAGGTCTTCTTGCGCTGCTGCCGCTGTTGTTGATCCTCATGGTGATCGGTCTGGCTGAAAGTGCGCGTGTGCGTGCGCAGTAGGGCCCAGAAGCCCAAACGAGTGATGTTTTTGGTGTGCCGGTTTGGGTGTGGACGGTCCTTGGCGCTTTCGCCTATTTCGTGTTGTTCCAGATGTGATCTGTGCTGCGCCATTGCTTTATAATTATGCCGTTGAGGCGCCACTACGCTGCAACGCTGATAATCGAAAACTCCGACGCGCTGCATGCGATCAGCAAAAAAAGATCGTGATGAATGCCGTGAAGTCGAAGGCTTTGCAGAAACGCTTGATCTAGGTGTTCGGTCCCGGCATCTGTTGGATCGGATTAACGATGAATCTTTCTGGTTCTGAAGTCCCTATCTTGCAGATGTATTCGTACGGCGTCAGGCCGTTGAGCGTCTTCAGCCTTCGAGCGAAATTGTAGGCCGCTATGAAGTCTGCGAGATGGGTGTGCAGCTGATCATTCTTGTCGTAGTGATGCCGCCTGACTGTTGCGTCCTTGATCGTGCGGTTCATCCGCTCAACCTGGCCATTGGTCCATGGATGGTTGGGCTTGGTCAGCCGGTGCTCAATCCTGTTGGCATCGCAGATCATGTCGAACCGCATAGGCCGTGAATATGGTGTGTTCCGGTTACGTGGTTGCTCACAAAATTGAATGCCCTTGTCCGTCAGAATTGTGTGGATCTTGTATGGCACCGCTTTCAGCACAGCCTCCAGGAACTCCCAGGCCGTCTTGCGATTTGCTTTTTCTACAAGCCGTGCCACGGCAAACTTGCTGGTTCGGTCCCTCTCGTGACATCGCTTTGCGATTCACTGCCGGGCAATGAATGGCAACAAAGAGATAAAGTTTTCCTTCGTTGGTGCGCAACTCTGCAATGTCGATATGAAAATATCCGATCGGATAGCGTTTGAACTTTTGTCGTTTCGGCTTGTCGCCCTCCATATCTGGCAGTCGGGATATCCCATGCCGTTGCAAACAACGATGCAGGGAAGATCGCGTCCCCCTCTCATTGCTTGCTCCGCAAGCAACTGCCGGGCAATGGATGTGGGATAGTTGGCTGCAAGGCATAAAGACAATCATCCAGCGGTAGGAGCGTATGACGTCGAAAAGAGACGATCATCGCCTCTTCACCCGCGCTGAGAACGGTCGAACTGGGGTCCGTGGGGCCAGTCTTGCGGTCTTCTACAGTTTTGCGCTTGCGCCATTTGGAGACCGTTTTGACATTTATACCAAGTTCTCGACTCAAAGCTGCGGTCGTAGCTTGCGATCGCTGTATTGTTGCTCTGATGGCGTGCGTAGTCGTGGCGCAGCCATGACGTATTTGTCCCATAATGCTTCCTTCCATTCCAAAGAATAGATCGCACCATCAAACCAGGGGATCAAAAACCTAGGGACAGGACCCATTAAACTACTTGGTGCTACTATGGCTGCGTGATTCAAAGTCCCAAAGTTGGGGGATAGAATGAGCAATCTTTATTGGCTGAGTGAAGCGCAGATGGATCGGCTTCGGCCTTACTTTCCGAAGAGCCGAGGCCGTGCACACTGAGACGATCGCCGCGTTCTGAGCGGGATTATTTTCATTAACCGCAACGGGGTGCATGACGGTTCGGGCCGCGGGCCCGATGAAACGTCCAGTGGACGTTTCAAGGCATGAGCGGGCGGAGCCCCGGTAATCGCCCGTCTACGGTGGTGTGACGCGCCTGCGGAATATGGGCGGCCAAAGACTTTGTATAATCGTTGGAAGCGCTGGAGTGACATGGGTGTGTTCGCCCGGATCATGATGGGGCTGGCAGAACAGGCCCCAGATAATAAGACAATTTCGATCCCCTCTCATCGAAACTGTGTTTCGACTGCCGGGCAGTGGATGCAACCTACCTCAAGGCACATCGCACGGCTTCCAGCCTGGGGCTAAAAAGGGGGTGTGGGCGCCTAATTCACTATTGCGCAGCAATATCTCGAGAGGGGGTAAGAATGGTGCGAATACGCAACGGACACGCGCGCTCAAGGTCACGTAGGAAACGTCGGGCATTGGCGGCAGTTTTGTTGCTATATGTTCCAATGAACACCCACCGCGTGGCGCGATCGATGGCGACAAACAAGTAGCGGCGTGATGTCTCATCGGCCATTTGCGGCAGATATTTAACGTCAATGTGGATGTATCCGGGCTCATAAGCCTTGAAGGCGCTGTGCTTTGGCCTTGCCTCTTTGACCTTCAGGTCGCGCAGATTACCCAGCCCATGTCGACGCAGGCATCGATCCAAGCCCGAGCGTGAAACGTTCGGATTCAGAAACTCCCGGACCACTGCAAGTAAGTCATCAAGTGACACCAAAAGCGTCTTACGCAACGCCACCGCAACAACCTCCTGCGCTGGCGTGAGCGTCGTTTGCAAGCGATGTGGCGTGTGACTGCGGTCTTCGACACCGTCGCGGTGTCGCCACTTCAAAACGGTCTGCTCAGAGATGCCGTAGCGTTCACCCACCATCCAGGCCGGATCGTCGCTGGCTTGAATGGCGGCTCTAATCTTTGGTGTCGTCGTCGCTTGACTATGCAGTCGAATGAGCATCACGTTTCTCCTTCCGAATGTCCTCTAAGACCGATCTTGCCATGAAAAAGGCCGAACGCCGAGGGTCAATGTGATCATCCGGGATGGAACACCTAAGCCGCTGCCGATACATTTGCCTATGCCACCCTGCTGGACGCAGACCTGCCATCGCCACATTCTTTACGCGATTGGCGGCGCAAAGTGGCGAAGACGCGGGCATCATGGAACACCTGATGTCACATCCCGCACTTGGGGGTCGCATTGCGGCGGCCTGTACCGCAGAATCGGAAAACGCGAAATTCCGCCCATTGTTGACTGAAACAGAGTGGGATGCCCTCCGCGTCATCTGCGATTGATTGCGGGTCCGGACGCGCCGCGCTAGTTAAAGTGGACAAGTAAAAGGAACTGACAATGCGAATTTTTGTGGCTTTGATGGGTCTGGCGCTGCTGGCCGCCTGTGGTGGAATTCGCGATGATCTGGCCAATGTACCAGATCCCGTTGGTGCATTCCGGCTTGGTCACAACATTGCGGTGGTAAACGAACCTGTCCAAGGCCCGTTTTCGCGCACAGTTGAAGACGCCGAATGGCAGGCCGCTATGGTCACAGCCGTTGAATACCGTTTGGGCGAGGCGCGCTTTTTTGGGGATAAATACTACCATGTTGGCGTTGCAGTCGAAGCCTACGTACTGGCGTTCCCCGGTATCCCGATGGTCTATTCGCCCAAGTCCGTGTTGATCTTTTCAGTCAATTTTTTTGAGGATTCGACGCAGATAAAACTGAACGACGAACCGATCCAGATTACAGTGTTTGAACCATGCTGCACGATTCCGCTGATCGGATCGGGCTTTATGCGTGACAAAGCTGAACAAATGGAGGGGCTTTCGTTCAACGCCGCACGCGCCATAGAACGCAGCATGCGCGAGAATGCCGACTGGTTTGGTGGCACGCCCGAGCTTCTTGAAGCCGATGACACGATCATCCAAGGCAATGTTCTTGAAGACAATCCAGAACTGGTCGCGCCACAGCAGGAACCGCCCGCTGAACTGACCGCAAGCACGAACCCACTCGGTACAATCGGTTTACCGTAAGTCGCACGTTGCCGTTGGTCTTTCGCCCATTCCGCAATACGTCGCCCGCGATGTTGAATTGGGTCAGCGATTGGCCTCCGAATGACAAGCTGCCCGGATCATGGCTAAGGCAAAGTTTCAACGTTTTAAACCACACGTTAACATTGTCCTGTGGTTTCAGAGGGTCGTCGCAACACTTTAATCTTTTTGGAAAGATGGAGTGTTTATTATGAAGTATCGCACACGGACGTCTTATACGGACCAACAGAAGTCTGAGATGTGGGATCGGTGGCAACGCGGTGATTCAATGGGCTCGATTGGCCGTCACTTCAATCGTGCGTCGTCGTCTATTTTCCCTCACTTGGTGCGAACTGGTGGGATCCGCCCCGCTGATCGCGCGCGGTCGCAATGTGCTTTGAGCCTCATTGAACGGGAAGTGATTTCCCGTGGGCTTGTCACAAAGCAGTCGTTTCGTCTCATCGCACAAAACCTGAACCGGTCACCTTCGACGATCAGCCGAGAGGTTCGCAGGAACGGCGGGCGACAAGCCTATCGTGCAACTCCTTCAGACCAACGCGCTTGGGACTGCGCAGCGCGGCCCAAATTGTGTAAGCTCTCATTCAACGATCCTTTGTGCCACTTGATAGCGCGAAAGCTGCGTCGGAAATGGTCACCGCAGCAAATCGCAGGCTGGCTCAAACGCAGATATCCTGATGAAGAGCAAAATCGCGTGTCACACGAAACGATATATCGCAGTCTCTATGTCCAAACTCGCGGGGTTTTGAAGAAGGAATTGCAGGAATGTCTGCGCAGTCCACGTGCGATCCGACGCTCCCGGCATGCCACTCAGAAGGGACTTGAGTTACGCAAAATCAAGAATGCTGTTTCAATTAGCGAACGCCCAGCAGAGGTAGAGGATCGTGCCGTTCCGGGGCATTGGGAGGGCGATTTAATCGCGGGATCGAACAACAGCTACATCGCAACGCTTGTGGAGCGCCATTCCCGTTTTGTGATGTTGGCCAAAGTCACGAACAAAGACACCCAGAGCGTGACGACAGCCTTGATCAAACAAGCACGAAAGCTTCCCAGAGAACTCTACAAATCCCTGACTTGGGATCGTGGATCAGAGATGGCGGGGCATCGAAAATTTACCGTTGCCACAAATATCGATGTCTATTTTTGTGATCCTCAATCTCCGTGGCAGCGCGGCAGCAACGAAAATACCAACCGCCTTCTCAGACGGTGCTTTCCCAAAGGCACCGATATATCCGGATTTAGCCACGCTAAGCTCAGCGCTGTCGCACGCCAACTTAACGAGCGACCAAGAAAGACCTTGCAATACCATACCCCAGCAGAGAAACTTGAAGCCTGTGTGGCAGCGACCCGTTGAAACCGGACTCGATCGGTCACGTTGACCACGGCAAGACGACGTTGACAGCAGCGATCACCAAGTATTTTGGTGAATTCAAAGCGTATGACCAGATTGATTGCGCGCCGGAAGAAAAGGCTCGTGGCATCACGATCTCTACGGCCCACGTGGAATAGAGACTGAAGCGCGTCAGTACGCCCACGTCGACTGCCCCGGCCACGCCGACTACGTCAAAACATGATCACTGGTGCTGCGCAAATGGACGGCGCGATCTTGGTTGTGAACCTAAAGTTCGAAGTCGAGCTGATCGCACCCATCGCGATGGAAGATGGCCTGCGCTTCGCTATCCGCGAAGGCGGCCGCACTGTTGGTGCTGGTGTAGTCTCGAAAATTCTTGCGTAAGCAATAATTTTGAACACACCCAAGCGTGCATCCTGCGGCAGTCGTTTCCCTTGAGAAACGATGAGAGCAGGATGACCGCTAACGGTTGAGATAATAGAAAAGGCCGCTAGGAAACTGGTGGGCTTTTGCATTGTTAGAGCTGGCCCGTTATCGACACAATTGCGAATTACTATTCACTGGGAAGGTTGGTTAACGCCAAGCAAAAGCTGTCGGACTACGATAGAACCTAAGCGCGAGTGCTTAACTTAAAATGGCATAAACCAAAACCGACTGATGCCGCACATTTGCAAGCAAACGTGCCTTGCGCACACGTTTCAAAAACCCAGAGATTTTTACAACGACATTTGCCAATCGCAACGGTAGTGTCCAGCGAAGCCGCGATTTGCGGCGTTGATTTGGACGCCTTAAAAAAGGCCGTGAGCACGCACACATGATTTTGAAAATCCTCCTCCTGCCTTTCCGGCTTAATTGGACGATCTATTTGGTTCTTGCACTAGGCGCGGGCTACCTCGCCAATCAGGAATACCAGACCTATTTAGCCAACGCCGTTGCGGCTGAATTTCAGGTGGCAGGCGGCCCGCCCGACCCGTCACCTCTTTCGAAATGGAATGCCCGCACCGATGTGTCTGCCAACGATGAGGTCAATGTTGAAGGTGTCTACTTCTCAGCCCTAGACCAAGGCAGCTTTGATCCGCTTGGTTTCGAGCGGGGCTTTATCCTGCTGGCCGATGATCAAGGCCGTGAGGTCAAGGCGGTGCTTGTGGTGCGGCCCGATGATATTGGACTGCTCGAACGGCAATTGGCGGCGCAGGGCGTGGGCGATCGCATCCCTGTCACGGTGAATGGGACGCTAAACCAAAGCAGTGAATGGGCGGGCCTGATCTGGACGGAACTGTTCGTGATGGACATCCCAAGTTCGGATGAGTTGGTAGTGATTGAGCCCTTTTTAGGGAACCGCGCGACGTCGATTCACTATGATGCTGAAAGGACGATTGGCACAGTGATTACTCTTGGCGGTTTGGCAGGCGCCCTTGTGCTTTTGGCGCTGGCAAATTTTCGGGTGGGGCGCAAATCATCCGCCACGCAATCGCAGATGTCAGGGCGTGAAGCACTGGTCGCGCGACAGCTGAAACAGCCATCCCAACGATCATTGCCATCAAATGGCGCGCTCGAAACCTCTCCGTGGGGGACGTTTGATGCGCAGGCAGGCGCAACACCGCCACCCACACCTGCGAACGCAACACCGCAGTCGCAAGCGAATGTTCAGGCCAAATCACAACAGACATTGGTCCCACCGCGCCTGCAAATTGCCGAATTGGAGGTCCAGCTGCCGTTTACAAGTGTCTTCCCCGGTGGCGGTTCTAGTTTCCGGTTCAAGTCCGCCGATGAGATCATTAGCCAGTCATTTGGCACCCTCAGCACCCTCAAGCCGCTAGAGCGTGACGACTAGCGCGGTTTGCGGTTGCCAACAGGTGTGGCCCTCGCTATCTCAACGTTGGCTTAGGGGTTTAGCTCAGTTGGTAGAGCGACGGTCTCCAAAACCGTAGGTCAAGAGTTCGAGTCTCTTAGCCCCTGCCAAGCCACTCGTCGTCGCTGCGTTTCAAACGTGCCTGAACGGGAGATCAAATTGCCCCGCCTGCCGCAGTCCATTGCCTTGCACATCGGTGCACATAAGACTGGGTCATCTCATCTCCAAAAGGTGCTTCATCAAAATAGAGCCATGCTGTCTGACGAAGGTATCCGTTATTGTGGACCTAGTTATTTGCGCAGGCGCGGTCGCAATCTTGCAGCGATGTTCGGGCTGTCATGGTCAGAAGCGCCGATGCCGCATCGCACTGCGCATGAGCAATTGGCGTTCCTATCCAAAGGTAATGAGCGGTTAGTGTTTTCCGAAGAGAACTTCGTCGAGGTGCTGTCGGACAAAGAAGGGCGAGTAAGCCTACCGGTTTATCCGTCTGCAATCGAACGCGTGACTGAATTGGTCGCAGCTTGGGCGCCGATCAAGCCGCAGTTGTTTGTAGCCGTGCGCAATCCGGCGACGTTTTTGGCGTCGGCCTATAGTCAGGTGCTTTTTGGGTCCGCATTTATCGCGCCAAACAAATTCCGCGCTCACAATGATTGGCGAAAAATTGATTGGGCTGGTTACATTGCCAAATTGCGCACGATCTCCGGCGTTGGCGACATCTACGTCTGGCGACAAGAAGATTACGATCTGACACACCGCTTAATCCTACGTCGCTTGCTGCGGTGGAAGGTTGGCGGCAATATTGAAACGATCGAGGGCCGTGTCCATCAAAGCCTATCGGCTGCCGCTGTTCGCCAAACGCTTGCGTGGGCGCAAGACGGCGGGACCGTCAAGCTCGCTGCGAAATCGCGCAAATTGTTTCCGATCAACGCAGATAACAAACCTTTCGGCCTTTATACGACATCGACATTGGCGCAGGCAGATGCTGTTTACGATGCACAAATGGCGCAAATCGAAGCACTGGACGGCGTCACTGTCCTGAAGCCGCCCAAGCGCACGCTCAAAGGGTTGAAAAGCCCCGCCAAGACCGTTAACTGAATAGCGTCTCTAGTCCCTAAGGATAGATCATGGCCAGAACCAACCCAGTACAGTTTATCCAGCAAGTCCGTGCAGAAGTCGGCAAGGTCGTTTGGCCATCGCGCCGCGAGGTCACGTTGACCACAATCATGGTGCTGATCATGGCGACCGTTATGGCGCTGTTTTTCACGCTGGTAGATATGTTTATCCGCTTCGGGCTTGAAGAAGTGCTTACCGCGTTCTGACCTTGGGTAGGATTTGCTGCCAGCCCCCTTGAATTGGATGGGGTTGCGCGGTAACTGACGCGAACTTCTTGGAATGGCGTGCTTCGAATCGTGTTGCACGCCGCTTTTATTTCCGAGACTTCCGTGGCAAACGCCACGAACAGATTGAAATTTCTGCACCGGTCCATTGAAGAATGGCGATGCATGACGACAAGGTGGCGAACAACATGGCAAAACGGTGGTATTCTGTCAGTGTCCTTTCGAACTTCGAAAAGAAGATCGCAGAGACCATTCGCGCCTCCGTTGAGGAGCACGGTCTGGAAGAACAGATCGGCGAAGTTCTGGTTCCGACCGAGGAAGTGATTGAAGTCCGTCGCGGCAAGAAGGTTACAGCTGAACGTCGCTTTATGCCCGGCTATGTACTGGTTCACATGGAAATGTCGGACGATGGCTATCACCTCATCAACTCCATTAACCGCGTCACTGGTTTTCTGGGACCGCAGGGTCGCCCGATGCCGATGCGCGACGCTGAAGTGCAGCAAATTCTTGGCCGCGTCGAAGAAGGCCAAGATGCTCCGCGCACGCTTATCAACTTTGAGATTGGTGAGAAGGTCAAGGTCAGCGAAGGTCCGTTTGAGGATTTTGATGGCATGGTCGAGGAAGTGGACGAAGACAATCAGCGCCTGAAGGTGACTGTGTCGATCTTTGGCCGCGCCACACCGGTCGAACTGGAATTCACTCAGGTCTCTAAGCAGGGCTGAGTGCGTCAGAGGTGGGAGGTTGCGGATCGTGAGATGCGCACCGAACCACCGCAAGCCGACCCTACGGGGTCATTGTAGGGTGGGTTTTGAACCCATCGCTGAAAAGGAGAAGCCTAATGGCTAAGAAAGTCGCTGGCACTATGAAGCTGCAAGTTGCAGCTGGTAAAGCCAACCCATCCCCGCCCGTAGGTCCCGCATTGGGCCAACGTGGTATCAACATCATGGAATTCTGTAAGGCGTTTAACGCCAAGACTGCAGACCTTGAGCCCGGTGCGCCGTGCCCAACTGTGATTACGTACTACCAAGACAAATCCTTCTCGATGGAAATCAAGACGCCACCTGCATCGTATTTCCTCAAGAAGGCCGCCAAGGTTAAATCTGGCGCCAAAACTCCGTCACGTGAGACGGTCGGCACTGTGACCACCAAGCAGGTTCGTGAGATTGCAGAGGCCAAAATGAAGGACCTCAATGCAAACGACATCGAAGGCGCAATGAAAATCATTCTGGGCTCTGCTCGGTCTATGGGCATCGAGGTTAAGTAAGATGGCAAAGCACGGAAAACGCACAACCGCCGCACGCGAAGCTTTCGCTGGCAAAGCACTTCTCAAAGTGGCCGAGGCTGTGGCCCTCGTCAAAGATAATGCAAAAGCGAAATTCGATGAGACCATCGAAATCGCAGTTGTTCTTGGTGTTGACCCACGTCACGCAGACCAGATGGTTCGTGGTAAAATTGCGCTGCCGAACGGCACGGGTAAGACCATGCGCGTCGCTGTGTTCGCACGTGGCGATAAGGCCGACGAAGCAACGGCAGCTGGTGCTGACATCGTCGGCGCAGAGGACCTGATGGAAATCGTGCAAAGTGGTAAGATCGATTTCGATCGCTGCATCGCCACACCTGACATGATGCCAATCGTTGGTCGGCTCGGTAAGGTTCTTGGCCCACGTAACCTGATGCCAAACCCTAAAGTCGGCACTGTCACGATGGACGTCAAAGCGGCTGTCGAAGCGGCCAAAGGTGGCGAAGTTCAGTTCAAGGCCGAAAAAGCCGGTGTTGTTCACGCAGGTCTTGGCAAAGCGTCTTTCAGCGCTGCGAAGTTGGAAGAAAACGTTCTGGCATTCGTCGGTGCGGTCCAGAAGGCTAAGCCTGCTGGCGCAAAAGGCACCTACATGAAGAAGATTTCACTGACGTCTTCTATGGGCCCAAGCGTTACGCTGAACATCGACAACGCGACTGGTAACTAAGGCGACAACCGCGCAAGCAGTTTCGTGTAGCGGTGGAAAGAGATTGCAAAGCAATTGTGGCTCTGCAATCAGGTCAAAATAGTTGGAGGCGTCCCGCAGGGGGCGCCTTTTGCTTTAGTGTATGCCGTGAATGGCTGCACTGCAGAGGGGATGGATGGCTCCTGCGCCCATCGGCGTCGTAATGCGCCATACTGCAGTTGTCAGAAACTGCTCAGCGGAGGAGCAACCCGATGCAAGTTACGACAGTAGGTCTAGATTTGACCAAGAACATTTTCCAAGTTCATCGTGTCACTGATGACGGCGATGGCGTTTTCAATCGCGAACTATGGCGTGCGCAATTACTGAAGTTTTTTGAATGCCTTGAACCTTGCTTCGTCAGAATTGAAGCATGCGGCACGAGCCGTCATTGGGCGCGTGAACTGTTCAAATCGGCCATGACGTAAAACTGACCCCACCCATTTATGTGAAGCCCTACATCAAACGCGGTAAATCTGATGCGGCTGATGCAGAGGCCATTTGTGAGGCTGTAACACGGCCAACGATGCGATTTGTCGAGACCAAGACGCCAGATCAGCAAGCAATTCTGGCATAGCACCGAACAGGGGACATTGTAGTCCGACAGCACACGCAAACCGTCAATATGCTGCGCGCGCAATTGGCCGAATTTGGCATCGTGCTCCCGCAAGGTATCGGCCACGCCACTAAGTTTGCAAAGCGCCTGCTGTCACCCGGCAGTGCATGTTTACATGCATGAGAGGGCACAAAAGGGTTTATCCCACTGGCCTAAGGGTGATTGTATGCAATCACCGTTAGGCGGATTTACTGCGCGTTGGAATTGAACTTGCGCCCTCTCGTGGTTTGAAGGCAAACCACTGCCGGGTAACAGATCAAGCCCTGAAAGCGATTGAAGCGGGACAAGCCCGACGCGCTGGCGGTGCCAGAAGCGCCAAACATGACGTGGTCGATCGCTGCCCGGCAGTTGATTGCTTTGCAATCGCCTGTCGGGCAATGGATGGTCGGGCGTTCCGGCTATTGAACGTACTGGATGACTTTAACCGTGAAGGGCTAGGCATCGTGGTCGACTTCCCCTGACCCGCCGAACGGGTCATTCGCAGCCTTAATAGGATCATTGAATGGCGTGGGAAACCAGAAACCATTCGGGTTCCTTCTCGGGATCGTGCTTCGTATAACCCAGCCAGGCAATGGATAACGTCCTATGCGCGGAATGATTAGCTGAATTGGCGTCAGGTTATTGTCGCATCGAGGCGTCTCGACACGTTAGAAGCATTGCTCAGTTTGGCATTTTGGTCAACGAACTGTCTCTCCCATAACAAACACAGAGTACGCTTTTGCGGCTCTCACCGTCCTTAAGACGAGATCTTTGGGTCGTTGAGCAGAAGGCCTAAACATTATCTACGAGGTCAGTTGTCTGCCTCCACGGCCCTTACAGAGAAAGGTCCTACTGCTGTCGATCACCCCTCAAAGAAGGGGCGATATGGTTCGCCGTGCTTGATGATCCCATGAACGGTTCGGGCCATCTTCGCTGCGATTGCGGTGTACGCCTTTCGGCGCAAATGGGTGTTGTGACGGTCTTTGGCGATGTAGCGCTCGAACTTGTCGCGGAAGCTGTTGGTGCGCTGCAGAATAGCAACCTGTCCAGCCATCCAAAGCGTTCGACGAAGCCGAGCATTGCCATATTTTGACAGTTTGGTTTGCCCTCTGAATGTACCTGATTGCATAGTCGCAAGGTCCATTCCACAGAACTTCAAAAACTGCCGGTGATGACGAAAGCGCCGTACATCCCCAGCTTCTGCCAAAATTGTCAAAGCATTGCGTATTCCGGGGCAATCCGGCCACCCATACCGATTTGATCCGGCCGGGGGTTCCGGGGCATCCGGCCACCCCCCTTTGACCTGATTTAGTGTGCTGCGAGGCGATCTGTAGCAGGGCTACTCTGACGTTCCTTTTGAACATGCTTATCGCGTCGGAATCTGCGGCAACCGGCAGTCCGACTGATACTTTGGCAGTCTCGTAGATATCTGAAAGTAAACGCTCTTTTGCAACCTTGAGGCCCACCACATCCCAAGCGTCAGCGATGAATGCCTCCTTGCTCATGGCTGAGATCAAGTGTGGTGACGGATAACGTTCAAGGAAAGCAAAGAACCAGTCACTGCGAGAACTGCGAGAACTGCGATGGAAACGATCAGCTTCAGGAAAATACAGCGGCAGATAATGGGTTAAAACTCGGTGCCACAACTCGGTGCCACAACTCGGTCTTCGACTTGGATACGATGTCATGCGTTTTGGAAAGCTCTTGGATGTCGTTAGTGCCACGCACGAGGGGGTCATGATAAAACTGCTCGTTCCCGATCTCCATCATGTGAAGAATGACCTGGGCATCCTTAGGGTCGTTTTTGTCCCAACTGTTGTGCAAGGCCTCTCGCGTTCTGGCCAGGGCCACAGATGACACCAACTTCAACTCAAAACCTGCTGCGGCAAGATGATAAGCCAAGGCACGGTGATAATTACCCGTTGCTTCAAAAGCTACACGGACAGGGCGGCCGTAGCAGGCAAGCGATGTGATTAGACGATTGAAGTCGTCTAGCTGGTTCAGAACAGTCAAACGACGGCGGCGCTTCTTGTCCGCAATAGCAATGAGACCTTCGTCGCGGGCCTTCGAGATATCGATGGCCACCAAAACGGGCGCAGTTTGTGTAATAATGATATCGGTCATAGTTGGTCTCCTTTGCGGTGTGGTTTGTACAAAACCACCGTAGGGACCTGAGGCACGGCTATGACCACCTGCTGCGTTATTTGGGGCTGCGCAGGCAGTCATAGCCTTAAATTAGCGATATTCCGAAGGTGTTACGGCACAGAATTCACCAGCATGGCGATCCTCAAATGGGTTCAAAATACGGGCATCGATTGGCATTATATCGCGTCCCGCCGCCCGGCAGTGGTTTGCTTGCAAACCATGAGAGGGGGCAAGCCCCAGCAGAACGGGTTCATCGAAAGCTTCAACGGTAAACTAAGAGATGAATGCCTCAATGAAACGCTGTTTGCTACATTGGGCGACGCCCGCAAAACGCGTGAAGAATGGCAGGACGACTACAACTGGCGCAGACCACATTCAGCTCTGGGGAACCTGACGCCAATGGAATTTTTAGAGAGAAGGATCATCGACAAGATGGCCGCTTAAGGTCAAAGATTTAGCACCAAGGACTCCGCGCAAAGCTGGAGGGAAATTGGGGCACAGGTCAATCCGATAGACCCTCCCTCTGCCTTCTTCCTTCGCAGAAGTCACAACCAAACCCAGCTTCTTGCCCAATGCGCCCGACATCGCCCCCCTTGCGGTGTGTGCCATCCAGCCAGTTGCCACGACGATTTCCTCCATGGTGGCGCCGCTGGGTGCCTGAAGCAGGCCGATCAGCATCGCCTGTTTAGTCCCGGCTCGCGGGGTTGGAGGCTTGGGCACGGGTTCCTCGGCTGCATGTTTGCGTATGGCAGCCACGGTTTTGACCACCACCGGCTCGATTCCTATCGCCAACAGGCCAGCGTCAGTGACCACCAGTGTGGTGCCGAGACCGTCACCGATTTTGCGCCAAATTGGCTCGCCCCGGCGCAGAGGAGGATGGTCTGGGTTTCGGTGAGTTTGGTCATTTATGGCCTCTGAATTCAAGGCGCGCGGAATGCGACGCCCCCTACGAAGCCAAGCCCCGCCAGCGCTGGGTTAGTCCCAAACCGGTCCACATCATTCGGCGTGCTTAACCGTAGACCTTGCCGCTGTCAGCCCATGCTTGTCGGATCATGCTTGTCTGTCGCAGATTTTCATGCGCCCGCAGGCTGTCCTAAACCAAGTCTTCCTCAGATTCAGCGAATTGATGGGCTGCCTTCATTCGCGGCCCCATGAACTCCATGAATGCTCGAATCCTCGCCGTGTGACGCAGCTCTGGGTGAGTGAGAATCCAGAGGGGGATATCCAACTCCGGTCGCCAAGGGCCGATTCGTTTCAAGGCAGGGTTGAGGGCTGCCGTCGCTAAAGGCAAGAAGCCTGCGCAACTGCCACTCTCCACCATCTCAGTGAAGACGGCACCGTTGTCCACGTTGATTACCCTGCCTCTACCCACTGCGACCTGTTCTAGCCAGGGGCTCCACATGGGACGGTCGCCTTGTTGAGCCCAATGCACCCAGGGCCAAGCCACCATCGGAGTTCCGGCGTCGATTTTTTCGATCAGCTCCGGCATGGCGAATGGAGCAAAGCGCATTATTGCTACTTGGCGACCGACCAGATGTTCCGGTGGCTTCTTGGTAGCTCGTATGGCTACGTCGGCTTCACGCTTGGAGAGATTGTGCAAGTTGAGTTCAGCTGCAATCTCCAGCTCCACGGCTGGGTGACGGTCGGCGAACTCAGCCAAGTCCTTGCAGTGGGCCATTGCAATAGTGTCGACGGTTGCGATCCGCAGTTGCCCACTCAGCCGGGCGTCTTTTCCCAGAAGTTTCCGGTCAAGCGCGATTACCTCGATCTCCATACGCTCGGCTACCCGCATCAGCTCTTCACCGGCCGCCGTCAACACCTGCTCCCTGGGATGATGGTCGAAGAGTTGGGTCCCCAGGCTGTCCTCAAACTGCTTCACCCTGCGGGCCACGGATGTGTAGTGAACCCCCAAAGACGCCGCCGCCCCGACCAGAGTTCCGGCACGGCCAAGGGCAAGAACATATCGTAGGTCATCCCAGTTCATACATGCATTGTTGCACATTTCGTGTGTCAATACACTCGTTTTATTTGCACCAACGCATGCCTAAGTCTTGTTCTATCGGGGCGGCGAACATTTCAACCACCGCCCCCAAATAGGAGAACAGTTATGACTAAGCTCACTTTATCTCGCACAATTCAGGCCCCTGCAGACCGTGTCTGGGACATCCTCGCCGACTTCGGCGGTGTGCACAACTTTCATCCGATGGTCGATACTTCCCCAATCACCAATGGTCAGGACACTGGCCTCGGCGCGGAGCGTTGCTGTGAACTTTACAACGGAACAAAGGTCAATGAAGTGATCACGTCGTTCGACCCGGGACGTCGCAACATCGGGATTACTGTCAACCAGCCTGATCCCCCGATCACCGCCATGACGGGAGAGTTCACCGTCACCCCCCTAGGCGACAGCGGCTGTGAAGTCCTAGCCATCATGGAGTACGGCCTCATAGACGGCGCGCTCGGGAAGGAACAAATTGATGGTCTGCGAGGCATGATGGAGGGCGCTGTTGAAAGCGTACTCAAAGGCCTCGACGACCACGCGGTCACCGGAGCAATCATCGGAAACGGTGGGATGCACCAGAGTTCACCGGCCGGCGCAACAGCCTGACATCAAAGGCGCTCAGCGCAGCAATGAACCGGGACCTGGCTTGCTGCCCATCAAGAAGACACCTGTTGCTGGAGCAAACATGACTGTTCGTCTTTCTTTTGGTGGACGGCTAAATCCATCGGATAGCGACTGCAAACTCATTGTGGAGACAATTGTCACTCTGATAATTCCTTCACAATGAAAAGGGTTCTAAATTAACGAACTATCGTTCTCTAACAAAAGGAAAAAGCAATGATCAAAGTGGAAAAAACTGTACTTATTAAGGCGGGCATCAGTCAGGTGTGGGACCTCGTGTCTGATATGGGTGGTGTCTATAAGTATCACCCGCTGGTGAAAAAGTCCCCAGTATTATCGGAGAATGCCGTTGGCATCGGTGCGACAAGGAGGTGCGAATTCTATGATGGTAACTCAGTCGTCGAAGAAATTGTCGAACTGAAAGAAGGCAAAGAACTGAAGGTCGCGCTCAGTAATTTTTCAATGCCCTTTAAATCGGCGGATGCGATAATGAGATTGGAAAAAGCCAGCGATAAATCAACACTTGTTACCATTCAGATGAGCTACAAAATGAAGTATGGCGTCTTTGGATCAATCCTGGGGTATTTTATGATCAAGCCAATTATGAAAATGACGTTCGTCAAAGTACTTAAGGGATTAAATGATCATGTGACGACCGGGAAGCTGATTGGTGAGAAAGGGGCATTACTGCAGATGGGCTGATCCGGCTTGTATTAATCAAAGGGCCTGTAACCTTTGATGAACTAAGTCGGTCAAACGCCCGCTTCCGGCGGATCATGGTTGTGACAGCTGTCAACCAAGATTTGAACCGCGGTGTCGCGGATGTTGCCTATGACATGGCAGAGGTTTCTGGCGGCAAAGTATACTTGCTCAATGTCGTCCTGACGGTATTCGACGGGGCTGGACTGGTGGCTGCAGGACCAATGATGACCTCCATCCCGAGTGTTTCGACTTACAGCACTCAGATCATTGAAGACCGCACTCTGCAAGTTGCAGAGTGTGGTCTTCAAATGGTTCAAGCGTTGAGACCGAAATTGAGGTGCGCAGTTAGGCCAGATTGAAAAGATGATCGCTGACTATGCCAATGACTGCGATCCAGATGTCATCTTGGTAGGTTCCCCGAACCCCTTGCCAAATCTGACTAATCGGCTTGTACGGCAAAGAAATTTGTCAATCAGGCCCGAAATTGGAGTTTCTCAACGGAATACGCCCTTGGTTACGTTTTTCTTCAGAGCAGCTGATATCCGGTTAGGGCCCGATGCACGATAGAAGCCAGTTACCAACTGACCAATTTCGGTAACCGGCCATTGCCTGCGGTGCGGGTTAGCACCTTATAGCCAACGTCTCACGCGCGCCTTGTACTCAACATATTGCTCTCCAAAGGTTTGCTCCATCAGGGTCTCTTCGTGCCGCACGAACCCAATTCTAATCACCAACCAAAACAGCGCAATCACAAACCAAGGCCACAGGTCGTTCAGCAACAAAGCAGTTCCAATGAGCATTGCCACCATTCCCACATACATCGGATTGCGTGTGACGGTGAAGATACCGTTGGTCACAAGCGCGGTAGATATGGTCAGTGGAACGATGTTGGTCTTAGCTTTTGTGAACTGCCGGGCTGCCACACCCGCAATGACCACCCCCATCACGATCGGAGCGATGCCGACGAGGAGCCACGTGTCTGGCAGCAGAGGTTCCTCGAAAAAGTAGCCAAGTGTGAGCATCGCAATCAGGGAGGCCGCAAAGTAATGTGGGGGTAATATTTTCGGGGGGTTCATTGTTAATTCCTCGCGTATTCAGGGGACTGTCGATCGGTCAAACGCCGGTCTTCAGTATCGGTGGACAACTCGTAGCGAGTCACCCAGTACGTGTTGTGTCCATGCGTACTTGAACGAAAGTTTGTAGATTTTTCCTCGCCCGCATTGCTTCATTCCGGTTGTTCGCCGCATCCGTTTCCAAAAACTCAGATGCTGGACTTTGCCGTCGTTCAACATTCTCATCAAAGGGATATGGGTAAACCGACCCAAAGCGTCTTTAGGTGCTAACTTCGGATCGGTCACGTTATTGCAAATGAAGATTAGTCGGTGCGTTGATGCATACTGATTGTCCAGCAGTGGCCGAACGTATAAATATCAACCCCGCCTAGTTGGTCCAGCCATTTGTCTTCGACTTCGTCGGCACATTGCTGTGCAACATTGTCGAGAAGAATGCTAAAAAACGAAAATGGGTTTCCTAGTCCGTTTCGTGAGACAGCTTCCCCAAACGCCGCTCTTGGGTTCATTTCGGCATTTGCCCTACCCGCCGCCTGAACGACATCAGCAAAATACTGTCTCTGTATCTCGACATCAGCGCGCGTCCCACTTCGGTTCACATGATACATAGAAGCGGAACCACTTTGCCGCCTCAAAACCTTTATAAATATAGGTTTTCCCTAACCCGTACTGGCATAGGTTCCGCTTTAGGTGTATTATTTGCTAAAAGCGGAACCCAAAATGGTTAAAAAAATAAAACAAAAAGCAGCTTGGAACAAAGGCAAAATCGTCGGTCGCAAACCGGCGCTGGTCTCGACCCAAGTGACCGCGATCAAGACGGTGATGGCCGAACAGTCGGTACTGCGGGATCGGGCAATGTTCCCGCTGCCATCGACAGCAGCTCACCGGTGCCAGCGTCGTGCTGGTCACGACCGGCGAGACATTTGCCGATCTGAAAGCGAAAAGGCTGGGCACATGACGACGCAATGTTGCCACTGTTTGTCGACAAAACGAGTCCAAAACTTCACTGGGTCTACAGACAAGGGTCTCCTATGTAACTTGACCCTCCCAATATCGAATGTGACAGTTTGTCGATCGATACGGTGACAACGCCGATGGCAGAGGATGTAAAACATGATGACAGACCTCCAGGTGGTCCCTGCACGACGCGGTCGGGCAGTCCGAGTTGCTAAAGGAAAAGCCATTCAAATCATAAATACCCATGGCAAACAGGTCGTGGACACCTGGTGTTTCAACGCTGATGACCTGTCCGAATTCATGTCGATGGAACATCTGCACGCGACGCTTCAGGGCATCTTTCCAACGAAAGGTGATGCACTAACCACAAATCGGCGGCGACCGATCCTGCTTCTGGAAGAGGACACCTCACCCGGGCGTCATGACACAGTGATCGCAGCCTGCGATGTGCACCGCTATGGCATGTTAGGGTGCCAAGAGTATCACGATAATTGTACCGACAACCTGCATGCCGCGCTGGCGCAGCTCGATCTGCGCGCGCCAGACTGCCCGGCGCCACTGAACCTGTGGATGAACATTCCCGTAGAGCCTGATGGGAAAATCATCTGGGGCGAGCCGCTCAGCAAGCCAGGGGACTATGTGACACTGCGCGCTGCAATCGACTGCGTCGTGGTCATGTCAACCTGCCCTCAGGATATGATCCCGATCAACGGGGCCGACTGCAAACCGACCGAGGTTCATTACCGACTGCTCGATTGACCGGGCCGTAGATCATGCAGTCGCGCTGGCCAATCCGATAAACCCGCCCTCGGCCTTCCTCCTTCACTGAGGTCACGACCAGCCCGAGTTTCTTGCGCAAAACACCCGACATGGCACCGCGCACGGTGTGGGCCTGCCAGCCGGTGGCGGCGATCATCGCCTCCATCGTGGTACCTTCGGGGGCCTCAAGCATCGCGATCAGCATCGCCTGTTTGGTCCCTACGCGTGGAGTTAGCGGCTTGAGCGCAGGTACCTCGGCAGCGCGTTTACGAATGGCAGCTATCGTCTGCACAACTACCGGTTCAATCCCAATGGCCAAAAGACCTGCCTCGGTGACCACCAGTGTCGTGCCATGGCGGTCGCCGGTTTCACGCCGGATCAGCTCGCCCTTGCGCAGGTCGGCGTCGACCTTCTGCAGCCAGCCGTGCATCATCATCTTGGTGACGGCCATCTTCGCGGCCGCGCCATGCAACCCTTTGGGCAGCGGCAGGGCGATGTTGTCGGGGCGCTGGGCCCCGGCGCTGAGAACAATGGTTTGGGTTTCAGTGAGTTTGATCATGGTCGCCTCTGAGTTTACGGCGCGCGCGATGCAGCACCCTTCTACAAGGCCAAGCCCCGCCATGGCGGGGTCTCTGGGGTGAGTTGCATCGTTCTGGTGCAATCAGAATCGCTCTATCACACAGTATAATCAACTGAATAACAAGCAATATCATTGCTTTAATCGAAGCGGGCAGCGCCATGAAGGGTATGAGCGAACGGGAATATTCAGCCCATTGTGGCCTCTCTCGCGGGGCGATCCAGAAGGCCCGCAAGGCTGGACGCCTGGTGGTCTACGGCGATCAGTCGATCAACGCGGCGGGGTCCGATGCGCGCCGCGCGGTGATGACTGATCCAGACCAGCAGCGACGCAGTACGGGTGGCGATACCCGGTTTTCCGGGCCAGTGGACAGCTCGTCCTATCTGAAGGCCCGCACGGCGTTGACGGTCTACCAGGCGCAGGAAAAACAACTGGCGATCCAGAAGAAAAAGGGCACGCCTGGGCGAATGGCGGGCTACGGCTGTCTAGACCGATCCGCATACCAGCGGGTGCCATCTCTCGGCACTCTATTCACCGCTGGGCTGGAAAAGCTGGCAGCAGATCGCACGGGACTGGCTGGCGACCCAAGGGTCCGAGGAGATGCTTCGCGCCGCGCGCAACACTCTGCTGGGCGAGACATGGGTCGAAAGTCGCGATGCGCCGGAATGGCAGCGGCTGGCGGAGCGGCGTGAAGCCTTCGGGACGCAAAACCGCCAGAACTTTCGGCCGTTCGCCGCAACCGCACAACTTCAACCATTTTGGGGAAGCCTTCGACAAAATCGGCGGCAAGCATGCGTAATTGGGCAGCCTTTCGCTTTTGGGCCGAGCTCCCACTAAGATCACAGCATAGCTGTGAACAAGGGAGATAGATAATGGAATACTATGCTGGATTAGATGTGTCATTGCGATCCTGTGCACTTTGCATTGTTGATGGCAAAGGAACGGTGCTGTTCGAGCGAGAGCTGCCTTGTGAGGTCGGTGATATCGCTGAATGCCTTTTGGAATTTCCACATCCGATTGAACGTGTTGGCTTTGAGGCTGGATCGATGAGTCAGCATCTTTTCTTTGGCCTGACCGGTGAAGGTTTTGATGTTGTCTGCATGGAGGCACGCCAAGTGAGTGCTGCTCTGTCAGCGATGAGGAATAAGACCGACAAAACAGATGCACGAGGTATCGCGCAAATATTACGCACAGGCTGGTTTAGTCCCGTCCATATGAAAAGTCGTGAGGCTCATGGCCTACGCGCGTTGCTCAGCACGCGTAAGACGCTCCTAAAGAAGACGATTGATCTAGCCAATGAAGTGCGTGGATTACTGAAGGTTTTTGGAGTCCGCCTCCCAAAACTGTGAAGCATGGTAGCTTCGACAGCGTTGTACGGCCCATGATCGAGATCGATGATGTTCTGGCACATGCTCTCGTGCCATTGCTCGATGCGAGGGCCGTTTTGTATCAACATTATTTGGAACTAGATCGGCGCGTTAAGAGGGCAGCCAGTCAAGATGATGTCTGCATGAAATTGATGACTATTCCTGGCGTCGGCCCTATCGCTGCGTTGAGCTTTAAATCGGCGGTTGATGATCCAACCCGTTTTAAACGATCCCGCACCGTTGGCGCATATTTTGGGCTTACACCGCGAAGATATCAGTCAGGAGAGCATGACAATCCAGGGCGGATATCCAAGTCTGGGGATCGAGACGTGCGGGCCGTTCTATATGCAGCTGCCAATGCGCTGCTTATGCGAACGATGGCAAGCTCCCAGATTAAATCTTGCGCTGCCCGGCAGGCGATGCCTGCATCGCTGAGAGGGGGCATGCGATTGATGCGCACCAAAGGACGTCGCCGCGCCGTCGTTGCTGTCGCACGTAAGTTGGCCGTCCTAATGCACCGCTGTTGGATCGATGGCTCAGAATTCCGTCAGGACCAAGTGGGAGGCATGGCATGAACTAAAACGCCAACCCACAATCCTAACGGGGTCGTCCCTCACCGGACGAGGTTCGTGCCCTCTCGGGCATGTAAACATGCCCTGCCTGGTAATAGAAGAAGCCGAAAAGGTCTGCTGCGCATCTTGAAGCGCGCTGGAAAGCGGGGCTCTCCACTGCCGATCCGACATATGCTTGCAGCGATGCCATTCGAACATCAAACCAGACTGCGAAGAGAAGCGTGACCCGGATGAGTGACAAAGACCCAAAACAAACAAGGAAAAAAAGCTTGACCTAAATACCCAATTAGAGAAGAGCTTGACCTTTTCTGCAGTAGCAAACAGGTAGGCAAAATTCTTAGAAAGCCGCCATTCGAACCATCGATGCAGGAAATATCGATCAATGTCAGGTTGAAACCCCGAGTTACCAAAGTTGCGCGTCTTTCAAATGGCCAGATCATGCGCGAAACAGTTATCAGCCATTTTTAAAGTGGCCCCCAAAGGCATTCCTTTTTCATAGCACAGCGCGCTATTTTCACAATTTAACGTTTCACAGTAACCACTTGTTCCAATTATGGGGCAACACCTTGAGACGTCTCAGCAATCGCGGAAATGAATGCTGAAAAGAGTTCGCCTTGGGAACTGATGCGTAGCTTTGCATAAATGTTTTTCCTGTGAATTCTTACAGTTCCAGAGGAAATACCAAGTAAATTGCCGAGTGCATCTGCCGAATGCCCCCGTAATGTTAGTTCAACAACTTCCCGTTCACGTGGGGTTAGCACACCCTCTCCGACTTTGCGAAACGCGCGTTCGATACTGTTCTCAACTGCAGGCATGTGGATCGCTTCGTCGCGCCAGTGTCGACGGCAAGCAGCATCAATCACCGGCCAAACCGTATTTAAAGTCTTCATCTCAACTTTGCTGAATTTTCGCGTTTTACGCATCATGGACACAACGATTGTCAAAGATGCATGCACATCCACTAGGAGGCCAACTTCTTCTGCGAGGCCGGTCTGGGCATAGTAGCTCCGGTAATATTCTCCTTGGTAGAATCGGTCTGGAGCAATTTCACTCATACGCCAAACACCAGCATCAACTTTTCCGGATGCGGCCAAAAAAAACGGATCAAGTAGGTACGGCCCCTCTTGATACTCATCGACATGCATCCGTCGACGATCTGGTGGAAAATCGTCATAGAGTGCCAGTGGGCGCGCTTTGCCCATGTAACCAAAGATGACTGTAAAGTCGAATTCAACTATATTACTCAGAGCATTAGACAAAATCTTTGGAAACATTGCGGTCTCGATACCATCGATAATTTGTGCGGCTTGAGTATTCCACTTGGTTATCATCTTAACTTCCTCAACCTAGATAATCGTCGAACTATTACAAAAAGAATATTTACAGTACAGTCAAAAATTTCTTTTATGGGCCAACAGTGAGATATGCCCCAAATGATCTACGATGAACAATTAATCCAAAATGACGTATATGCGCAGCAGACGACAGCGTCTTCGCTTGGCTCTGTTGCCGAACTGCGCGGAGTTTCCAAAAATTATGGTGACGTACAGGCTGTAAGTCATATTGACCTCAGCATTGCGCCGGGGGAGTTCCTGTCGTTCCTAGGCCCTTCGGGATGTGGCAAAACCACAGCATTGCGAATGCTTGCTGGGTTTGAAGCGCCATCAGTAGGCACTGTTTTGATTGATGGTGAAGACGTTTCTGGGCTGGCGCCTTACAACCGCCCCGTCAATATGGTGTTCCAAAACTACGCCTTGTTTCCGCATCTCACCGCGGGCCAGAACATTGCTTATGGCTTAAAACAACAGCGCCCCAAATTGTCCGCGGGCATCATTGCAGATAAAGTACTGCGTGCGCTTGAAACGGTCCGACTGGCTGACTTCAAAGATAGGCGTATTTGGGAAATGTCTGGCGGTCAGCAACAACGCGTTGCGCTCGCACGTGCCATTGTGAATGAGCCGAAGTTGCTTTTATTAGATGAACCGCTTGCTGCTTTGGACAGAAAGCTCCGCAAAGAAATGCAAATTGAATTGCAGGATTTGCAACGTCAGCTTGGCATCACTTTCGTGCTTGTCACGCACGATCAGGAAGAAGCCCTGTCACTGAGCGACCGTATTTGCGTGATGCGCGCAGGCGAGATCGTGCAAATTGGCACACCCCGCGAACTTTATGATCACCCGCAAAGTCGATACGTCGCCGACTTTGTCGGAACCTCCAATTTCTTTGAAGGACCCGTTACTTCTTTCGTTGGACAAACTGCAGAAATTTCGTTGGCGGACGGCAATACCTACGGCGCAGCATTCACGGATCCAATTGAAGTCGGTGAAATTGCCTGTGTCAGCATCCGTCCGGAGCAAATTCGGATGGGCAGCATGCGTACCTCTGGTTCCTTAGAAGTTATGATCCTAAACCGGATTTTTTTAGGTGAGCATACTGAATATCTCGTCAGGCATGCGCAGCTTGGCAACATCTCTGTGATGTCACCACGACAATCAGATGAAGGCCTTGATGACTTGAAAAAGGGCGACACTGCGTGGATCGACTGGAGCCCCGAAGCTGCTTTAATTTTAAAGAACGACTAAGGATCAAACCGCAACCACCAAGGAGAAAAGACGATGTCAGAACATACACCAATCTCGAAGAAAAAGTTTATGGAAGAGCTGCGGCGCTATGAAAAAGGCTCCGTGACAAGGCGCCATTTTCTAGGTGTGACAGGTCTGGGAACTGCCTCAGCGGTGATGGGTGCCGCACTGTCAGGTCTTCTGCCAAGCTCCGCATTTGCTGATAGCCATATCGGCGATCGCGTCGTGTTGGCCACTTGGCCAAATTATCATGACCAGTCGAACTTTGATATGTTCACAGATCAAACTGGCGCATTCTTGCAGGTGAACGTCTTTGGCTCGAACGAAGAAATGCTGGCAAAACTTCAGGCTGGCGGCAGCGGTTGGGACGTCTTTGTTCCTACGAACTACACGATCACAACTTACGTTGCCGAAGGGCTGATCGAGCCGCTCGATGTGTCAAAATTGCCTAATTACGACGCAAGCGCCTTTGATCCACGGTTCGCCGATGCCGGCACGGTCGATGGGGTCCTTTATGCTGTGCCCAAAAACTGGGGGACCACGGGCTTTGCGCTGAACACCAGCCACACCAATGGTAAATCGATGGATAGCTGGAAGGACTTCTTTGATCGTACGATGGATGATTTCTCGGGCCGCACGATGGTTCATGACTATCAGTTGACGACAATTGGGGCGGCGCTCAATTACCACGGATACTCCTTCAACTCGATTGATGAGGCCGAACTCGCCGATGCTGAAAAACTTCTTATTGACGTTAAACCGCATCTGTTCGCTATTTCTTCGGACTACCAACCATCTATGCGCTCAGGTGACGCATGGATGACCATCTGCTGGACTGGTGACGGCAAGCAATTGAACACCGACATCCCAGAAATTGAGTACATTCTTGGCAAAGAAGGTGGTGAATTGTGGAGCGATTACTACGCTATTCCCAAAGGAGCCCCGCATACCGAAGCGGCTTACGCGCTTATCAACTTCATGCTCGACCCAGAGGTGAACGCGCGTGAAGTCTTGGCGCATGGGTATCCTGTTGCTGACAATCGCACCAACGCGCTGTTGCCTGATGCGATTTTGAACGATCCCATCTTGTACCCGGCAGCAGAATTGCTGAATGCGCTTGAATTTGGCGCAGCAGCTTCGTTGACTGATCCAAATCGTGCCGAGCTGATGGCACGATTCAAGTCAGCATAATCTGAAGAAAGAGAGCGGCAGCACATGACACAACGCGCAAGAAATTGGCTTATGGTAGCCCCTGCTGGCGCATGGTTGATTGTCATGCTGGTGCTGCCGCTCTCTGTCGTTTTTATATTCAGCTTTGGTGAACGCGCGCCGTCTGGGGGCTATGTGCCCGCCTTCACGTTCGAGCAATACGCCAACCTTCCAGCACGGTTCACGGCCTTCAAGAATACGCTGGTCCTAGCGCCTCTGGGGACGTTGACAGCCTTGGTGATCGCCTACCCACTGGCCTATCAACTTGCTGTACGTACCAGTGACAAATGGAAAACCCTGTTGTTGATTTTGGTGATTGTGCCATTCTGGACCTCAATTTTGATCCGAAGCTATGCTTGGATATTCATCCTTGGCGGTCGCGGAATTCCATCGCTGTTGGATAGTATCGGCATCGAGGACGTCAGGCTGATCAACACACAGTTTGCGGTCCTTGTTGGCATCGTTTATGGTTATCTTCCTTTGATGGTTTTTCCAATTTATGTCAGCCTTGATCGTCTGGACAAGCGCCTGCTTGAAGCCTCTGCAGATCTAGGGGCCCACCCCATAACAACCTTTTTGACGGTTACCCTGCCCATGTCGATTTCCGGCATCGCGACGGGATGCATGCTGGTCTTTATTCTGCTGATGGGTGAATTTCTGATCCCAGCAATGCTGGGCGGTGGCAAAGTGTTCTTTGTCGGGAATGCTCTGGTCGATCTTTTCTTGCAATCGCGCAACTGGGCCTACGGATCTGCGGTCGCGGTCATGTTGATTGTGATCATGCTGGTAACCGTCACCCTGTATATGCGTCTCATTTCGCGTCTGAGCGTTCAGCGCGATGACACCCCTTTAATGTGAGGTCCAATGCGCATTTACACAATTTTCGTCTACATATTCCTGTACACACCCATCGCCATAATCGCGCTGTTTAGCTTCAGTGCAGGAAGAAGTGCCAGTCAGTTCGAGGGCTTTTCGGTCAAGTGGTATGGCAGAGCTCTAGACAACCCGTTTGTGATGGACGCTTTGGGCAACAGTCTGTTCGTGGCCTTCGTTTCGGCGACTTTAGCCAGTACCTTGGGGACATTGGCGGCGGTAGGCCTGCAAGGGATGCGCGGCCCGGTGCGAGCATTTTTTGACGCTCTGATCTACATAGCAGTAATGATCCCGGGGATTGTGATAGGCATCGCTACGCTCATCGCGTTGGTGACAGTATTCGGTGTCGTTAACCCATGGCTCTCGGCAATTTGGCCCGACGGGAGCACAGCGCCGACTTTGTCCATGGGTATGGGTTCGCTTATCGCAGCTCATACAATGTTCACCCTCGCGCTTGTGGTGATCATTGTTCGAGCCCGCCTTGCCAGCTTGGAAGGTATGCTGAGTGAAGCCTCGGCTGACCTTTATGCGACGCCCTTTGGCACATTCCGTCAAATTACGTTGCCACTCATTGCGCCTGCAGTCCTCGCTGGCTTCTTGCTAAGTTTCACGTTCAGCTTTGACGACTTCATCATTGCATTCTTCGTGGCTGGGTCTGAAACAACATTGCCAATCTACATCTTTGCCTCAATCCGACGGGGCATCACTCCGGAAGTTAACGCAATTGGCACGATGGTTATGGGTGCGTCGCTAATCATGCTTGTTATCGCCCAGCTAATTTTGAGACGTGGACAGAAACGATAGTGCCCAATATTTGGAGAGGAATACGCATTGCTTCTTAAAAATAAAGTGGCGTTTGTCACCGCGGCTGGATCCGGCATTGGCGCTGCTGGCGCACATGCCTTGGCGCGGGAGGGTGCGTATGTGGTTGTAACAGACCGCGATGCAGCGGCGGCGAAATCTGTTGCTGAGGCCATTCAGGCAGACGGTTACATAGCTGAAGCATTTCAGCTGGATGTAACCGACGATAAAGCGCTTGTAGCAGCCATCGGCCAAGTCGCCACACAGAAAGGCCGTCTAGACATTCTTCATTCACATGCGGGCTTACAGGTCGAGGGCAAGCTTGAGAATGTATCGGTCAACGATATGGATGCGTCTTGGGCTTTAAACGTGCGGGCGCATTTTGTTGCCTCCCAAGCTGCTATCCCACCAATGCGCGCGCAAGGCGGCGGCAGCGTCATCATTACGTCGTCGAATTCTGGGGTCCAATATGACCGCGAGATGATCGCCTATGCCACGACCAAGCACGCGGTTCTTGCTATGACGCGCCAAATGGCGGCCGATTATGCAAATGAGAATATTAGGTTCAACACGCTTTGCCCCGGTTTCATCGATACGCCGTTCAATCGCGGTTTCGAAATCCAAATGGGTGGCCGCGAAAAGCTGGATGAATACGTCGATTCAACTATTCCAATGGGCCGTTTTGGTACCGTCGATGAGGTCGCTAACGGGATTGTTTACCTGGCGTCCGACCAATCGTCATTCATGACCGGGCATGCATTGGTCATCGACGGAGGCGAATGCATCTGAGCCGGAGTTAGCTGCACGCCACATCCCCCCAAGGGCAAGCTGATGAGGCAGCTCGTCGTACGCCACAAAAAAAACGAAAAAGTGCTGGTGGAAATTGAGCGAGCAGATGGCTCGATCACGATAGGATAATGGTTCCAAAAACGACCTAGACTGTGTGAAAAGTCCTCCCCGACAGAGAGGCAGGCAATCAACGCTGATATCGCCTGATAGAGGATTCCTTAGGGCCTGTAGAAATGGCATGTTTTTGTATGAAACACATCCAAGGAACGCCCCGCTCCCAGACGCTTTGCCGTTTATACCAAGCACAGACTTATCGCAGAACAGCGAAACCTGAAGTTCTGGAACAACGCCGCGAGAGCGTCGAACATCCGTTCGGATCGATCAAGCAATGGATGGGGCAAAGGGATTTTCTCACTCGTCGCATTGAGAATGTCAGGGGCGAGTTCAGTTTGACAGCGCTGACTTACAATATTCGCCGCGCCTTAACCTTGTGGGTGTGGCTGGCCTCATGCGAACCATCAACGCTTGATAGGGGTTCTGCCTGCCAGTTTTGGCCAAAAACAGCCTACCAATCCCGTAAAGAAGCTCGTTTGCTGGTGGTTGGTCGCCCAAACGGGAAAACCCGGCGAACCTACAACTGGAAACTCTGATCTTCTATTACGCGCCGTAGGGAAGCGCGTTTTCACACAGTCTGCACCGTTTGTTGAACGCCTAGAATCCCGTCGGGCCTGTGCCCATTTTCTCGAAAGCAGCCATTGGTCCTACTTATGCCAAAAGTCGCCCTACCCTACGGCCTCTGTCTTGGGGATGCCAGTGACGAAATCAATCGAACAGAGCTGCAAGCTCCCACCCAACACATTGAGAGAGTGGAATTTCTTTATGGTTACAACTTGGAATGACGGCCATCGCACAAAGGTGCATTGGCCGAGGATTTACAGCCACAAAAGAAGACCTTCTTCGTCTCGGACGCTTCCCATTTCACTGGAGTGATATCCGTGCCCCTATGCGATCCGTCACAGAAAGGCTGTTTCGAAGACCTGCCACAGGCGCACCAGAAGTAGGTCTCTCCTGCTTCGACGTCTGTCGGGAAGGGGGATTTTTGCGCTATAATTGGAGTGGCGGACATGTGGTAGCCTTTCTAAAGTGGGTGAATTTCGTTAGCGGCGTGGACGAAATTCGATAACGTGACAATAGGCTGATGGGCGAAGTGGCACGCTGCAAGGTTTCATCATCGGTGGACGCCGCCGCCCATGCAAGGGGGCGATGCGGGTGCTTCACGTGAGATGAACCATTCATCTTTAGTCATTGTATGCAACGCCAGCGCATGAATGTCGGTGGAGAGGGCTTCTGCAAGGATACCGTTGAGCAGCCGGTGGCGGGCCACCAGCGTTTTGCCTTCAAAGGCTGGGCTCACAATAACTACCTTGAAATGGGATTCTGCGCCTTCCGGCACATTGTGCTTGTGGCTTTCATTTATCACCTCCAGATGCCCAACAGGTAACGCGTGACGGAGTTTGTCGATAATGTCCTGTCGTATTGTCATGCTTCCTCCGAAAAAGTGCTCTATTCCTGCGTGCTCTCATGCGTTGGTCTACCGCCGAAAGAACGCCCCTGTAGTTAGCCACCGGTATGGCTCATGTGGCGGATGACCTGACCGTCGACCTTCTGGCGCGAATAGTCAAAATCATGGCCTTTTGGCTTGCGGAGGATCGCTTCACGAATGGCCTGCTGCAACATGGCATCATCGGCATGCTCGCGCATCGGTTTGCGCAGATCGGCCATCTCATCCTGCCCGAGGCACATGTATAATTCTAAGGTGCATGTCAGGCGCACGCGGTTGCAGCTTTCGCAGAAATTATGTGTCAGCGGCGTGATTAAGCCGATTTTCTGGCCGGTCTCGTTGATCCGGACATAGCGGGCTGGGCCACCTGTCTGCTCTGACAGGTCAGTAGTGGTAAAACGCGTCTCCAGCTGGGCGCGCAGGTCCTTCAGTGACCAATACTGGCCGATGCGGTCCTCGTTCCCGAGATCGCCCATCGGCATCACCTCGATGAACGTCAGATCCATGCCTTCCTCGGCGCACCAATGGGCCAGTGTGAACAGCTCGTCTTCGTTGAAATCCTTCAGCGCAACGGTATTGATCTTAACTCGCAGACCCGCCTTTTGCGCTGCGCGGATGCCCGCCAGAACCTGTGTCAGGCGGCCCCAGCGAGTGATCTTTGCGAATTTCTTCTCGTCCAGTGTATCCAGAGAGACATTGATCCGCTTCACGCCACAAGCCGCCAGATCGCCCGCGAACTTCTCCAACTGCGACCCGTTTGTTGTGACGGTCAGCTCTTTCAGCGCACCGCTTTCAAGATGCCTCGTCATACCCTTGAAAAAATTCATGATATCGCGACGCACTAAAGGCTCGCCCCCCGTTATCCGCAGTTTTTCTACTCCAAGACCGACAAAGGTAGTGCACATACGGTCCAGCTCTTCCAGCGCCAGAAGTTCCTTCTTGGGCAAAAACGTCATGTTCTCTGACATGCAATAGACGCAGCGAAAATCGCATCTATCGGTGACAGAGACGCGTAGGTATGAAATTGCTCGGTGAAACGGGTCGATTAATTTTGGTCCCATAGACACTATCCCATATAGTTGAGTGGCCGTTTTTTTGGCTTGCAACATAATCAAGCCACCCCGCGTTTTGCACAGGGCTGCACGCCTGCCTTCAGACGAAGTACTCCAATTCTAGATCTCGCTGAGTCATGGTAGTTCTCAGCCTTTCAAAGCCCATTTCGCGCAGTTGTCGCACGCGTTCCGTAGATATCCCGAAGTGAATCCCGAGCGCTGTCAAAGTGGCTGGTGGATCTTGGAGTTGCGTCGCCATTATGATCTTGCGCTCTCGGTCGGGCAGGGAGCCAATTATTTCGACAAGGAGCCCGCGCAGCTTTTTAATATCAAGGCGGTGCATGGTGTCTGCATCTTCCGTGCTGGCTGGATCGACAAGCCGCGCCATGCGCTCCTCTCCGTCATCACCGAACGATGGTAAATTCAGTGAATAGTCTGTGCCAGAAACCTGTTGACGCAGATCGTTCAGTCGTTGGAGGTTGACGCCGAGTGCCTTGGCAACGAGCGCATCAGCGTCGGTCCGATTGATAGTGGGATCGTTTGATACGGCTTCATCAAGCCGCCCGAGTTTACCAACAGCATTCCGGAAGTCGGCTGAGTTTGGGCGCCGAACAATCGACATGCTGGCAAGCTTGTAGCTCTGAATTTCGGCACGAATCCACCAGACGGAATAGGTAGAAAAGCGGTAGCCACGTTCGGGATCAAACCGATCCGCCGCCTTCATCAGACCTATGTTGGCTTGCTGCACAAGATCAGGTTCCGCCGCTTGCAACCCTGCCGAAAACCGTTTTGCCATTGTCCGCGCCATGGGGATGAAGGCCTCGATTAACTTATCGCGTGCGCGCCCGTCACCGCGCTGCTGCCAGGCCCGCAAAAGATGCAACTCGTCGTCTGCGCTGAGCATGTTAGGGGTGCGCTTGCGGCGCGGTTTTGCACCCCAGTTTTGTAATGGCTTGTTCACTGCAGCGTCCCATTTAATTTCAAATCAAAACTAACTGACCTCGGGCCACTTTGTCAATTTAGTTTCGTTTCGATATCAAATTCATATTGCTGACACATTTGGTTCCATAGACAGTGGTCCTCTGAACTGCTCGTCCATTTCGAGCTCGCTTTCAGAACAGAGGAAGCGCATGCCAATGTCTCGACGGCACAGTGGACCTGCCCGCGCTTTTTTGTCCGCGCCAATGCCAGCATACGCACGTCTTCGCCCTTCGCCAGTTTCCAAGCTACAACGCGCGACGCAGCCTGATCGCGCGGCACCTCTCCTTGAGCGATGGGCGCAGCGTTCGGCTTGACATTTACCTGCCCTGATCTTGCAATATTTTTCAGCGATCCGCTCCATGATCTGAAAGGCTTTTCTGGCACTTTCGACGTTGCTAAGCGCGAGGTTTTTCTTGCTATGCTGTCACCCTTGGCTTCGGCGCTTACAGATTTAAAAAACACATGCGCCTTCAGTATGTATCAGGAATGCACCCATTTCACCCCTGCGGGTGACGGTGGCTTTTATACCTGTATGGTGGCGGAAATTAGCGCAGACGAAATCTGTAAGCGGTACGGAAGTTACCACAGCCGATGGGCTTTGTTGCACAAATAGTCTCGTATCAGGGATTCATGTTGTAAATCCAGCATGGTAGCTGGCGTCATGAGTAAACCTATCGCCCCGATTTACCGCACGAGGAACTGGCCTGAGTATAACAAGGCCCTGAAGCGACGCGGGTCACTGACCATTTGGTTTAACCCAGAGGTCACTTGGAAAGCTGCGCCTACCGTTGCCCGGCAGTGGTTTGTTTGCAAACCATGAGAGGGGGGCAAACGGGGCCGCCAGCCACGCTATAGCGATGCGGCGATCCAAGCCTGTCTCACGTTGAAAGTGCTGTTCGGAATGCCTTTGAGGCAGGCGACGGGCTTTGTGGAAAGCCTGTTGAAATTGATCGACCTTGACTGGGAGGTCCCAGACTTCAGCACGTTATGTCGGCGTCAGAAAAGGCTATCGGTTACCATCCCGTATCAGGGCTCAAAGGGCCCGCTAAACCTCCTTATCGACAGTACCGGCATCAAAGTTGAGGGCGAAGGTGAGTGGAACGCTCGCAAGCATGGCGGGCCGAAACGTCGGGTGTGGCGCAAGATACATATAGGGATTGATGAAGAAACGTTGGAGATACGCGCGGTCGAAGTGACGAGTAGCAGCATTGGAGACCCACCCATGTTGCCCAACCTTCTCGGTCAGATCACACCAGATCAGAAGATTGGCAGTGTCACAGCAGATGGGGCATATGACACCCGCAAATGCCATGATGCGATTGCGGCCCGCAATGCCCGTGCTGTCATCCCGCCACGCAAGAATGCCAAGCTATGGAAGCCGGATACGCTGGGGGCCAGAGCCCGAAACGAAGCGGTACAGTCCTCAAAGGATCTCGGCCGCGCTCAATGGCGTCGCTTGAGCGGATACCACCGCAGGAGTCGTGTTGAGACAAAGATGCATTGTTTGAAACTACTCGGGCAGCGCCTGGCCGCACGAGACTTTGACCGGCAAGTTGCGGAAGTCCAAATCCGTGCCGCGATACTCAACGGCTTCACCGCCCTTGGCATCCCAAACACCGTTACTGTAGGCTGAATCCGTCAGGGGTCAGGGGAAGCACGCCATAAGGGCGATTTGTGCAACAAAGCCTCCATTACCCCTCCCTATTTCTTTAGAGAAAATCGTGCGCGCACAAGAGGCAGCCGGTTGGTTCTCATTGTCCGAGGCGTTTAGCGGCCGCAATATCGTTGAGGCCGCAATGCATAAAGTGCGAAGTAATCAATACTTTCGCGATTTTCATATTTCACCTTTGGGCGAGATTATTGACGCAACACATTACAAAGACCTTGCGAGTGGAAATACCTTTTTTAATTTCACCCCTACCGCTACAAGTGCAGCGTCCACATCAGAAAAATCTTATGAAGTTCGCGGGTTGCTGGCCTTGCGTGATTTAGCCATGTTGGGAATGTGTTGCATATTTCCGCTAACCTTTGAACTAACTCAACCTGGAGGACAGACATGTGCGCCTTTGATTTGCGCCCCCAAATCTGGCAGAGTAATTATCTTAGATAAAGCCAGAAGATTTCCAGAATTGATCGGTATTCAGTTTGTTGAAGACTTATCATTAAAAATGCAAGATATAATTTCTTCCCTGGACGAGGTTGGCCAGTACTATGGCCGCGTCGAATTAGAGGGCAGCAAGTCGCTGCAGCTGGTTTTGAAAAGACAATTTTTTTATTCAGGTGGCCCCAGTTTTTTGGCAGGAAAAGTAACGAGGTTGTGTAGTGGTATCACTGCTGAGAGCATCTTGAATGAATTTCCTATCTTTTCATCAAAGGAAGCGGAAGTCGTCTGTCTTCTTGCGCATGGCCATACAATGAAGGAGTCTGCTGCGAAGACCGGCAAGGCACAAGTTACGGTGTCTTTACAGGCACGGAGCGCGCTACTTAAATCCGGTGAACGCAGTATAAATGCATTGGTAGCGAGGATCACTCATTCTCGGCCGCAGTATGTTTAGACTGGCGCTAAACGGCCAGCTTCGGTGCTGAGACCCGGCAGGCGAATGCTAAGTCTGGTCTTTGGTGATTGGTGTGACGCCCCCACCTGTTGAATGCTGCTTAAAGCTCGTCAATTGCGACTTTGGGCGCAAGCCAGTCATCG